>CAZMCN010000084.1:0-9206 GCA_964564845.1 uncultured Pirellulales bacterium | reverse complement strand
CAGCCGACCGATTAAACTCTTGACAATGCTTCTCTTTTCCTTAAGCGAAGCTGTCTCCTGCATATGCATTTGTGCCGTCAGCACACCGACTATCATTGATTATCTCCATCTGAACCACATTTTGCCATTGCAGGCACCAGCGGCCAAACTTTCATCTAACTTAATGACGGCCTGCTTTTTCCAAAAATCTGCCCTAATGCTTTTTTTGCAATACCTTATCGAAGTTTACCTTATCAGAAGCCGCACAAAGGGCGTAATAAAGCGTATTAACAAAGAGATTAGGCTTAAAACCGCTGCATTATTAGAGAAAATGGTTGTATGTTCAGTTTTGCTTATAGAAGATAGAAGCGTTGAAATATAATAGCTGCTGCTTGAATTTTTTATAAGTTTTGTGTTAGCAAGAGCTTAAGTCGTATAATTGGATGTAGCCTATCTGTTTTTCGTGGGTTTTGGGTTTGTGGATGTTGACTTTTTAGGTTTTAGTGTTATAATAAAAGGTTTATGGTTAAATCCGTAAAGACATCCAGAAAGAAACGGACGCAAAAGAGCTTTTCGAAAGTCGCCAGGGCCAAGAGCAAAAAGGCCTTCAGGAGTTATAAAGAGGCGATTGGTTACCTTTTTGACAGGACCGACTACGAAAGGCAGAAGCGTCTGCGCTATAATGTTACGACTTTTAATCTCGACAGGATGAAAAAGCTGCTGGGGTTGGTTGGTAATCCTCACCTTAAAGTCGCTACAGTTCATATAGCCGGCACAAAAGGAAAAGGCTCTACAGCCACTATGCTGGCCAAGATGCTTGAATCAAATGATTATTCTGTTGGTCTATATACTTCCCCGCACGTAGTGAGTCTGCACGAGCGGATAGTGGTCGATTCAAAAATGATTACTGAGTCTCAAATGTTTGGTTTGCTGAATCGTATTTATTCGCCGGTGGAGAAGATATCAAAGACCGACCCGCCCACTTTCTTTGAGATTATTACGGCTATGGCCTTTATGCATTTTGCCGATTCGCAGGTGGATATTGCTGTAATAGAAGCCGGTTTAGGCGGCAGACTGGACAGCACCAACCTTATCAAGCCCGAAGTGATAGGCATAACCAGTCTCAGTCTTGACCACCAGAATCTGCTGGGGGATTCTCTTGACAGCATAGCAAAAGAAAAGGCAGGTGTTTTTAAGAGTGGTGTGCCGATTGTTACTGTCAAACAGGAGCCGGAGGCAATGTACGTTTTGAAATCACAGGCTTTGGCTGTCAAAGCGCCGTTGAGCGTAACCGGCGGCGATATTGATTTTTCATATCGGTTTGAAACCTCCAGAGAGCATGGGCCGCACACGCGAATCTGCCTGACAACGCCGACCAGTAAATTTGAGCATCTGAAGGTGCCTTTATACGGCAGACATCAGGCCATTAACTGTGGTCTTGCTTTGGCTATGCTGGATAAACTAAAATCGGGCGGTTATGAAATAGACAATGAAAAAGCCACTGAGGGATTAAAAAATACCTTCTTGCAGGGCAGAATGGAAGTAATCTGCGAAGACCCTCGAATTATGATAGACGCCGCTCACAACGCAGAAAGCATCAAAGCCCTGATATATGCGATAGGTCAGAATATTCCTTACGATTCGATGGTGGTGATTTTCGGCTGCAACAGCGACAAGGACGTGGAAGGGATGCTGCGTACATTGCAGTATGGGGCTGATAAGGTGATATTTACGCGCAGCAACTCTGCCAAGGCGGTCTCTCCCCAGGATTTGGCTGATATGTACACTGAAATTTGCGGCAAGATGTGCCAGAATGCCAATGGTTTAGGCGAGGCTCTTCGGCTTGCAAAAAATGCCGTTGGAAAAGAAGACCTGATTTGTATTACCGGCAGTTTCTATCTCATCGGCCAGGCCAAAGGACTGTTCCAGAGCGAGCAAAAGATGTAAATCGAATGGATGAGGGCTATCCGGAATACAGACAAAAAACTATTTACTCAAACTGACCGTTTTTTCGAAACGGGTCAGTTTGAGCGTCGTTCGCCAGCCGTGACGAGCACTTGGCTCGGCAGGTCGCTCGTATTTCGTATCTGGTTCTTTGAAGCCGACCACATCGGCAACTATTTTAACTTTTTCTTTTACAATGACTTATATAAAGTCTTTCCAGTCAACCGGTCAGTTTGTGTATTTAAGTATATTCTCACACTCAGGATTTTGTCGAAATCAAGCTTTTTTTGGAAGGAGCTCCAAAATGAAAAAGGGTATCTTCGTATTTTTTACAGCAGTTCTAATGCTTGTGCTTATCACAGCCCATAGCGGTTGGGGCAAGGTCAATCGGATTATCGATGAGGATGAAGTTAAGGCATTTACCGGCGAGTCTTATGCCGTGCCTAACGGACTGGCGAAGACGTTACGCGGGACCTACATTTTTTTTGAGACAACAGCAGATTCGATTTTAGAGTACAGCCCCGGTACGAAAAAATTTACTATCCTTGCCGATAAGGCGGCTATTGAGTCGGTTACCACAGAATCAGCGGTTGAAAATATAAGAGGCTGCGACCTTGCTGTGGATTCCAATGATAGTGTTTACTTTATGGTGGAAGGCAAAGGCAGGTACTATATCATTTGCGTTCCATACAGCCAGGGCAAATATCAATCGCCGGAGAAACTTGTAACCTTGAGAAGGAAAAGAGGCGGACTCGGTGCGTATGGCCTTGCAGTTGACAGAAAGCGCAATAAATTAGTGATATTAATCGATACATACAGGGGCGAGGATGATGCGGCCCTCAACGGCATCTATACTTTTGATTTGAACGCTGAGATTCCCGGCGAACCGAACGACCTGGTCAAGTTGGCCGGATTCAAAAAAATCGGTCGTGCCGCAAAGCCGCAACTTATTGCCTGTCAAAACCCCATTGGGGCAACGGGTTTTGCAATTGATGATAACTACGCCTATTTTCATCTGACGGTTGGCCCGGCTGACGGCCATGATGCAGACGGAGATTTGGTTCGTATAAACCTTGACAGCGGAGAGCCGAATCTGTTTTTAGACAGAAAAGACATTATCGAAGATATTAAGCCCGATGGGGTTGGTCCTGAGGGCAACTTTTATGGCACAACGTTGGCTGTTGATGGCAATAACCTTTTTATGATGGTTAGCATCGGGGTTTACGACAGGGCTCAAAACGTGCACCTTTACGACATTTCCGGTGATAAACCCGTTTACAAAGGAATGATTGCATCTGCAGAGGAACTTTTAGATGCGGCTAATTCGCTGGGGACGCCGATTATTGTTTACAGTCCCGATTGCGCGGCGCGGGACGGCAAATTCTATATATTTACCGCCAGCAATCTGAAGGAAAATCTTTTGGAGATAGTGCCTGGGCGGACTGCTCCTTCCGAGCCAATTCGCGTTGCAATTTACAGCGGCCCCGGCGGCAGCGGTAAAGGGGCCTTTCGATGTTTGAGCGAATGCAAATATATTGAGCCTCAAAAAGTTTCCCCCAATGATATCCAAAACGGCATTCTCCAGGGGGGCAATTTCGACGTAGTGCTCCATCCCGGCGGCAGCGGCAGCGGACAGGCAAAAGCCCTCGGCGAAAAAGGCAGGGAGAATGTTCGAGACTTTGTTAAGAACGGAGGGGGATACGTCGGTATTTGTGCAGGAGCTTACCTTGCTTCAAGCAATTATCCCTGGTCGTTAAATATTATCGATGCCATTGTAATCGAGAGGGCACACTGGGCTCGCGGCGGCGGACCTGTAACAATGCGGCTAAGTGCGGAAGGGCGACGAATAATCGATGATGTTGCCGAGCCTGTTGCTGTTCGTTATGGTCAGGGTGCGCTTTACGCTCCGGCACGAAGAGATGACCTTGCCGACTATAGAGTCCTGGCAACCTTCACAACCGGAACGACCGAGAAGAATAATACCAAATCAAGCACGGGCGGCGCCTTGGAAGCTGTGATGCGGGGAGCACCGGCTATGGTGGCGGGAGAATATGGGAAAGGGCGTGTCGTTGTTATAAGCCCACATCCTGAGACCGAAAATTCAGGCATTGAGTATTTTGTACATCGTTTAGTCCGCTGGGCAGCAGGCAGAACTCCTGTCGGCAATGTGAAGTGATTTGAAACTAAAACCTGCTCAAGTTTGTTAAACAAAAAAGCTGATACTTAGACTAAAAAGACCGGCAGAATAGAACGACTATGGGTATCCACACACTATCTTCTGTAAGGTCTTGAGGGGGAAATTGGTGCGGAGTAAGAGATTACAAACTTTTTTTGAAAAAAAGACTTGTTTGAGTGGTTTTATTTTTTGTTGTCAAAGTCAAGAGGAGCGGCTTTTTTCACCAGTTCAATAATGTTGTTTGTATGGAATTTACGCATAATATTAGCACGGTGCACTTCGATGGTGCGTGTTGAACTATTGCGTATGTTAGCTATTTCTCTATTATTTTTGCCGTCAAGGATTAATTTTAAGACTTTCTTCTCTGTTTTTGTCAAGGCCTGATGTGCGGATGAATCGGTAAAGCCGCTCTGCTCCAGGACGGATTTTACCTTTTCCAAAAAAGTTTTTCTGACCAGCGGTTTTTCAATGAAGTCCACCGCTCCCAGCTTCAATGCCCTCACAGCCATTGGGATATCCCCGTAGCCGGTTATGACCATCACCGGTACCCAGGGAGCGATACGTTTAGCGGTGCTTAGCAGAGTCAGGCCGTCCATCCCCGGCATCCTGACATCGGTAATGAGTAAGTTACAGTCTTTTTGAGGTAATTGTTCGAGACAATCCGCTGCATTGGCAAAACAGACAACCTGACATTCTAATTTTTCAAGGGCATCTATTGCAACTCTGCGTATTCCGGGCTCATCATCGACAAAAAAGATTTGCTGTTTAGTTTTGTTTTTCATTGTATTGGTATGAGTTTATACTATCAGCGGCGGATAATACAACATAAAATGTTGTTCCCCTGCCGATGTTACTTTCTACGCGGATGTCCCCGCCACATGTTATCAGAATGCGACGCACAATTTCAAGCCCCAATCCCATTCCTCCTCCATCTGATTTGGTGGTGTAGAATGGCTCGAAGATTTTTTTGAGATTTTCCGGTGCAATTCCGCAGCAGTCGTCGGAGAATTTCAGTTCGACTTTTCCATCGCGGGCTTTTGCACTTATGGTAAGCTTGTGCCGTTTTTCGCCATCGGCCGCTTCGATGGCATTTTGAATGATAATAAAGAATATTTGTTCCAGAGCTGCTGCAGCACATTTTGCCGTTGGTAATCCACCTAAAGGATTGACAGTTATATGCAGGTTCGCCCGAACAGCATCATCTGTCAGTGCTGATGTTACTTTTGTCGCGGTTTCAGCTACGTCAGCCTGTCCAATTTCATCCCTGGGTTGTTCTTTGATGCGCCGGCGGAATTCGCTGATTATCGAGGCGGTTTTTTCTGCTTCCCCCATACTTTCTCTAAGGTTTCTTAAAACAGTTTCAGGAACAGAAGGTTCATTAGACAAATCGTCCAATGCTTCTCCAAGAAGCATATTAATCACCGTGAGCGGTTGGTTGAGCTGATGTGCTACTATGGCGCCCATCGAATCAATGTAGGCGTGCCTTTGAGTCTTAAGGATTTGTTCTTTGTACTGTTTAAGTTCGTTCGCAAGCTGTTTATGCTCGGTGATATCTCGCCAGAAGGAAAAAAAGAATTTATCCTGCCCCAGTTTACAGAATTGTGTGCTGACCTCCATGTCGATAATCTTTCCGTTTTTACGGCGTTGCTTCGTTTCAAAACGGTCATACCCCTGTTTCGTTATTGCCTCGATATGTTCGGCTGTTTCCTCAGGGGTTTCTGCAGCCTCAATTTCTCTAATATTCATGCCAACTAATTCTTCTTTTGAATAGCCGGTCATAGCGCAAAGGGCAGGATTGACCTCCAAAATTTTACCCTCAAGGTTGATTACACTGAATCCATCCACTGAGGTCTGAAGCACTAATTCATTACGACGAAGAAGCCAGCGCAGTGCTTCTTCTGCACGTTTGCGGTGCGTGACATCGCGGAAATACCAAATCCTGCCGTGATACGTGCCGTTTGAATCTATCAGGGCAGAGGAATACCTGTCAAAAACCTTCCTGTCCTTAAATTCAATCTCGTCTCTGCTGATCTGGTCTTTGTGTTTGTAAAGATATCTTACCTTTTCAAGGAACTTGTCAGGGTTTTTTAACTGGTTTAAGACATATTGCAGCATTTTTTTGTCGTCTTTTGTATCTAAAATCTGCCGAGGTATGTTCCACATCTGCCCGAAACGTTTATTGAATAAAATGGATTTTCCTTGCTCATCTACAACCAAAATTCCGTCAATTGTTGTCTCGGACTGGGCTTCCAGCAGCGCCGTCTTAAACAAAAGCTCTTCTTGTGTATTCTTTTGGTCGGTGATGTCCCGGAATATCCCAAAAGTGCCGGTAAACTGTCCATCGTTGTCGAATTTTGGTGTGGCTGTGACGAGCAAGTTGCGTTTGTCCCCGTCAGCACGGCTGAATTCGACCTCGTAAGTGCTTTTCTTGCCTGTCCGGCGTATCTCTGTCTGCTCTAAGATTAGTGCGAAGCCTTCGTCGTCGAAAAACTCTCGCAGGTTTCTGCCAGTTAAGCTGCCAGGCGGCACCCCAAAAATAGTGTGTGCTGCGGGATTGGCGAAAACAAAGTTTTCCTTAGTATCAGTGATACCTATCCCCTCCCCCTGGTTCTCAACAAGGCTACGATATCGCTGCTCACTCTCCCGCAGCGCCTCCTCTGTCCGTTTGTGCTCGGTGATGTCGTGCAATATATTTAACATTGAGACGGTGCCATCGGGATTTGTTAAGGGAGTGTCAGTAAACTCATACGTTTTTTTGTTCTTAGGAGAGTACCACTCATTGTGTACGGTTTTTCCGGCCCAGACATCCTTATCCTTGCACTGCGGACAGGCCGTTTTTCTATTGCGGAAATATTCATAACACTTGCGGCCTGTGGCGGGCCCAAAGTCCTTTTCAAGAGCGGTATTGGCGTACTGAATAACGTGTTGCTTACTAATTATACTTACCCTGTCTTCCATCGCCTCAAGGACATTTACCAGTTTTTCATTTTTGCTGTCCAGCGGGGTCTTCTGTACTTTTTTTGTCGGATTTCTCTTACTCATTTTGTAGTCCTATAGTTGATTTTGCAAATTAGACTATCAACGGCTAAACACGCCCGGCAGGATTCGAACCTGCGACCTACGGATTAGAAATCCGTTGCTCTATCCGGCTGAGCTACGGGCGCAAAAGAACTACTGCAAAAACTTATGCCTATTGGCGAAAAAGCGTTTTTTACTTGTCATAACTGTCTCCTTGATTGTAGCCGGGATTTTTGGGATTATCAAGGGCAAAAACACACGAAATCAGTTGAGGGGGCAAGTTTGGGCCGAATGAACGCAGAGTTAGTGCTGCGATATTCATTGCCAGTTGGATTTAGAGGAACAAAAAAAGCGCATATATAATTTGCGAAAAAAGCGACTGGCTGATATAATTATTCGGTAGTTGAGCTAAAAAGGCTGTGCATCGTTGATTTTCGGGAATTGTAGGGTGATTGAAGTTTTTATAAGGAGGCTGGGTTATGAAAGAGCTTACGTTATCACTCATTATCGCGGGGCTGTTAATTTTTGGCGGCTGTCAAAAAGAAAAGCTGACAGAATGTCAGCAGCGGCTTGAGCAGGCCAGGCAGGAGCTTGCCGAGACAAAAAAAGAGCTTGAAAACGAAAAAGCCGCCCTCGAGAAGGCAAAAACCGATTTAACAAGTCAAATCGGCGAGAAAAATGAGGAAATTGACGTTCTAAACTCGCAGCGGGAAAAATTGAATGCGGAAAAGGCGGATATAGTTAAACAGCAGCAGAAATATAAAGCTGAGATGGATAAGGCGATAGCCGGTTTTGAGGCGAATATAAAGAAACTCGAAAGCAGGGTGAAGGAGCTCGAAGAGCAATTATCAGAATCCAGCAACAGGATAAAGAAGCTGGAGACCAAATCAGCGGCAACAAGAGAAGAATTGAAACAGATATTGGAAAAGATGTAATCTCAGAACATTAACGACGTTACGCTGATTTATAGCGGAGCTCGTGAATCGTGTTTAGCTGGTTAATGTAAGTCAGTTAAAAGGATTTTTAGCTTGAGTAGTGTTTATTTTGATTTTTTGATGATTTTGTAAAGGCCGATAGTTGTCAGGGGGATTAGATAGACGAATAGAACCCCCCAGCTTGCAGCGCCGTATCCTTTGTTGATGAGGGTTTTCAGGCCTAATGTCGAAATGCAGACAGCAATTATGAGCAATGCAACTGCTATTAAAGGTCTCAAGCAGGTTGGCAGCTTTTTTTTCTTTGAATGGAGTGCAGATTGTATGCGTTCGTTGACGGCGTGAATCAGGCCGGTACCGTTTTCGACGAGTGTTCCGAAAAGAATAATCTGGAATGCTATCAACGAAATCGTAACTGCGGGTTTTTGAATGACGGTGACGATTGGGATTGATTCTTCCAAAACGATTTTGTAGTGGCCGACCATTGCGAGGAATAAAAATACGGCTGGAATGATACCGATGGGGCCGGCGAGCAGGCCGGCAGATATTGCCTCTTTTCTTTTATTTTTGAGTTGTGGAATCCCGACCCTTCGATGATACACCCTTCGACAAGCTCAGTGCAGGCAGTGCAGGCAGGTCGGGATGAGATTTTTATTTTTGGGGAAATTGTTTGACGGGTGTTAAAGGCCTGTGAGCCAGCGGTCGCAGAAGATTTTTAAGTCGGCTGGTTCTACTGTATCGGAAAAATCAAGGTCAACACCGTTGCAGTCGTTTGAACTGCCGCAATTGGTAACCTGCCAGTAATCGGCGAAAAATGCGAAGTCTGCCAGGTCCACTCCGTCAGCGCACACAAAATCTCCAGTGGGAAACTCCCACGATAACTTCGGGTAACTAACACCGTCTTCACAGAGGCGCCAGATTTCTTCGGTTCCGTTGGATGATTCAGTGACAAAGTCCCAGCCGGCAGATGTGTAGGTGCTTTTTGCCTGCATTTGGGTGGTTAATTTGCCAATAACATTGGGGTCTAATGAGCCATCGGGCAGGATTTCTATTCCATATCCTTCGTTATACAAAAATTCTATTTCTTCTGCCGTGAGTGCTCTGTTGAATACCATTGCATTGTCCATTTCGCCGCCGAAGTAATAACCATTTTCAAA
>CAZMCN010000083.1:8800-9346 GCA_964564845.1 uncultured Pirellulales bacterium | reverse complement strand
CCGAGCCGGCAGCCTTTAGAAGCTCTGCCGCATCGACCGAATCGGTTATAATAAGATCACCGCCCGAGGTCTGAACCTCAACCGCACCGTCAAGAACGACCGCGGAGCCGACGCCGGCGTAGGCCGAGCTTAACGTCAAACTGCCGGAGTTGGTCTTGGTAAGCGTACCGTTGGCCCACAGGACACCGTCTCCGGCATCTATCAACTGGCTGGCCGCACCGTCAAGAATAATATCCACAGGAGATGCCGATAGCTTCACGCCATTGCCTGTGATGTCGCCAGCCACATAATTAGTACCGCTATCGCCTTTGAACCAAATTTGACCGGAAACGGTGAGGTTACCCGCCGCATCTACCACATCTTCTATAGTCAAGGCACCATCGGCAACCGTCACGGAATCACCAGTGATACTATCTACACCATCGAGTCCTATACCAAGCTCGCCACCAAGAGTGAGGTTACCTGAAGTTGTCTTCTCAATTTTACCGTTTGCCGTCAAAGTACCGGTAGCATCAAACAACTGGTTACTGTTTGCGCCGGTACCAT
>CAZMCN010000083.1:0-8700 GCA_964564845.1 uncultured Pirellulales bacterium | reverse complement strand
CCACATCGGTACCTCTGACATTGTGACCCAGATGCAATACTCCACTGCCGCTGCCCAACGTTAGTGTCCCGGCTGTAGTCTTTGTGATATCCCCCATAGCCGTCAAAGTACCGGTAGCATCAAACAACTGGTTACTGTTTGCGCCGGTACCATCGGCAAATACATCACAATTAAATGTTATACTGCTGCCCGCCACATCGGTACCTCTGACATTGTGACCCAGATGCAATACTCCACTGCCGCTGCCAAGCGTCAGTGTCCCGGCTGTAGTCTTTGTGATATCCCCCATAGCCGTCAAAGTACCGGTGGCATCAAACATCTGAAGGGGATTAGTAGCCGCAGCGGTAACTGCGTTATAAAATGTTATGTTTCCACCGGCAAAAATATTGTCGAGGATCGTTATAGAAGAGCCGTTAATCCCAACTGAACCGGTTCCTCCGCCGCCGGTAGCATCAAGCGCCTTGCCAATAGTGACTGCACCCGTATGGCTGATATCAATATTGCCTCCGGATGTTGTGATTATGCCGGCCAGACTGTCAAAGATGTACTCGAAATCAGTAACTGGGTCCCGTGTATCACCAGGCCCCTGCGGAATGTTCATCGAGGTAAAACTACCACCATTCAAATCAATGTCAGCACCAATCGTCACGTTGTTGACAGCTTTCAGCGTTACACTTCCGCTTCCTTGAAAATAAATTCCACTACCTGCGTTGAAAATAATATTATTGTTGGCAATTAGCGTCAGTGAGTTGTTTGTGGATGTGAACTCCGGTAAGTCATCACCAAAAACAGTTTTCCAGTGGCTATAGTCTCCGGCCGTAGTATTGGTCCAGTCAACGTGACTTAGCAGATCTCTGCCTGCATCAAAGACAATATTTCCTATATCATTGTCGCTGTCACCGGGCTCACCCTCGAGAGAGGTAGTTATTGTTACATCAGAAGTGTAAAGAGCATATTCCACTACCGATAGCCGTATCTTTGAGTTGTTGCCGGAAGAAGACAGTGTACCAGTGATACTATCCCAATCCTCCCAACCTAATCCCGAACTAACATTTCCCGTCGGCCCCTTTTCGTCTACTATCCTTATATCACGTGGGTCTATAAGAAACATACCTGTTTGGCCGTTTTCTGCAGTCGTATCAACTCGTCCGGATATTTCGATGTACTCATGCCCGGAAACCTCAAGGAAACCACCATTACCTGACTGGCTGCCGCCTCTTGCCTCAAGCTGCGACCCGGACTGAAAAATCGCTGCTCCCGGTGAGTATGCCACAACTTCTCCTCCATCGCCGTTGCTTCCCGCATTCGCCGTGGTCACACTCTCAGTCTCAAGAAAAACGAAAGCACCGGCGGTCAGACTAACCTTGCCGCCATCTCCTTCTATTCCATCAGCATTCACACTACCGAACTGACCAACGCGGCCGGTTCCTTCAAGGACAACCGTACCACCCCACGAGCCTGAGACATCCACAGTTCCGGAGTTGACGATTTCAGCGGCATTAGCTGTAACATTACCGCCAGCGCCTGAATCGCTTTTTGCGGTGATGGTACCGGTGTTATCAATCTGGCCGCCATCGGCCTGCAGGCTGATATTACCGGCATCCCCTTCCGCAACCGAGGTGGATAACGAGCCGACGTTCGACATCATAGGCCTCGACAGTGCATCACCGGCAACTGCAAGAATTATTGTCCCGCCTGCCGCATCCACCACTCCTTCATTAATAACTTCGGCTGATAGTTGAGTGTTTGTCTGCTCCAAAGGTTCAACCGAGCCTACTTCAACAATAATATTGCTGCCGGGCTGACCAAAAAAAACCCTGTCGCCGGCAGCCATTACAACATATCCATCCGGACATTTTATACTGCCCGCGTTAGTAACCTGTTTCCCGACAAGATAAACCCTCTGGGCAGCAATATCACCGTTGTTGACGACTGCCCCATTACCTCCGGCAAATTCATACTGACCATTTAGAAAGCTCGAGTCCGACATATTAAGCCCGGAAGCAACTAACTGGTTGACATTAATCCTCGCTGAACCGCCTATCATAACACCGGCAGGATTAATAAAGAACACCCTGCCGTTAGCCAGAAGAGTACCATTAATCATTGTCGGATTTGCCGAAAGTATCCTGTTTAACACGGAGGCATTACTGCCGGGCTGGATAAACTGGACAATTTCGGGCTGAGTAATGTCAAAACGGGTATAGTTGATGATTGACTGGTCGGAAGCAGTTATAGTGGTATTGTAACCGCTTTGCTGGAAGGAAACCTGGCCGTTCACAACCTGGGCGCCTTCCGGGCCGGCCAGCACAACCGAAATTGACGTACTGAAAAACAACCAACACGCCAAAAAGTATATGAAGATATGTCTAAAATAATATCTTTTCGAAAAGTTTCTTACGAATCTCATGTCTTTTTCCTCCCTACAAAGGAGTAACCACAATCGCATCTATCTCAACTACGGCTTTCCTGCAAAACACCTACCATCGCAGTATGAAGCTGAAGCTCCATCGTCCCTGCCTTTGCCTTGTATCAGGAGTTTCCATCAGGGGATAGCCGTAATATATACCCGCATCCAAATTATCTCCGAGCGTAACAGCCGTACCTATACCTACCGAGCAAAGTTCTTGAATTTTCTCTTCGCCGGCTACAGGGTCTTTAGTTATAGCCCGGGCAAAATCAGTAAAGCCCAGCAGAGTCAGTTTTCTAAGCCAGCCTTCTTTGTCTGTCTCCTTCTTCTCAGTTTCGCTACTCTCCCGGGACTTACTATGTTTTACCAGGTCAAACTCATATTGAGCGGAAACAAATATGCCGCCGTCGGCAACAATTTCATCTTCTCCGTAGCCCCTGACAGTGTATAACCCTCCAAAAGTGCTCATCTTCGAAGGCGCCAGTCTCTCATTAGATGTTATCCATCGAACAGAACCGCTGAGTCGCTGAACCTTATTTGGGTCCAGATACTGAGAGTGAGCAGCCGAAACTGTGTAAATAGCAAAATGAGGCTTAGTCCCCTCCCGTGCCTTCACAAAATCTTCTTCACTGGAAGCGTCCACACTTTGCACACGGCCAAAGCC
This sequence comes from uncultured Pirellulales bacterium, assembly GCA_964564845.1. Lineage (GTDB taxonomy): Bacteria > Planctomycetota > Phycisphaerae > Sedimentisphaerales > Anaerobacaceae > CAYXPG01. The sequence goes on along the minus strand of CAZMCN010000083.1, from coordinate 5,626 downwards.
AAAAGAGGTCGTTGACATATCAGTCGAACGACGCACGTCAAGGCCTATCCCCCAAAGGTCCATCTCAATATCGGTTTCCAAAGTCTTGAACAGCGAGGGAGTAACCTTGCTCCTTTCATGGCTTAGCGAATTCGTCAAGTCAATGCTCCAACTATCCATCTGCAAAACATTTAAACGCAATACGCCGCCATAGAAGGAACCTTTACCGAGGAAATCTATACCACCACCCCCGCTTATAGCAAATTCGCTGATCCCGCCATAGAGGTTAAAACGCAACCGAGGCGTGAATACTGGAAAATCATAACTGCCGAACACAGAGTAATTTTCCTTAATTGAACCAAATGCCCCCTGATATACGGCTGTAATTCTATCGTCTCTACCTGTAATATTGGTATTAACGACTCCGAACCTCGGAGCCCACTGCCTTTCCTTGGCACCGGAATTATCCAACTGAATGTAATAATGCCAGGGCTCTGCCTCGTAAACATCATATCCCAACGCAAGCGAGTCCGGTTCGGACCCCCGCGATATGACCGCAGAAACATACCTGTCAGGATTAAGGTTGAGCCGGTTGACAAAATCATCCAGCTTCTTCTTATTCACTACCCCCCCGACTTCTACCGGTGACCAGGCCTCAATAAGAGAACTGCGGAGAATGCCTTTTTCCACTTTCTCGCGATTAATATTGTATGCAGTCGTTGTGATTTCAGATATTTTGCCCTCGACAATTTCTAAAGGCAGGACACCGTCCTGCAATTCCATTCCATCCTTAACCACCTGGGCCGGTATGTATATATATATACCCGCGTAATCATGACTCTGGTAAACCGAGAGTATGTACTGGGTAAAGCCCTGCATAGTCCTTCTAGAGACCTCACGAGGCTCACCTGGCTCCTGAATTATAAGATGGATAACTCTAAAGTCATAAAGGTCTCCGGCATCGGCCTGCTCCATTGATTTGTCCGAAGCGTTATACACCAAAGGCATATTCTTAAAAAATTCATCTGTGGATATAAGGGTATTGCCGCTGATGCGTAACTGCCTTACGGAAAAACGAGTGCTTGTATCCTCCGGCAACTTCAACTGCTCTAGTCCAGCTTCTCGTTTGGCCCTTGCTGCAGCTTCCTGTTCGGCCTTGATTTCTTCTGCAACCCTGGCCTTCTCCTCCTGCTTAAGTTGGACCTCCCTCTTGCCGTCAACCGTACCATCGGCCATCACCCCACCACATACAAAAAAGCCTAAAAACAGTAAAACAAAGCACATCATCCTTGTGGGACAATCCATACTAATCTCCTATAAATTGGCCTATAAATACCACCCCGTCCATTGGGCAGAAAAAACTCCGAACAAGCCCAAAAAATCCTCCTATGAAGACAAAAAAAGTTGCAGGATAACAACTGGCTCTTCAAAAACCACAAAAAACCCGATAATATCGCCTGATACAAATGGCCAAGCGGTAATAGCGCAACCTTTAGTATGCAAAAAAATAACGTAAAAGTAAAGGAAAAAACCCAAAAAAGAGTATTCTCTCGCAGATATCACTATTAATAATAACGTTTTTATGGGCTGTTCCGGCTTAAAAACTACCACTGACATTACCAGCAAACATACTTGCCAACGCCCCACAAAATGTGTAATATACTATCAGAAGTAGCTTTGCCGGCTATTGTGGGCCAATAGGCCTTATCCGGCAAATATCTGTAAATGCAGCCGCTGAATCGAAGGAATACGTTATGGCAACAACAAACTTGATTATATCCGGACCGTCAGGAACCAGAGAGGTATTGCTCGACCCAAAAGGCGCAACCCTCGGACGTGACCCGAATTGTGATATCCCACTCGAACATAACAGTATATCACGAATTCACGCCAGGATTTACCAGGACCCCTTTGGCCGTTGGATTATCGAAGACCTCGGAAGCCAGAACGGCGTCTTAATCGAAGGTCAACGAATTAAAGCACAGGCAGCGCTGCCAAACCAGAAAATTAGTATCCGCCCTTTCACTCTCTCTCTATCACAGGAATTGGAACAACAGGTAGTTCAGGAATCTTCGATTCAAACTACGGTTTCAGTCATTGACAAGGGATTAGAGGAAGAAGTTGTCGCATTCAAAGCCGACAGGGACGGCATCTTGTCCGCTGCGCTCATTCGACGTCTCAATGAAATTACCAGCCGTTTGCTTGAATTGCACAACCCTGCAGAACTGTACACTGAAGCATCTTACCAATTAGCTAAAATGCTCGATGCCCTTGTGGCATTTGTGAGATTGTCCCCCAGTTCCGACCAGCAGCAAAAGTCACCCCAGATTCTTGCGTGTCATTTTGGAAGGCACGCTGAAAAAGCTGACGATTCACAGACTTCCAATATCCATCTTTCCAAGCGAGTACTTGATGCAGTTCGTTCAACACGTACGCCGGTAATGGCAAGAAGCGGGCCGTCTTCTGAAAAACAATTGGTCTTGACAATTGTTGACACGGCCACTCCGCACATCGTTTATTCTGCCCCCATAAACGACTTCGATGGAACCGTTGATGCCATATACATGGATATACTTGAGGATAAATCGCCGAAGGAAATGTTCGACTTTGTTGAAGCAGTGGCACGCCAAATCAACTTCGCACAAAAAAGTCTCGTCTTTTCTGAAGCAAAGGCAGAAAGAAGAATACTGGACCGACAACTGGCCCTTGCTCACGACATCCAGGACAAACTGATTCCAAAGGAACTGGAGCACCGTTTCGAAGTTGACATAGCAGTCTGTTACGAGCCCGCTATGTGGGTCGGCGGTGATTATTACGATGTCTGGCCTTTGGAAAATGGAAAGATAGCATTTGCCGTCGGTGATGTATCGGGAAAAGGCCTGCCTGCTGCTATGATAATGTCCAACTTACAAGCCGCCTTGAGAACCACTATGTCCTTCTGTTCAGACCTCTCTACTGCAGCTGAACGCGTAAACCACCACTTGTGCGAAAATCTGAGGGATGATATGTTCATAACTTTCTTTTTCGGCTTGTTTGACTCTTCGGAAAATACTCTGTCATACGTTAACGCCGGGCACGTCCTGCCGCTGATTATGCACACTTCGCAGCAAGCCCGCATATTAGGCGAGGCAACTAATCCGCCGCTTGGAATCTTCGAAGGCACATTTGAGGCGGTCGTTGAAACAATTCAACCTGACACCAGCCTGCTGATAGTGACAGATGGAATCACCGAGGCCGGCTCTCCCGACGGCGAAATGTTCGAAATGGAACGACTGGCAAAAGTAATGACCGAATCAGCCGCCCCTTCGGCACAGGAACTTGTAAACTCAGTTGTAAAGGGTGCCGCCGATTTTCGACAAACCCTCCCTCCCCAGGATGACATCACAGTCTTCGCCCTGATAAATCGCAAAGTAAACTCTAACAAAGACAGCTAATTGCTTAAATAAAAACAGAGGTATATTGGAAACTAAAATATACCTCTGATAACGCAATACTCACTGATAGGCGACTATAAAAAAAGTCACCACACTCACAAGACAGGTGCTGCCGGCCTTATTCACCCTGTTTTTCGCTCTCTTCTTTTATAATCTGGTCGATATATTTGTCCCCCGCGGGAATATCATGTATCTTGATATTGGGCGCAAGTTTCATCAGGTCAAAGAGCTTCTTAATTTGAGGCTGAAGGTTTATCATAGTAAAAATCGCATCTCGCCTCTCTAAAGTCTTCTTCACCCAGACTACAACACCAAGGCCCATACTGCTGACATAGTCAACCCTGGCCATATCAAATACTACAGCTTTTATATTATCATCGATAATTTCCTTAATCTCTTTCTCCAGCTTGTCATGAGTGTCGCTATCGATGGAGCCTTTTAACTCGACCAAATAAGTATAATTCTCTTTCTTAATAATTGTTATGTCCAATGCCATATCCGTCTCCTTTTTCTATCACTTTCTTTTAATGTACCGGTTAAATATTAAATCCCTTTACTCATCGCCAAAACAGCGTCAACTCCTGCTCAACCGAATTTGGCATTATATTCCGCGATTGCTGCCAATGTCAACCATAAAATTTCCATACACACCACCTTGGGGACAAACTGCCGAAATGCACCTTTTATGCCTGCAAAACACGTTTCCCGCACAATCAAACAAAATACACAGTGAAAAAAATAACTAATACTTGCATCCGCCGGGCAAATAGATTATTTAGATGGCAGGTAAACCCAATAACCAGACAAATAATAATGTTGGAGATTGTTATGGAGCCGACAGAAGAAAGAATATTTGTCGAGCATAGTCCGGATGTAACTACTGTTACTCTTATGGACGACAAACTACTTGATGCACAGGATATTCAGGAACTCCAGGAAGCTCTTATGTCTGTCGTCGAGCAGGCCAGAAGGGAAAAACTGGTTTTGGATTTTGCAAATGTCCAGTTCTTGTCATCTGCCGTCTTGGGACTTTTAGTTAAAGTCCACAAAAATATTTGCGAACGCAGCGGCCAGTTACAGCTTCGCAACATAAACACAAAGATTTACGAAATTTTCAAAATAACAAAGCTGACCGAAATCTTCGATATATCCTAAGCAGCACCATAGAAAAATCTACCGCCATCGTTATAAGTCTCGCACCAATTAGGCCGCTGCCGCCTCAAGCAATAGTAAATCGTCAATGCCTGCCCTCTTTTTGCTCGTGCGTAAGTCCCGCTTGTCGCGGCCAAATTTCTGGCAAAGCCGGACACCAATTACGTAACATTTACAATTGCGAGGCCTGCAAAGCAGGCCGCGGCAATCTCAACCCTTTTCCCTTTTGACCTGCCCCTGCCTGCCGCGGCGTAGTGCAGCGAAGACGGGAGCGAAGTCGAAGGGCCGTTTCACTCCTGCGTAATACTGTATGCCCCTCATTCCGGCCTCCGCCACCACTGCGCAATACGAGCAACGAATCCCCTTAAAAAAAAGCCAGCCGGTAAACTTTCCCGACTGGCTTCGGAGGAGGGTGATGACTATAATTGCACCCATTAAAAATTACTACATCCTGCAAAACAATTCAATAAGCCCTGTCAGCGAGCCACAGGCCACGAATTAAAATCCCGGAGGCGCATAGCAATATTACCTTCCTTCCTTTAGGCCTCCCACAGACTCCCGTCAAATAAGTCTCTTAAATCGCCTTTTCCTTATATTCTTAACTATCTCTGTAAATGTAAGCGATTCTAAAGGCCGAAAAGTAGATACATTATTTGCAACTTTTTCACTTTTTTTTCCAAATCCCCTAATTTCCCAGCCATTCCCCCCTGCCCTGAGCTTGTCGAAGGGTCTATCCTGAGCGTAGTCGAAGTGAAGGGGTCTGCGCCCTCATTCCGGCCTACGACAGCTACTCGCAATAATAAATAAAAAAATAAGCTCTGGCCTTATTGGAGCTTTCCTTCTCACTTGCCTACTCGCGATGCTCGCTGTCTTATCTTTTATATTTCCCCCCCTTGCAAACCCTGCTTGTCGCGGCGAAGCCTCTGGCGAAGCCGGGCCCCAAAGCCACGGCTTTGCCGTTTTCCCTCCCTCCCCCTGCTTCGCTAAGGATACGCGACAGCGAACCACGCGCCTTCTTTTTCGTTATTGCAAAAAAATACTTACCTGCCTAAAGGGCGTGT
>CAZMCN010000082.1:0-9432 GCA_964564845.1 uncultured Pirellulales bacterium | reverse complement strand
CAACTCTTTTGGGCCGGCTAAGCCATCTGACGTAATCAGCCATAACTTTTACCGTCACAACAGCGGCCTCCGGAGAGTCATATTGAGGAATTTTACCCTCTTGCAGGATATTTATACCTTTTTCGACTTTGCCTGCCCCCATAAAACAGGCAAGAATTGGTTTTTGTGGTTTTTGCCGGGCGATCCTGACAATTGCTTCGGCTGTAGCTGCCGATTTAGTCATCGCCTGTGGCGTCAGCAGTATTAAAACCACATCGACATTTGTATCATCGATAACAGTACCGAGAGCAAATTCATAGCGGTCGGCAAGTGCATCCCCTAAAACATCTATAGGATTATAAAGATTTGCAGGGGGCGGTAGTTTTTCAGACAATTTTTTTATTGTCTCATCCGTTAATTCTGCAAATGTAAGGCCGGCCCGTTCGATTGCGTCGGCAGCCATAATTCCGGGTCCTCCCGCATTGGTGATAACCGCAACAGCCGTACCTGCAGGAAGCGGCTGATTGGCAAAGGCACGAGCATAATCAAACTGATGTTTAATCGAATCACACCGGACTATTCCCGCCCTCTCAAACACGGCCTCATAGGCTGTTTCGCCGCCTGCAAGACTTCCGGTATGTGAGGAGGCGGCCTGGGCACCGGCAGATGTACCTCCCGATTTCATCAGCAGGATAGGTTTGGTGTGCGAAATTTGCTCTGCCTCTCTCACAAAGGCGGCACCGTCAGTAATACTTTCAAGATAACCGGTGATAACTTTTGTGTCCGGGTCGCTGCCAAGCGCTCTTATGATGTCTAACTCATCAATATCCGCCTTGTTGCCTATACTAACAAGCTTGCTAAAACCAATGCCGTTTGCATTAGCCATATCAAGTATTGCGGCAAGAAGAGCGCCTGATTGTGAAAGATATCCTATTGTCCCTGCTGCCGGCAACTCACCGCCGAAGCTGGCATTAAGTTTTTTTGCAGGGACTATCACCCCAAGACAGTTAGGTCCGATGACCCTGACTCCGCCTTGTACGGCAATCTGAATAATTTCTTTTTCAAGCGATTTTCCCTCTTCACCAATTTCCTTAAAACCGGCGGTGATAATAATTACCGATTTTGCCCCGGTTTTTGCACATTGTTTCATTATTGCAGGAACAAGCTTGGCCGGAACAACGATAACAACAAGCTCACAAACCTCTCCGATAGATTCAAGGTCGGGATAACACTTAAGCCCCTCTATCGTTTCGGCTTTAGGATTGACGGGGTATATTTTACCTTTATATCCGCCGTTTATCAGGTTTGTCAGTATCTCGTGCCCAACCTTACCCTTATTCTGGGAAGCGCCGACAATCGCAACAGATTCCGGATTGAAGAACTTATCAAGACCCATAACAACAATTACACTCTCGAAACCAATAATAAAACCACCCCAACACAAAGGCGGTATTCTCATTATACCCTAAGGGAATACCATTTCAAACCTTTTGCCTAAATCGCCATAGAAAAGACAATCTTTTACCCCTCAAATTTTCTCAAAGGCATGGTTATTATTAGCAATTCTATAAGAGCTATTTTCTAAGCTCTGCTATGTCCGGCTCGACGTGAACGGTGATATTGACCGGACGGACTATCTGCCCGTGCAGCGAAGTTTCCAGACTTTCGGCTATCTCATGAGCTGCTGATATGTTCAAGTCAGGGTCAACAAGGATGTGCAGGTCGAGGAATACCTCCCTGCCGACCATACGCGTTCGCAGCTTGTGCCAATGACGTATTGATGAATTGCTGTTGATTATATGCTGTATTTGTTCAATCGTTTCCGCATCAACAGCTCTTTCGGCAAGCTCACCCAAACAGTCCCCGACAACCTTCACTCCCACCAGGATTACCATCAGGCCGACCGCAACGGCAGCTATCTGGTCGCCGTATTTAAAGCCAAACCGAAGTGACACAAAACCTGCAACAACCGCTACGGAGCTTAATGCATCGCTGCGGTGGTGCCAGGCATTGGCATAAAGAGCACTGCTGTGGGACTCGATGGCCGCTCCTTTAGTTGCCCTGTAAAGCAGCTCTTTGGCAATGATAGAAACTATTGCAACTATCAGCACACTTATATGAGCGGTTATAACATTGCCTTTTGCAATATCGACAGCGGCGTAATAAAGAAAACCAGAGCCGACAAAAACCAAAATCAGAGCGATAAAAGCAGCTGAGAATGTCTCGGCCCGGCCATGACCGTAAGGGTGACATCGGTCCGGCTCCTTAGAACCAATATAAACGCCCAAGAGCACAGCTAAGTCAGTGGTCATATCGGAAAGCGAGTGAAAGCTATCCGCTATCAAGGCTATCGAGCCGGTAAAAAAACCGACCACAAGCTTGATAATAAAAAGAAGAGTATTCGCTGCAATCGCAAGATACGTTACAGATTTTATTTGCCTGCAAGCGATTTGTTGTTTGCCATTTCGCATCTGCAAATCAGCCGAGTATTTCTTTGCGGATGTTCAAAACCGCATCGATATATTTTTGAGCGGTTTGCTTATCTTCGGCTTCGACTATGAGTCTCATCACCGGCTCGGTATTACTGCTCCTCAGATGCAGCCAGCCATCGTCGAAATCAAATCTACAGCCGTCGGTTGTATCAAGCTTCGCATCAGAAAAAAACTTTTTTGCCGAATTGAGGATTTGACGGGCGCCTACTTCGTCTGCTACGAATTTACGTTTACTCATATAATAGCCGCCGATTTCGCCGACTAACTGACTTACAGTTTTCCCCGTTTCAGCCATCAATTGAAGCACAAGAGAAATACCTACCAGACTGTCACGGACCGGCCCTACCCGCAAATCAATCACGCCTCCGTTACCTTCACCGCCGATGATGCAATTATGTTTGAGCATCGCCGCCACAACATTGGCCTCGCCCACAGCCGTCCTGAAAACACCATTGCCGGTCTTTGCCGCTATATCATCAATCATTCTCGATGTTGAAAGATTTGTCGCCGCTTCACCGTTCTGTTTGCTGAAAATGTACTTGGCTGCCAGAGCGAGACTGTATTCTTCACCGATGTAACGCCCTTTTTCATCAACAATTGCCAATCGGTCGGCATCAGGGTCCTGCCCAAAGCCGATTTGGCACTGTTTCTGTTTTACCGCCTGACAAAGGCCGGTTAAATTTGCAGCGGTCGGCTCAGGCTTATGAACAAACAATCCCGTTGGCTCTTCGTTTATTGCTGAAACATCACAGCCAAGCTCGACTAATAATTTTTTGGTAACCCGCCCCCCTGCCCCGTTGATGCTGTCGAGAACAACTTTGAACTTTTTCGCTGCGATTGTCTCTTTGTCAACAATTGCCAGGACCTTTGCGATGTGAGTTTTATCGGTTTTCTCATTTTTAGTAACTTTGCCACAATCACGAGAATTTACAAGAGAAAATTCTTTATTGAAAAAGTGCCGCCTGATTTGTCCTGCCGTCTCAGGCGGCGGGGCAACTCCACTGTGCAGAAACAGCTTAATACCGTTGTATTGAATCGGATTGTGCGAAGCGGTTATAATGACTCCGCCGCTGCATCCGAGCTGCCTTACCATTATGCTGACGCCGGGCGTAGTTACCACTCCCAAATCTATCATGTCAATTCCCACAGAGGACAATCCCGCCATCACGGCCGACTGCAGCATCTGACCGCTCGGCCGGGTATCCCGTCCGATACAAACCGAAATGCCACCGCCCTTCTCGTCGAATCTTCTTTTAAGATATGTGCCAAAAGCGCAACCATACTCTGCGGCAACAGCAGAGTTAAGATTTTCCCCGACGATACCTCTCATCCCGCTGATTGTTATTATCAATTGCTCTGACATATGATTTCTTATATCTTTCTGGATTTCTCCAAAACTTTTTCGAGTTTGCCGATGACCGTATTGACCTGTTTTTGTTTCAGTGCCAAAATATCCTGAAGCGCTTCTCCGATGTAAGGCAAATAGGTCTCAATATAGCTGCGCTTGGCCAATTCCTGCTGGATGCGTTTTTTTCTTCGCAGATACATACCGAGTTTTCTGCCGCAGTCCTGGACTGCCAGGTGTATCTCTTTGATAATTTCCGGATAGTGAGCTATAGCTTCTTTACTTTCGGATGTAAAAGGCACCCATACCGAAGCGATGTGCACCATCAGCACAACCGGCCCGCTCGGCAAAGCTCCTCTGTTCTGGCTTAAAGCGTAATTTCGCCAGTTGATATCCAGCACAGATTTATATATCGCACAGTCCGACTGCTGATACAACAAAGGCACACGATTTGCAATGCGTATAAGCCGCATCAGCGGCTCTTTGTCAGGGTCGGTGTTGCCGCTATTTTTAACACCGTATGCCAGCGCCGCTTCAATAAGAAAAGGATTGCCGCGATAAACAGCCGGACAGCGCGAGGATGCCGCATAAAAATCAGCTTCTACCACCGCCCTCAGCCCCTTCTCCAACTGCTCGGCCCCAATCGGGCCGATGCAATCGGTCGATGGCGCCATAATCCTGGTCTCATTTATCGCCGAATGAAGTGCTTCGGCCTGCTTGAGCGTCATTTTGGAAGTCCTCAGTGTTTTGCGAAGTTTTGCTTTCTCACAAATCTGATTGGCAACTCGCAGACTGACCCGTGAAAATTCATCTTGCAAAAATGCTGAAAGCTGCCTGGAAGAACTGTCCCGTGCCATTTTGAACAGCAACCCAAGCTCCACGCCGTATGGGTGCGGCTTGATTTGTCTCGGTGCAAACGGCAATTCTTTACTCTGCCTTCGATACTCATAGCTCTTGCCATCGGGAGCATCGTAATAAATCGATGCATGAGGATTAGCCATCGCTGTCTGGGCTATATACTCATCGACCGATTGACGTCCTCTTTGGTATTTCCCTACAAGGGTTATAGAGACACTTGTGCCCGTCTCAAGGTCAAAATCACATTCCTCATCCAGTATAATTTGAGGTTTATTTTTGGCTGTATCAATCTGCACATGATAATGAAGCGCCTTTTTTTCAGGATTTGTTCGCGAGACAATCTGTACCGGCTCACCCGTGGTTATCAGCCCATACATCCCCGCAGCGGATATGCCAATGCCCTGCTGGCCCCGGCTCATTTTCAGACTGTGGAACTTACTGCCGTAAAGCAGTTTCGCAAAAATATTCGGTATCTGCTGCTTCACTATCCCAGGGCCGTTATCCTTCACTGCCAATACGAACTTATTATCGCCGACAGCTTTGATACTGATTGTCAAATCGGGAAAAATACGTGCCTCTTCACAGGCGTCGAGCGAGTTATCAACCGCCTCTTTAACCGCCGTAAGAAGCGCCTTTCGTGGATTATCAAAGCCAAGCAGATGCCTGTTTTTGGCAAAAAACTCACTAATACTTATATCACGCTGCTGGGCGGCCATCGACTCGGCTGTGGCGGCAACTGCAACCCTGCGTTTGTCTGGGCCTTTTTTCCTTTTGCTCGCTGTCCCGGTTTTCTTCTTTACAGCGGAAACTTTTGACCGCCTTTTTTGTTTTGTTTTTCGGGTTGGCTTCTGTTTCGTTCTTTTTGCCCTGGTTTTTTTAGTCCGCGACTTTTTAAACTCAAATTTCAACTGGCCTGCCGACCGGTCCTTTCTTGCCGCCATAAAAAACTCCAAACATATATTGCCTCGACGAACTAGTCCAGCTTACAAACATAAATCTCATTGACAAAATCAAGGTCGCCAAGCTCCTCAACGATTTCCACACCGGGCTCTTTATTGAGACTAACGGCGAGAATAGCCTGCTGCTGCTCGAGCTTCTGTCCCACTCCCATCGTAGCGATATTGATATTGTGTTTGCCGCAGATAGTCCCGACGTCGCCGATAACGCCCGGCTTGTCATCGTTAAAGATAACAAGGACCGAACCCTGCGGCGTCATCTCGATATTAAATCCGTCAATCTCAATTATCCGCAGCAGCGTCCCGCCAAACACTGTACCCGTCACCGTCCGCTTTACCTTATTGGTAACCACTTTGGCACTGAAACTCGACGCAACGTCTTTAGCTTCGACATTTTTCGTCTCGTCGATGCTTATACCTCGTTCTTTTGCCAGAACCGGAGTATTGACCATATTCAGCGTCATCTCAAAATGCTTTTGCAGCAGACCCACCGCAAAATTAAGAGTAACAGAGCCCACGTCCATCTCGGCAATTGTGCCTCGATACTGCACCTCAACACCCTTGATATGCCCGGGTGCGATATTACTCAAAAGCTTGCCGATTCGCTCGGCCAGTCTCGAATACTGCTTCACTATCACAGGCACCGCACCCGCCATCGATGGCGCGTTAAGTGCATTCTTCACCGCCCCGCCTTTGATTGCATCGACAAGAATCTGTGCCGCTTCAACCGCTACCTCAATCTGGGCCTCCCTCGTGCTGGCGCCCAGATGTGGCGTAACAAGACAATTCTCAAACTCGGTAAACCGCTTATTTTCAGGCGGCTCTTTCGGATAAACATCAAGTGCCGCACCAGCGATGCGTTTCTCGGCCAATGCCTCATAGACCGCATCCTCATTGATAATCCCGCCGCGGGCGCAGTTGATTAATCGCACGGTCGGCTTCATCTTTTTTATCTCTTCAGCGCCAATCATATTCAATGTCTGTTCATTTCGCGGGACGTGCACGCTGATATAATCTGCTTCCCTGAAGATTCTCTCCAGCCCATCGGTAATTTCAATCCCGACTTTTTCCGCATCGGAAGGGACCGTAAGCAGGTCATAGCCGAGGATTTTCATATTGAAACCTGCCGCCATTTTTGCAACAGCCATACCTATCCTGCCTAATCCTATCACGCCCAGCACTTTGCCGTTGAGCTGATTGCCCATATACTTTTTCCTGTCCCACGCGCCGCCTTTCAAACTGTTGCACGCCGGTACGACGTTACGGCTCATCGAGAGCATCAAAGCCATCGTATGTTCCGCCGCACTTAGCGTATTGCCGCCCGGCGTATTCATAACAAGGATTCCACGTCTGGTCGCCTCGGCAATATCAATATTGTCCACGCCAACGCCCGCCCTCGCAATGCCTTTTAGCTTGCCCGGCTCTGCCAGGACCTTTGCAGTAACTTTTGTCCCGCTTCTAATTATCAGCCCGTCATATTCGCCAATAATCCCGGCTAATTCATCTTCACTTATACCGGTTTTAACAACCGCTTCTACGGCGTCCATCGAATTTAAAAGGTCGATTCCTTCCTGTGCAAGTTTGTCTGTGATGAGAATTTTAATCATTACAAACCTCCAGAGAACTTCTTCATTTTTCCCGTTACTGTCAAACAAAGCCGTCACACCCCCCGCCGGCTGCATTTTTCGATTACAACATTAGCCAAATTCCCTCTCCCTGTCAAGCTATTTACTCTCGGCCCTATCTGCCATCCACTTTTCAATTCGACATTCGATATTCGTTATTCCCTGCGGTCATCCTCTCCTGTCATTCCGCACGAGTTTATCCTGAGTGAAACCGAAGGATTGCGGAATCAACTTCATTATTCATCATTCCTTGTTCGGTATTCGATATTCCCTCCAGGGCTTGCGCCACCAGCAATCTATACGCTGCACGCCATACGCTATATGCTAAACGCTATCCGCTAAACTCAATTCAACATTCGATATTCGATATTCCCTTCACCTCTTCCCTGCTTACCTCTAACTCAAAACTCAAAATTCAAAACTATCAATCCTTCCCCTCCCACTTCTGCCACTGTATCCCGCTCCTGTCCTCGAATATCTTAAATTCACTCTCCGGACAATCATATAAATACCTGACCGTACAATATGCAAACGCCATCGCAAGTCTCTTAACTGCAATATCCTTACCGCGATTCTCAACTTCAAAACCGACCTTAATACTCTTGCTTCCCCCGCCTGTCGGCCAAAGTTGCCCCCCCGTTTTCGTTTCCAGCAGAACCGCCCTTCCACTCAAAAAACCATTCAAATAACCTTCTTGAGGCATTTGCCTAAGCTGGTAATTGTCAATATCCACATACAGAACCAAATCCGCGCCGATAGCTCGGCCCACTTCTGCTTTTGAAAGTTGTGCAAAATCGCTTCTGCCGGACCGCAAATGCGACAATTCGCTATAATCAACCAGCATTTCCGGCTCGATTTTTATCCGCCGTACAATATCTCTGTTCATTGCATCCGTTATGTAATAACGCAGATTGGTCTGAGCATTCAGATAAGCCGGCTGCTCAACAAGCACTAATATTTTCTCCTCTGTATGGACTGTAAGGTCGTATTCCGCTGGAATTTTCTTCTCGTGCCGGGTCGGCGTACCTAATATACCAGGTATCTGGCAGCCCTTGCTAACCATGGCCGCACCTAATATAAACATAACTGTCAACTTTTTCATTTTAACCTGCTAAAATCTATTTTTGTTTTTGGTTTCTTTTACTACCCCTTTTTTTACTCAATAATCAATTCTTCTCTGCCAGCGCCCGTGCTAATGTAACCGCCCAGCCGGCGCACACAATAATTAACAATGTAAGAATTATGTATTTTACTTTGACCTCACTGAAAAAACGATTAATAAAACTGAAATATAGCCCGAAAGCTGCTGTAAGCAACGCTAAAAACCCCGCCGCCACCAGCACACAACAGAAAAGCGCCCCTGCCGGCTGAATATAAAACGCCTCAAAAATTTTCCCTTTAGCAAAAGTAATGGCCGACGTGGTCATTCCACAGGTTGGACAGGTCAGGCCGTATCTCTGCTTAACGCCGCAGGGGTCGACCCAACGGTCAATGTCTATTCTTCCCGTCGCTGCGAGTCGCAGAAATCCCAAAAAAGCAGCTACAGCCAATAAAACAAGACCTGCCAGGAGTCTTTGCCGGGCCGTTGCTTTGCAGAAAATTTTCGTTTTATTTATCTGTTGGCTTGTCTGCATAACTTCGTTAAAATAAGAAAATATAGTAATGTTGTCAACCTTGAAGAAAGGCACAATTATGGCATTAGACCAGATAAAATTAAGACAAATTCTCGAAACCGCAATCGTGGCGGCGCGATTGGCCGGGCAGCGGGCGATGGAAGAACTTAACTATATTAAGGTCTCGAAAAAAAACGATAATGAACTGGTAACCCAGGCAGATGCACGATGCCAGCAAATCATCATCGAGAGAATTAAAGAGACATATCCCGACCATGGCTTTATCGCCGAGGAAGGTGAGAAGGGAAATATATTTAAGCAGGCGCCCCGCGGGGCCGAACAAATCTGGTGGGTCATCGACCCGATAGACGGAACCAACAATTTTGCGCACCGTATGCTCTGCTTTGTGGTCAGTATAGGCGTGATGTATGAAGGCGAGCCGGTTGTCGGCGTCATCTTTGAGCCGGCCACAGATTCGATGTTCACTGCTGTTAAAGGCAATGATGCGCAACTTAACAGCAGGCGAATAAATGTAAGTGAAGATAAAATAGAAAAAGTTTCGAG
>CAZMCN010000081.1:0-9478 GCA_964564845.1 uncultured Pirellulales bacterium | reverse complement strand
TGGTACTATTATACAGGATTAAAGAGGCTTTTTCAACAGCCCCACTGTCCCTATTATTCCTCCTATTATTCCTAAAGAAAAATAGGTGACTGTCCCTATTTATTCTGGCAGGTTGCACCTCTGCAGAGCCTGCGTCCGTTTCGCCAACCAGTATTATTCTTGTTAGTTTCTTCATTATTGTCGAGAAGCTTTCCTTTTAGCGATGGGATGGGCAAGGAACATCGTATCCCCCTGGTAAGGATAAGATGTATGGCTTGGGAACAGTATCAGAAGCTAAGAAAAGTGTATAAGGGCAGGGGCTGGCCTCTGCCAGCTGCGTCCGATAATTAAATCTTTCTAAAATGGGATTTTTTATCTGTTGCTCAATTGCGTGAATTTCGACAGCAAAACGCCTTTGCAAAATGAGGGTTAAGAATATGGGCAAAAAAGCGTTGCAAAACACTTCTGTGTCCTGTATCCTGCCGGCATAATTGAAGATATGTTCCTTCTTTTAAGGAGAGACGGCATGCTTTCTTTTATCGGCTTGACCTTGTTGTTAGGAGCGGGGTTCTGGCTGCGAACCAAGATTAAACTGCTGCGGACGCTTTATCTTCCCTCCTGTATTATCGGCGGGCTCGTTGGCCTTATTATAGTTCAACTGGTTATCTATTTCGCAGGAGATAGTGCCGACGGGAGCTTCATCAGCCGGGCCAACAGCTTGGTATCGGAATGTACAGCGGTCTGGGGCGAAATACCGGGCTTTCTGATAAATATTGTATTCGCCTGCCTGTTTCTCGGTGTTAAGCTGCCGAAATTCAAAACGATTACACAGAGTGCGGGGCCACAGTTGGCATACGGGCAGATAGTCGCCTGGGGCGAGTATGTAGTTCCATTAGCAGCGTGGCTGCTTTTTCTCGGAGCTATGTTCCCAAAACTTCCGGCAATGTTCGTTGGGGTGCTGCCGGTCGGTTTTGAAGGCGGTCACGGCACGGCAGCGGGTATGAAAGAGGTCTTCGATGCCCAGGGCTGGGCGGCGGGGACCGATTATGCCCTTACCAGCGCAACGTTCGGAGTAATCTCCGCCATTATCTTTGGTATGATACTTATCAACTGGGCCGTTCGCGCCGGTCACGTGGAGAAAGGTGCAGCCATCACCGATGAAGAAGCTCTCGGCATAATCCCCATCGAAAAACGAGCCAGTGCGGGAAGACTCGGTATAAACAGCGACGTTATGGAGAGCCTGAGTCTGCATATTATAGTCATCGGCATTGCTGTCGGTATTGGCTGGGTATTCAAACAGGGGTTGCTTGGCATCGAGGGCAGCAGTGAGTATCTTAGCAAACATAAACTCTTAAGCGGTTTTCCGCTCTTTCCACTCTGTTTGTTCGGCGGACTCATCGTGCAGATTTTCGAGGAGCGTTTTGACAAATACAAACTCATTGACCTGGGCCTGATACGGCGAATCCAAAATGCATCGCTCGATTTTCTGGTTGCAGCGGCCATTGCAACGATAAAACTGCAGGTGATACTGGCCGGTCTTGTGCCGCTGATAATCCTTGCCGTCCTTGGTATAGCGTGGAACGTTTTCTGCCTTTTGTTTTTGGCACGCAGGATATTCAGGGACAGCTGGTTCGAGCGGGCAATAGTCGAAATGGGTATGGCAATGGGCGTAACAGCTACCGGACTACTGCTGTTGCGCGTGGTTGACCCTGATTATGAAACGCCGGCAGCCGAGGCCTTTGCGTCTAAACAGGTAGTACACGAGCCATTTATGGGCGGCGGTTTGTGGACGGCCACGGCAATTCCGCTGATTGCAATTTATGGGCCGGCAAAGGTCTTTTTCATAACAACATCGGCTTTGACAATTTGGCTTCTGATTGTGTTCCTGCCGAAATTGTTTCGCAAGGCAGCGGTCTAAAGAACTACTTTAAGCTGACCGTTTCTTTGAGACGGTCAGTTTGAGCGTTGTTCGTCGCTCGTGAATCGTGTGTTGTTCGTTGTCCTAAGGACTCCTTAAGGGAGAAGCCGACTACGTCGGCGATTAGTTTGACTTTCTTAAATTTTATTAGAAAGGTTCGGGTAATTATGAAAGCTGGGAAGATTGTACCTCTAATTTGCATTGCTGCAGCGTTTTTTCTGCCGGCGAACTCAGCCGTTTTTGCACAATGTACCTGTATTGCGGTAGGCAAAAAGGCGTCAGCCGACGGTTCCTGTATGATAACACACAATGACGACTCGGACACCGGCGATGTCCGTCTTTGGATTATTCCGGCAGCGGATTGGCCAAAAGGGGCCACAAAAGAAATTGTTGTGAACAGCCACAGCTACGGTGATTTCGGTAAATACCCCCACGGCAATTTCCCTCACAAAGAAGCTTACGGCGAAGGTATAGTTTATGGAGAAATGCCCGAGGCAGCTCACACCTATCGCTATTTCCATTGCCGCTATTCCTTTATGAACGAAAAAGGCCTGGCAATTGGTGAAACCACCTGCAAAATAAAAGGTACAAAACACGCCGAAGAAGTCAAAAATGCAATGATGGAAGTTAAAGGAGGCATCGATGCCTGGTTTAGTATTGATATTGCTATGCAGCGCTGCTCCACAGCAAAAGAAGCGGTAAGAGTCATCGGCGAGCTTGTTGAAAAATACAAATGGTTCGACGGCAACGGTGAATGTTACGTTATTACCGACGGCGATGAAGTCTGGATTATGGAGATATACGGGCGTGACCTATGGTGCGCCGTAAAACTGTCGGATGAGCACGTTTTTGTCTCGGCCAACCGCTTTAGAATCCGCAACGCAGATTTCAAAGACAAAAAAAACGTAATGCATTCACCAAACCTTATATCCTACGCGGTCAAAAAGGATTGGTACAACCCTGAAGGTAACGAGCCCTTCAGGCCGGCGGATATTTACGGCCCGAAACGCAGTGCTCTGAGCAGCAGCAGCCGCGAATGGAGGGCGCTCGATTTGATAGCGCCGTCACTTGAACTGGAATATGACGATTCGAATTCGCCTTATTCCCTTTATCCGTTCTCTGTCAAGCCGGACAAAAAGCTCACCGTCGCTGATGTATTTAAGATTACAGGCGACAACTATCAGGGGACAAGGTTTGACAGGACAAAAGGGGCGGGTGCGGGTCCGTTCGGCAATCCACTTGCGAAACGTGAAAAAGTTGCAAGCGGGATAAACAGGAGGACCACTCTTTACGGCCAAATCAGCCAGGTAAAAGGGTGGCTGCCCGACCCGATAAAAGGCGTTGTCTGGTTCGGATACGGTGCGCAGGATAGCACTTATCCGGCTCCGCTGAACCCCAATATGAAGGAGCTGCCGAAATTTTATAGTACCGGCTCACGCTATAAGGATTTCGATATAAATTCCGGCTGGTGGGTCAATACGCGTGTAACACATCTGGCCCAGTATTGCTACAGCGAAGCTATTAATGATATTCATTCTTTTCGAGAGCCGAAGATGCAAATGCTTTATCATACCGTGCCTAAGCTGCAGGCCCTTGCTGCAGAGGTTTACAAAACAGACCCTAACGCTGCGATGAATATCCTGCATCACTTTTACTACAATAATGCGGTAGCGATGTATGAAGAGTGGAAGCGATTGGGCGATATGCTGCTGGCCAAATACAATGCCAATAATCCGAGAGATGCTGTGCCCGAATACCCAGACTGGTGGAAAGAGCTTATCGGCAACGGACACGACCCGAATAAATAAATTGGTATTCGACGGTTAACAGGAGATAAATACGGTCTGTGAGTTTAGTCATTTTTTATAAGTTTCTCTGGGGTCGTAGACTTTTTCTGCGATAAATTCAAGCCCTTCGACTTTATCTGAGTTTTTGGTGAGTTTCCTGTAAAAGCAGGACTGATAGCCGATGTGGCATTGGCCGGCGTCAACTTTTACTTTCAGAACAATGCAGTCCTGGTCACAATCAACAAGTATCTGCTCTACTTTTTGGAAGTGACCGCTCTGCTCACCCTTCTTCCATATTTTTTGCCGCGACCTGCTAAAGTAATTGGCGTAGCCGGTTTGAATTGTCAAATCCAGCGCTTCACGATTCATATAACCGACCATCAATATTTGGCCGGTCTTTGCATCCTGGGCGATAGCAGTAATTAAGCCGTTATCGTCAAATCTCGGATTAAAGTCAGTACTTTCTTCGCTAATTGCCTTAGCAGCCACTTGTAAATCTCCTAAATTGTCGTTGCCGGCAGGTTCCTGGTTTGCAATATTTTTGCAAAACAGGTTTCCGGTAACTTGTAAAAGCTGATGTTACCTGTTATTATCTGCAAAAACAAGTTTTTTTAAGGCAAATTACTCCAATAATGGCAGAGGCGAAAGTCAAAAAAAGTAAAAACATATTTTTGTTTTTGCGTATCGCTGTGGTTGTTTGGGGGATTGCTCTGGGGGTTCGTTGGGTTTCCCAAGGCCAGAGGTGGGCCAACTTAAAACAAATTTTTGGTGAGATGAATTTATGGTTTTTTGCAGGCGCTCTGGTGGTTTTTGTTTTTTGCCAGGCATTAATAGGATTGCGCTGGTGGATATTATTGAGGACTCAGTCGGTTTTCATACCCTTTTGGGCGGCGGTCAGGCTGCATTTTCTCGGCACTTTCTACAACAATTTTATGCCGGGCTCTGTGGGAGGTGATTTGGTTCGGGCCTGGTATGTCAAAAAGCACAGCGACAGATGGTTCCAGGCGGCTTTGAGTGTATTTGTTGACAGAGCAGTCGGATTAGCAAGCACATTAGCCATCGCTATCTTTTTCTACATATTGTTTTTGCGTGGTCGAGGTATTCAGTTCACAGCCGGCGGCAGGGGTTTTATCGATACCGCTTCCAAATACAAATGGATATTTTTTGGGGTCGCTCTCGGCGCAGCGGCGATTCCGGCTCTGTTGTCTGGGCACAATAAAGGCAGGAAATTATTGGCTAAGAGC
The DNA here is from genome assembly GCA_964564845.1 of uncultured Pirellulales bacterium. GTDB lineage: Bacteria > Planctomycetota > Phycisphaerae > Sedimentisphaerales > Anaerobacaceae > CAYXPG01. The sequence continues at coordinate 4,550 of CAZMCN010000081.1, read as the reverse complement.
TGGTTAAAAATCCGAACGCTCGGCATAAAGCTTGCGAGAAAACTAAAGGATTCGATAGTACTTTACTCCAGAAAACCGCTGTCAATCCTGACGGCGTTCGGCCTGACGGTTTTTCTGCAAATGGTAACGATTACAGGTTTCTGGTTTCTCGGAGTAAATCTCGGTGTGAATGTCAGTCTGAAATATTACTACGTATTTTTCACGCTGACCTGGGTTCTTGGGGCGGTGCCTGTCAGTATTGGAGGTGCTGTGGTAGTGGAATTCATGCTTGCTTTTCTGTTTATTAAGTTCGCCGGCGCCGGCGAGGAAGCGGCATCCGCACTGGCGCTTTGCCAGCGAGCTGTCTGGATGATTGCTTCACTGCCCGGGGGGGCAATACATCTGCTCGGTGCACATCTGCCCGATACCACCCCGATGTATCGTGGTTCGCAGGAAAAATAAGACTTTTTTATTGACTTCGAAAAAAGGATAAATTAAGATATGGCGTTCAGGTGAAAAAACGGTTTTTATGCTTAATTCCCAACCGATGCCGAACACATTGTAAAAACAACAGCAACAAAGGATTGTTGTTAAGGATATGCCAATGGCAGGACGTTTTAAGAGTTACTTTTTGCGTGGATTGGCTGTACTACTGCCGACGATAGTAACGATCTGGATATTCGTATGGGGGTACAGTTTCATCCAGAAAAATATCAGTATCCATATTAAACGTGGTCTCATTAGCCTGATAATAGCTGTCGGCGGCAGCACCGAAGAACTGAAAAAATTCTGGATAGATGGAGCTTTATCTATCGCAGGTTTTCTTATAGCGTTATTTGCAGTATTTATAATCGGCGCGATATTAGCCAGTGTCGTTGGAAAAACCATCTGGCGAATGATTGAAAAGTTTATAATGAACACGCCGTTCCTGAGGCAGGTTTACCCCTATGTAAAACAGATTACCGATTTTCTGCTCACCCAGGAGAAGCAAAAGAAGATGTTCTCAAGGGTCGTTGCGGTTGAGTATCCCCGAAAGGGCATATGGTCGATGGGTATGGTTACCGGAAGCGGTCTTAAAAAAGTCGTTGACAGCCTCGAAAAGGAATTTCTTACCATTCTTATACCCACTTCACCAACGCCATTTACCGGCTTTGTGATAATGGTACCGAAAGAACAGACTATAGACCTTGATATAACAATAGAAGAAGCGTTGAGATTTACCGTCAGCGGCGGTGTTATAGTACCGAGTAACGAGCAGGCAGCTGCTTTGCCGAAAGCTGATTCGCAAAGCAAAGAAAAATAAAAACGGATTTTGGTCGAATATAATTAAGGAGATTGACCTTGCTTTTTACAATTAGCAGTAAGCACATCGAGATAACGGAAGATATCAAAAGACACGCAGAAAAAAAAACTTCAAAGCTCCCAAAGTATTATAACAGCATCAATCAGGTTGAGGTGATTATTGACAGTGATAAGAATGGTAATACCAGCGCCGAGATAATAGCAAGGGCTAAACATAACAAGATTTTCATCGCCGCTGAGACCTCCGAAGATGCTTACAAATGCATCGATATAGCAGTGCACAAACTTGAAAGGCAGCTCAGAAAAAGAAAGAAAAGGGAACGTAACAACAAACATACAGGCGGTGCATAGTTGAAACAACGCGGGTTTTGTGCTGATGCGCTCTTGGCGTTTTTGATTCGGCCAAGTAAACCGTAAGGAATTTCTTTAGGGTAATAGATGAAGTTTGCAGATTTTATTTGTTTTGAAGCCATAATACCTGAACTGAAAGCAAAAGACCGAGACGACGTAATAGAAGAGCTTGTTACGGCTCTCGATAAAGCCGGCCGACTCGGCAATGGTAATTGCAAAAAGATTGTCGAAGCAGTCATAAAAAGAGAAAATGAAGCAAGTACCGGAATAGGCAAGGGTGTTGCCATACCGCACATCAAATCAACAGTGGTTAAAAAGCCGGTTGCTACGGTCGGCAGAAGCAGCAGCGGTATCGATTTCTCTTCGCTTGATAAACAGCCCGTTTATTCGGTGATATTCCTGGTCAGCCCCTTAGGCAGCGACGATGAACACCTACAGATAATGGAGAGTATTTTCAGACATTTGCAAAAAGACAGATTCCGTAAGTTCCTTAGACAGTCACAGACTGCCGGGGCCATTGAAGAGCTGCTCAAAGAAGCAGATGACGACCCATATTTGTAATATATCGATGGGCGCATGGTAAAAGCCCGGCCCGAAGAGAATACAGACAGGAGAAGATACTTTGGAGAAAACAGCTTGTGAAATGCAGGTTGAGATTAAAAATGCGGACGGACTGCATATGCGTCCTGCGATGCAGTTTGTTGATATTGCAAATCAGTTCAAGTGCGATATTTCTGTCAGCAATGAGCAGACCAGCGTGGATGGAAAAAGCATTATGCAGATTAGCATGCTCGCTGCAACTGTAGGCAGTAAACTAAATATTAAAGCCGAAGGGCCGGACGCTCAGGAAGCGCTCAATGCCCTGAAGAAGCTTGTGGAAGATAAAATGTTTGATGAGCCGTCGCCGGGAAATAAGAAAAGAAATCATAATCTGGTAGAACCGCACGATGGAAATTAAAAAAGGCATAGCCGTCTCGCCGGGCATCTCGATTGCAAAATCGCTGATTATTGATTCCGAGGACTATCGAATTCCGAGACGTTTGATAAAGCCGTCGCAACGAATGGTTGAAATTCAGCGTACAAGGAATGCTTTCAGAGCCGCTACCAAGGAATTGACCGGGCTGCAGGAAAAGCAGAAAGATATCGAGCGCAGCAAAATAAAAGACATCTTCGCCGTTCACCTGCGTTTCCTTCACGATAGAAGTCTGCGAAAGAGAATAACGGACTTGGTTCATTCAGATTTGGTTACGGCAGAGTATGCCGTCTCGACAACGCTGCGTGAGATTGCATCACACTTTACAAAGGTTTCTGACGCCTACATCAGCGAACGGGCGGCCGACATTTACGATATTGAAAGACGTCTGTTAAAACAACTGCTCGGCAGCAAACGCGAGGATGTCGAACACCTGACTGAAGAGGTTGTCGTTATCGCAAGGGAACTGAGTCCCACCCAAACCGCCGGTTTTAACAAAAAATATGTCAAGGGCCTTGCCACCGATGCAGGAGGGCGCACAAGTCATACTGCCATTGTCGCACGCTCGTTGGGGATACCGGCAGTCGTGGCTCTCGAAGACCTCACTGAAATTACCGGTGGAGCAGACATCGTTATTATCGATGGAAACCGCGGCATTGTCATTGTTAATCCCGATGACGAGACAATCCGACAATATCAAAAGTATTCGCTCGAATTCAAAGAGTTCGAGCATAAACTTGATGCGATAAAAGAAAAACCCGCTGTTACACGAGACAATGTAAAGATAGCGCTGCTGGGCAATATCGAGTTCCCGGACGAAGCTGAGTTTGTCCTGCAAAAAGGGGGGGATGGAATCGGGTTGTACCGTACTGAGTTTCTGTATCTTAACAATCCGAGTGAGCCTACCGAGCAGGACCATTACAATGCTTATGCGGAAACCCTCAGAGTCTTCAAACACCGCCCTGTAATAATTAGAACTATGGACCTCGGTGCAGACAAGTACACTCAAAGCAGGCGATTCGCACCTGAGCCGAATCCGTTTTTAGGACTGAGGTCAATAAGGTTCTGCCTGAGAAATCTTGTGATGTTTAAGACTCAACTGCGGGCGATTCTTCGGGCATCGGTGCTCGGCGACGTGAAAATAATGTTTCCGTTAATATCGAACTTACATGAGAGCAGACAGGCCAAAATGGTCCTCCACGACGTTATGGAAGACCTGGCCGAAGAATCTGTAAACTACAACAAAAACACTCAGGTAGGAATTATGATTGAGACGCCTTCCGCTGCCTTGACGGCTGCCAGCCTCGCAAGGGAGGTTGATTTCTTCAGTATCGGCACAAATGACCTTATACAATATACCCTGGCTGTTGACAGAGGAAATGAGCTGGTCTCCACACTGTACGCCTCCGGAGACCCCGCTGTCCTGCGCCTTATAAGAACGGTCATTCAGGACGCACACAAAGCTCAAATAGACCTCAGCGTATGTGGTGAAATGGCTTCAGAACCCGAGTATATTATGCTCCTGCTGGGGATGGGCGTACGGACTCTTTCGCTGACACCCCCTATGATACCGGAAATAAAGCAGATTATCCGCTCGGTTACCATCGAAGATTGTAACAATATTGCAAGGAAAGTCCTTGGAATGAATTCTGAAAGGCAGATTTCAGGGTATCTGCGAAACGTTGTAAGTAAAACCCTGCCTGAAGTTTTTTGACGAATTTATTAAGAGTGCCAGGCTCAAACCCATGTCCACTAAAGAAACAAATCTATTTTTAGACCCATCACTTTTACATCAGCACAACCGATTTTTCTGCAATGCCTCACAGCCCACAACTCAATTCTGCAGGAAAATCAAGTGAAACAGGGTGCATCTGTAGGTAAAACTGGCAAAAAAATTGCCTTTCATGTGGGAAAAAAGGATTATTAACCTACAATGAAAGGCAAA
>CAZMCN010000080.1:7284-9499 GCA_964564845.1 uncultured Pirellulales bacterium | reverse complement strand
AAGCGGGTTTTTATCATAAGCGAAAAGACGGCAGCGAATTTCCTGTCTTCATTTCAAGGTCTGTTATTAAAGGTGGAAATGATAAAGGAATTGCCCTTGTGGGCGTAAGTCGTGATATTTCGAAAGGGACTTTTATGGAGGAGAAAATTAGAAGCCTGAACCTAAAACTGAAGAAAGACAGTCAGCGAATGAGTTGGCTGGTATGATTTCAATTACATTGAAGAAGCTGTAGATTGCTTTCGTAAATAGCGTACGTATGTCTCGAAAAATTCCTGAATTCAACACATTTAGCCATCCAGTTATGCCTGTGGAGTCCTTTTTCGAGATAGTAGGGGTTTCGGCAAATTATGGTTAGTTTTCTTGGCTCGAGAATCAGAGAGTTTTGAACGTTGTCGAGAACCCGGTTAAGTGTTTCACCGGAGAACGGGGCGTAAAAGTATATAACTGTAACTTTTGACGGAAGACAGTAAGCCGCCGCATCCGCCTGGACAACTTCAATATCTTTGCATTTTAGTTTTTTCCTTACATTTTGAATGTTTGACAGAGCTATCCTGTTGAGTTTAGGTGAGAGTTCAACACCGACGACTTTACGAAAAGGATAATTGGCCGCCATAATCAACACTCTGCCCATACCTGAGCCGTAATCAAGAAAGACGTCTTTGTTCGCTCTTATCTTTACGTGCTGCATAACTTTTCTGAAACTTTTATAGTCTGTTGCGGTGTACTTGTGGCAGGATGGGTCATCATATTTAAGGCTGTGCGTACTGACATTACGAAGGGTGCTGATTCCTAATACATTGTCATAGTACAAGTTACAACAACGTTCTACCAGATATTGCCCTGCTTCACCGACGGTTTTGCAGATACCCCGGGACTTTATCATGCTTACAATTTTCCGGTTATTGAGCCTTTTGCTCCAATTTTTCATATTCTTTATGAATTGGTAGTTGATGCATTTGGCCTGTAATTAAGTTGTTAGTTTCGAATTCATCCACGAGGTTTGACATCGGCACGAATTTGTAGTTTTCGCACATCCACTCCAACTTGGGCATTGTGCTTTTCAAATTCACATAACATTTGAAACGTCTTAAAGGGCCTAAAGACGGTTTATAAGGTATATGCAGATAGTTGAGGAGATGGAAGATGGGCCTTATTACCAACCGGCTTTGAATGCTGTCAGAGAGCCGCTTTAATAGTAACATTGTATTGGATTGATGAAATAAAGGAGAAAAAAATTATGACCAAAAAACTGGAAATTTATAAGTGCGGGATTTGCGGCAATATAGTAGAGGTGCTCTGCGCGATATGACTGATTCTGACTTTTTGATAATTCCCATATCAAAACCTTATCGCAAACTCATATCACTCCTTATCCGTCGTAATAACACGATGCGCTTCTGCCCTTAGCACTTGCCCAAACACGAATCGCACATCGGGTTCACCATAAATAACAAGCATCTTTTTTCATCCATAAACCCACTCTTTATGCTGATGGGAAATATTTGTCAGTGTCTTGTTATCCACTGGTTAACTACTTGTAGCTTTTATTCCTGGCCGGAAAATGCAGCCGTAACCTCTTATCAACGCTATGATTACAACTGTCCGGACAGCTTTTGTGCCGAAGGTGTCACAATAAGTATCTCCTCAAACTCCTTTGTGAAGCTCTGCTGCTCTCTCCCGGTTATCCTCCGACATATCTGTCAAAGTCAATTCTGTCATGTAAAACTTACAGTTTCAACAGAAAAATGCCGAAAATTATAAATATATACCCGGTTATAGTTGAAATGGTTATACAGCTATGACAACGAGAAAAAATTAAACAAAAGTTTTCGAAAAGAGGGCAGGAAAAATAAATATATTTCCAAAATTAAGACAATCAAGCCTGGATAAACTGTAATGCCCCAAAAGAAATGCAAATCCCAACCTGTTGAGCTGCTGAAAAAGGCCATAGCTAAGATTACGGCTGAACAAAAGGCCAGAGTTGAAGCTGAGGAAAAATCAAATGCTTACAATGATGAGATAGCCTGGAGAGAAGCTGAAGCTGCAGAGAGAATGGTTCAGATTCGGCAACGGGCTGCAGAGTATATAGCCGTCGTCAAAGCAGAAGCAGAGGAAAAAGCAAGAACATATGCAGATGAGGTAATCAGGATTCAGGCTGAGGCTGAAGAGCAGATAGCAAATGAGCAGGAAAAGATTAAAGCTGAAGCCGCAAAGG
>CAZMCN010000080.1:0-7184 GCA_964564845.1 uncultured Pirellulales bacterium | reverse complement strand
AAAAGCTCAAGGCACAGACCGAAGCAAGAAGCACAGCCGAAGCCCGGGCAAAGTCGGAAGCTGATGCGAGAATCAAGTCCGAAAGGCAAGCCGAAGTTCAGACAGAGGAAAAGCAGAGAGCCCTTGCCCGCCAGATAGCTAAGGTTAAGTCGGAGGCTTCAGAGCATATAGCCGCTGCCAAAGCAAAAGCGGAGGAAAAAGCAAGAACATACGCAGATGAGGTAACCAGGATTCAGGCCGATGCCGCAGAGCAGATAGCCGCCGCTAAGGCCGAAACTCGTGAGAAAGAGAAATTATATAACGAACAAATAGGAAAGCTAAATAATGAAGCCGGTGAAAAGTTGAGTGCTTACAGAAACGCTCTTGATAAAGCTAATGCTGAAATCGAAGTAGCAAGAAAATTTTACAATGACGAAATAGAAAAAATTAAGGCTGAAGCTGAAAAAACGATAGCACGTAACAAAATCAGAATTAAAGAGATGGACGTGAGATTAGTTGACTGGCAGGCAAGAGCTAAAGCTGAAGCAGAAGAAAGAACAAGGGCTTATGCTGATGAGATAACAAGGATCCAGATTGAAGCTGCAGAGATGTTAGTTAAAGTCAAAACCGAGGCAACAGAGCAGATAAACAGTATGCGATGTAAATTAGAAGCCAAGACCGAAGAGAGGATAGCAAAAATCAAAGCGCAAGCCGCTGCGCAGACAGCCAGGGTCAAAGCTGAAGCAGAAGCAAAAGAAGATTTCTATAACAACGAAATAGCCAGGCTTAAGGCTCAGTCCGGTGAAAAGTTAAAGTCTTACAGTAGTGCCCTCAGTAAAGCCAAAGCAGAACTCACGACGAAAACAAAACTTTATAATGATGAAATTGCCAAAATCAAAGCTGAATCAGCAAATAAAATTGCGATGGCTGAATCTGCGTCAAAAGAAAAACTAAAATCCTACAGCGATGCCGTAGCTAAAGCCAGGAAAAAAGCCCAGGAAAAGTCAACCGCTTATGCTGAAATGATAGCCAAAGCCAGGGAGGAAGCTAAAGCCAGGGCTGTTAAAATGGCGGAAAAGCCGGCACCTGATAGTGTCGGAGGTTTTCTTGCGATATGTGCAAAAGACATTATGCAAAAAGATGTTGTCTGGGGCAGTTCGGAACTGAGCGTACAACAGACCCTTGCGAAGATGCGACAACACAATGTGGATTATATTATGATAGGTCAAAATGGAGTGCTGGAAGGCGTTCTTTCAAAAGATGACTTAACAGGGACAATTAGTCCTTATCTGCGACCTGAATTTGCAAAATGGCGTCGACCGCTCGATGAAGCTACGCTTCAAATAAAGGTCAAATGGATAACGTCTGCTCCCTCCTGTTTTATACACCCGACAACATCGCTTGTGGATATAATTAACAGGATGCAGCGGTTTGGTGAGAATGCGCTGGTTGTGCTGAACCAACAGGACAAAGTACAGGGATTAGTAACGGTATTTGACCTATTCAAAGCTATACCAAAAACCGATCCGAATTGTTTCTCTCTGGATGAATCGCTTATGGAGCGAATGCTCGGTTCAAGTCATCAAAGTAGTGAATTTTGTACTATCGCTGAGTCTGATAGAAGTAACAGTGTCTGTCTTCGGTAACAATGAATTTTTTTTCAATCCTAACCTTTTCTAATTATAATCTTAGTTGTGTTTGTCTGGTAGATTTGCTATTTTATTTGTGTAATCTTTGAGAGTATCGAACGTTATTGCAGACAAAAAGCAATAAAGGGGAATAGCATATGTCGTTGGAATATTTGTTATATCCTGAGTCCATAGCGGTGATAGGGGCCTCACGGACACCCGGAAAGGTCGGGCATGAGATTTTGGCCAACCTCCTGGAGGGTGGCTTTAAAGGACAGATTATACCGGTGAATCCTTCTGCCGAGGAGGTGTTAGGCCTGAAGTGTTACCCCGAGTTGAGCGCATACAAAGGCACGCTTGGGTTGAGCGTTATCGCTGTGCCGGCCCCTTCTGTTCGAGGTGCCGTGGAAAGCTCCGTTAAAGCAGGAGCAAAAGCAGTTGTGGTCATCACTGCAGGCTTTGGTGAAGTTGGACCCGAGGGGGTCGGGATGCAATCGGACATCAAGCATCTTTGTTCCGAAAGCGGGGTTCGTCTTTTGGGGCCTAATTGCCTCGGTTTAATTAATACTCACCACCATATGAATGCCTCGTTTTCAAAACAAATACCAAAAACCGGTGACATATCGGTTCTGTCTCAATCGGGGGCTATATGTACCGCTATGTTGGATTGGGCCGCTGCACGACATCTCGGCTTAGCAAAACTCGTCAGCATCGGTAATAAGGCTGATTTGAATGAAACTGATTTTTTGCTCGAATTTGCAGAAGACAAACAAACAAAAGTCATCGTCGCTTATCTTGAAAATATCACCTGCGGTGATAAGTTCATTGCAGCCGCCAGTTCGGCCACTTCAGTCAAGCCGGTGGTTCTGTTACATGCGGGAGTTACCAAGGCCGGTACAAGGGCGGCATCTGCGCATACCGGCAACCTTAGTGGAGATGATATTGCTTATGCCGCAGCTTTTAAGCGCTCCGGCGTCATCCGGGCTGGAACCTTTGACTCGCTTTTTGATTTTGCTGCAGCTCTGTCTTTGCAGCCTCTGCCCAAGGGTGAACACGTGGCAATAATTACAAATGCCGGAGGCCCCGGTGTTATGGCTGCTGATGCAGTCGAACACTGCGGTATGAAGGTGGCTGCTTTGGATGATTATAGTGCAACCGACCTCAAGAAAATGTTGCCTCCTGCCGCTATCGTTGACAATCCGATTGATGTATTGGGCGATGCCGACCCGCAGCGATATGCTGCCGCAGTCAGTGCCGCACAAAATGATGATTCAGTTGATGCTGTTATTGTGATATTAACACCGCACGCTATGACAAAGCCGGTAGAAACAGCCCGGGCTATTGCCGCCTGCGGCCCCTGTGAAAAACCGGTACTGGTGGTTTTATTGGGCAGTGCCGACGCAATGCCGGAGCGCGAGGAATTGGCCGAATGCAATTTACCTGATTACCCTTCGCCGGAACGGGCTGTGGCGGCGCTGCGCGCAATGTATGAATACTCCATCTGGCGCAGCCGGCCGGCACGTATCGTTACCCGCTTTCCTGTTAACCGCCATAGAGTCGAGCGTATTATCTTACGGCACTTAAAAACCAACCATACTCAGATAGGCGAGGTCGAAGCCAAAAAAATCCTGCGAGCTTACGACCTTAATGTGCCGGATGGGCAACTGGCAGACACACCCGAAGAAGCCGTTGAAATCGCTGAAAGAATTGGGTTTCCCGTTGCAATGAAAATAGTTTCACCTGATATCGTGCACAAGTCTGATGTCGGCGGTATCAAGCTGCAAATATCCAGCCCCGAGCAGGTCCATGACACTTTCGACCTTCTGACTTTACGGGTTGGTCGTCGTGCTCCCGAAGCTCGAATAAACGGCGTCTATGTGGAAAAGATGTGTGCCGAGGGTCTGCAAGTTACCCTTGGTATGACCTGCGATGCCCAGTTCGGCCCGATGCTTATGTTCGGACTGGGCGGCACTTTTGTCGATGTTCTCAAAGACGTTTCATGTTACCTCGCCCCTGTCACCGCAGACGAAGCAATGCAAATGTTGAAGGAAACCAGGTCCTATGCACTGCTCAAAGGCACCAGAGGCCAGGCTGATATAGACCTCTTGGCGATTGTGGGCGGTCTTCAGCGAATAAGTCAATTGGCTATGGATTTCCCTCAGATTATTGAGTTGAATATTAATCCTTTCATTGTCGGGCATATGGGAGCCAGAGCCGTTGTTGTAGATGCACGAATAACCCTTTCTCAGAAGCCCGAAATGCAAAACAAAGCATTTGATGGTCCTTCTCAGGCAGGTAGCAAGTAAATGACCGAGTCCGGCCCTGGATATGACAAGGACTCTCAATTTGCAAAGAATCGCAAAATGGAACCCGAGGATTGGCAGGATAAGTACCTGGGTATAATTACCTCACCCCGGATAGCTGTTGCTCACATCCAGACCGGGCAGCGCATCTTTATTGGTACAGGTTGCGGGCAGCCTCAGCTCCTGGTCGAAGCGCTTCTTGACCGCGCTGCCGAACTGGGAGAAGATACTGAAATTGTACATTTACTGACACTGGATGAGCCGCATTATGAGCATCAGAAACTGGCTAAACATTTTCGCCTCGAAAGCTTCTTCATCGCTGAAAATGTCCCTGAGAGTGTACAGGAGGAGTTGAGTGACTACACGGCAATATTCTTTTCTGACATTCCGAGACTGTTCCGCTCAGGCCAGCTTCCTCTCGATGCCGCTCTGATACAGGTAACACCGCCTAATGAGCAGGGGATGTGTTCTCTTGGAATTTCTGTCGATATTGTTAAAAGTGCTGCTGAGAACGCAGGATTGGTTATCGCCCAGGTAAACCCACAGATGCCCTGGACTGCTGGTGACAGCCTCCTCGATATTCATGATATCGACGTCCTTGTGCCCGCGGATATACCTCTTCTTGAAGCCGAACTACCGCAGCCAACGGCAGTCTCTCGCTCCATAGCTGAGTATGTAGCGGCTCTTATTGAGGATGGTTCCACTGTGGAGCTGGGCATCAGGCGTATTCCGCTTGCGGTGCTGGAGTTTCTAAAAGAAAAACACGATTTAGGTATTCACACCGAAGTGCTCTCCGACCCCATCATTGACCTGGTGGAGTCGGGAGTGATAACAGGAGTGCGAAAAAATATCGACCGTGGTAAGATAGTAACCAGTTTGTGTATGGGCACCCGTAAGGTTTACGACTACATTAACAACAATCCTCTCTTTGCCTTCCGTCCCGCTGAATATGTTTGCGACCCGTACCTTATTAGTAGGCAGCATAAAATGGTTGCCATCAGTGTTGGACTTGAGATTGACCTGGCCGGACAGGTCTGTGCTAATTCTTTGGGAGCGAAATTGTTCTCTGGTTTGGGAAATCATATGGACTTTATTCACGGTGCTGCCAGGGCACAAGGGGGCAAGTCGATAGTTGTCCTGGAGTCCACCCGAAGCAATGGTACTGTTTCGCAAATAGTGCCCTGTCTCAGTCGCGGTGCCAGTGTGGCTGCTACCTGCTGCGAAGTGCATTATGTCGTTACAGAGCACGGCGTTGCCTACCTTCACGGCAAGAGCCTCCAGGAGCGTGTATTAGCGCTCATAAGCATTGCCCACCCCGAGTTCCGCGCTGAACTGCTTGCCGAAGCGATAAGATTAAATTATGTCAGCTCCGATTTGGCGGCAGTGGAAGGAAAAATTCTCGTCGGACCGCAAGGCCTGAGAACAACATTCTTGCTGGATGACGGCACCCAGATAAACATCCGCCCGATGCACCCGACCGATGAAAAGCGGATGCGGGCTCTCTTCCACTCACTTTCTCCAAAGAGCCTTTATTATCGATTTATGTCGAATATGATGCGGATACCCCAGAAGCAAATACAGAACTTCGTATATATTGATTATCGCAGCGAAATGGCAATTGTGGCGAGCATCCCTGAAGCGCACGGCGAAGACATCATTGCTACCGGACGATACTACCTGAATCCACGAACTAATCGTGCAGAGGTCGCCTTTCTTGTGCGAGATGAATGGCAAAACCGCGATATCGGAACCTTCCTGCTGAAATATCTAATCACAATCGCCAAGGGCAGCGGCATTGCAGGATTCACCGCAGAGGTACTGCCCGACAATAAACCGATGATGGCTGTGTTACAAAAGAGCGGCTGTAACATTCGCAGCCGCCTGGAGGATGATGTTTACATCTTCGAATTAGATTTTACATAAGAGCGGACAGAAAAATTTATATTGACTAAAAAATAATTGGATGTTTTAATCCTCTTGCCTGCGATATGTCGAAGGATGCATAACCATCCTGATATATTAGAGAAAAGCAAATGGGAAAAGAAGAAGATTTAACCAAAGCCATTCTCAAACGGCTGCAAGAGGTTGATGGCAGAAAAAAATTGGCCTGTGCCGATGCTTTTGAACTGGCACAGGAGTATGAGGTCCGGGTAATTATGATTGGGCGTATTTGCAATCAGCAGGATATAAAAATCTGTAAATGTCAACTTGGTTGTTTTAAGTGATAACGACAGGGAGGCAGAAATGAAAAAATTAAGAGCAAGGTTTAAGCTTTGGCTGAGCACAAAAGACGTTGAAGGGGTTTTCGGCGACGGCAAATGGCGGTTGCTTAAAGCGATTGAGACCGAGGGCTCATTGTCCGCTGCCAGTCAGAAGCTTGGCATAAGCTATCGAAAGGCCTGGGGCGACCTGAAAAAAGCTCAGCAGGCCTTGAATATCACTCTAATCGACAAGCAAAGAGGAGGACGCTTAGGCGGAAAGACCAGCCTGACCGACAAAGGTAAAAAATGGGTCGAAGCTTATGCGAAATTTCGAAGTGATATAGAAACAGCGGTAGCAAAAGCTTATCAAAAACACATCAGAGGATTGACAGAATGAGAAAGGCGGCTATTAACAGGATTAGATGTGATTTAGCCGGCCAAAGCCCCGACTGGGGCTGGGCTGGTGCCTTCAGTCTTTTGGAGCTTATGGTTGTCATTTCCGTTACTTCTTTGCTGCTCGGTATTTTGATACCAACGCTTAATAGGTGCAGGTCTTTAGCCAGGCAAACGGTATATCAGAGCAGACTTCGACAATGGGGATTGGCATTTGAGGCTTATTCATCAGGAAATAACGGCTTTTACCCGCATATTGACGGACTTGACCGCGATGCCAGCCAGGCAGACCGGTTTGGATGGGTTGATATGCTGCCGCCATTAATGGGTGAAGAGAAATGGCGGGATTATCCGAGATGGCATAAACCAGGCATAAAAACCATATTTCAGTGTCCTGCCGCAAGATTAGGCAGTCTGGATAGTTACAAGTACTATCCCCAGAAGTATGGGTATTTTTCTTATGCAATGAATTCCTGCCTTGAGCTTGACAGAAACTGCTGGCCTCCCTCCTACCCGTATACAGACCCGACAGACGGCACAAATGATATGCCAAGTTTTTTGAATACCGCACTGATAAGACATCCCTCAAGAGTAATCCTGCTATTTGACCAGCTTCTTGACCCGCGAAAAGGTTATGGTGGAGAAAAATATAATGGCTCAGCGGGCCAATATTGCGGCAG
>CAZMCN010000079.1:0-9501 GCA_964564845.1 uncultured Pirellulales bacterium | reverse complement strand
TTATAAGCTGCTAAAGCTTGTTGCTTAGCGTTTTTCTTTTTGGAAAGTACAGTTTTAAAAAAATACTCGTATTGCTTTATCGCCTTTGCTTTCTGCTTGACCACCAAGAAATAAAAAAAGGCAAACTCAGATATTCTCCGTCTAATGATTTGTCGGATTATATTGACAAAATCGACTTTTCGTTGAGGGACGGATTTAAGGATAAGTTTAAAACAGAAGAAATCGGTTTGTGGGAGTACTTGCACTTTGTTGACCTAATTGGTTGGAATGAGGACGTAAAGTATCATGTTAAAAAGTCAACCCCAAATTTTGAGACTGTCAATAAAAAGACAGGGAGGGTGAACACAATTCTTTCCATAATTTCTGCACCATTGATGATTAGCAATTTTATTCAAGACATTGTTCAGAAGACAAAGAACTACGGAATAATCAACGTAAAGCTTATTACTTCCACCATACAAAAATTTACGAAATCAAGGGGCATTTGCGTGCTATCAAACAGAGACTTATTGGAATATTTACGCCCTTATTTGGCAGAATGACTTTTATGAATAAGGACTTGTTAAAGAATTTCAGAAATAAAGTATTCAACGATGACGTCTTGAATGTTTTAAGACAACTTCCTGATAGCAGTATTGATATGGTTTATGGTGATCCTGATTATAATGTCGGGGTAAAATACGGGGATAAATCATATACCAAAAACTTCAATGATTATGTTGAATGGTATATAGAGCTATCGAAAGAATCGCTGCGGGTACTTAAAGATACAGGTAATATGTTTTTCATTAACTATCCGAAACAAAACGCATACCTGCGGGTTAAATATCTCGATAGTGCTTGTTACGAAGTTTCCGATTACGTCTGGGTCTATAATACTAATGTGGGACATTCACCAAAACGTTTTACCACTGCTCACAGGAGCATTTTGCACTGCCGGAAAACTGCTCACAATAACTTTTATAAAGATAATGTTGCCGTACCCTATAAAAATCCTACAGATAAACGCATTTTGCAGAATTTGGCTAATGGCTCGAAAGGAAGGATGCCGTATGATTGGCTCTATTTTGATCTGGTAAAAAACGTTAGTAGGGAAAAGACATTTCATGCCTGCCAGATTCCGCAAAGATTGGCGGAGACGTTAATCCTGTCATGCACGATGCCAAAAGACATTATATTGATTCTTTTTGGGGGAAGCGGTTCCGAAATCGCTGTGGCTAAATCTCTTGGACGCCATTTTATATCAGTTGAAATTGATAAAAAGTATTACGATGTGATAATGGACAGACTAAATTACGGGAATATTAGAGAAAAACATCGCTTAAAACTTAGAAATGGCGCTCGCAGTACCGAACAAACAGAACCACTGCTTTGGAGGTAACGATAAACAGACACCGGACACTAAACAAAATGAAGTTATAGTTTATCTTTTATTGTTCCACCACAATACTATTGGTGTAACCCGTAGATGGAGTTATCCACCGAAGTCTGGGGAGGAAAATTATGAGCCGAAACTATTCAAAAAAGGCTTTCCGAGGGGAATTGTAAAATAATTAAGAGGCGTTAAGTATGAAAGAACCAGAGCAGAGTTTAGTAGGCGACCTTATCAATTTTCGAGGACTGGTGTATTCGCCGCTCAACGAAAACGGAGTGGTCTTTCTATTCGGCAAGGTCGCGGGAGACCTGAATATGTATGTTGAGGAAATCAAACCTGGCTTTCCTGATTGTATCGCCAGACGGTTTACCGGAAAAGGCTGGGAGCGGTTAAGGGTGGAGTTTGAGTATAAATCCAGCAACTTCAAACAGCACGGCCACGACCCGAACGGCTGCGATATGATTATATGCTGGGAACACGATTGGAAAGATTGTCCACTGGAGGTTATTGAACTCAAAGACCGTATCAAAGAGATGGAAAATCCGCCCATTGATAGGCCTGAGGCGGTTATTGGTGGCGACGACATTGATACGTGGTTCGATAAATTTAAGGTGAAGGATAAACCTCGGAAGATTTTTCACAGGCTCCTGAAATACATCAAATCTCTTGATGAAGCTTGTTTTTATAAGGTTGGAAAAACGAACGTCAGCTTTTACTGTCCTGAGCGTGTTTTTATTCTGCTGTTTCCCAGAAAGAGTTTACTGCGAATGAATGTTTTCACAGACGGAAGGACACTTGGCAAAGTAAAGCAGTTTGATTTTGAGAGGGGCGCTGAGAAATGGGGAGGTTTGTCAATATCCAGCGAAGAAGAACTCACCAAAGCTCTACCCTGGGTAGAGGAATCTTATAAAAGAATCAACAAGGCCATAAAAAACAATGAACCAACCGGCTGGTATGCGAAAGCCGATGAGGGTGATATTGAAAGTTGATTTGTAGAGTATTTAATAAAGGGACAAATAATGAGCTGGAATTATTCACCGAAAACGTTTTTAAGGCAAACGCCTGAGCAAAGCAAAAGGTAAAATTAAATATGTTCGACTGGGAATCTCCGCTTAAAAAAGATGAAATAGAATACGTTAAGCAAGAGTGCGGCCCCTTAGTCGATACTTTAGCAGAGGCGGCTGAACTTGTTCGTAACTGTCAATCCGCTGTTGGCTTGAGCCTCAACAATATTTCAGACAAGCCGCCTAAAGGCGTGTTTTTATACCCTTAAGGGTGGTAAATGTCCGCGGATAAAACCGTAACTAATTGTTTTTAAGTTGCTTACCCGCGGATAAACGGGAAAATTCAATTGAGAACAGTAGATATTTGTCAGGTGTTTTTGGGGTTCAGGGTTAAGCGGATGATTTTAGCCCGAAGAGCATCTCTGTGGGTCGGGTCGAGGGCTCGGCCATAGTTTAGCTGCAGATGGGCCGGCAGTGTGAGCATAAAGAGACGATTAATAGTGCGAATTGAGACGGTCTGATTCCGGTCGGCGTTGGGGTCTGCGAGCATGCAAAGACGCTCTATGGCAGGGGTGGAAGCGCCCATACTGTCGTGCATATTTAAGCCGAGCCGGAGGTGGCTTAATAAGAAAAGAGCCTCCTGTGAACTAATGAGACTTGCGTTTTTTAACAGGGCCATTGCCCGCGATATTTTGTCGTCGAGCACGTCAAGCTGCTTGGAGAGTAATTGTTCTCTGGCGGCTTTTTCGTATTCGACGATTTCAGGGATGACTTTTTCTTCGAACTGCGAGACGATTTGTTCTTCTGAGATGCCCAGGGTGGTCTGATTGGAGAGCTGATAGAAATCGCCTGCGGCTTCGGAGCCTTCTCCGAAGAGACCTCTTACTGCCAGTCCCATAGCCTTTGCGGCGTTGAGAAACTTTTCGATATGTCCTGTCATCTTCAGGGCGGGCAGATGCAGCATAACCGAGACCCTGATACCTGTGCCGAGATTTGTCGGGCAGGCGGTGAGGTATCCGAGCCGAGGGCTAAAAGCGTAGCCGACCTTTTTTTCTATCATATCGTCGATGCGGTTAATCTGCTCGGCACAGGCGGAGAGCTGGAGGCCTGCTTTTAAGAGCTGGATACGCAGATGGTCTTCCTCGTTAATCATAGCGGTGAAGAATTCGCGTTCTGCGATGACGGCGCCTCTTGGGCCTTTGCCGAAGGCGTGATGCCGGCTGATGAGGTGTCTTTCGACAAGGAAATGCCTGTCGAGCTCAGGGGCTTTGTCGATGCTGATATAGAAGACTTTGTCGCCGAGGTCAAGTGACATCAGAGTGTCTTTGAGTTTTTTCAGGATTTGAGATTTTTCAGTTGTTGAGCATCTGCTGAGGAATTTATATCCTGCGAGGTTTCTTGCCAGGCGGATGCGTGAGGAAATAACGACATCGGCGAGCGGTCCGGAGCCGTTAAACCATTCGTTTATATCATTGCTTATATCAGTCAGTTTCATTTTTTTGCGATGAGTTATCGAGCCGGTTAATTTTGTCGCGTAGTTGAGCGGCCAGTTCGTAATCTTCCTTTTCGACGGCGGCGTCGAGCTGCTGTCTCATTTTCAGGAGCCGTGCTTGCTTTTTGGAATCACGTGAGGTCTTTGTTGGTACTTTTCCGGTGTGCAGACTATGGCCATCGTGAGCTTTTTGTATAAGGGGCATAAGCGATTTTTCGAAGATTTCGTAATCATAAGGGCATCCCAGGACGGCCTCTTTTCGGAACTGCTCGAGAGTAAAGCCGCAATTGGGGCAGGCGAGACTTTTCTGGGCCGGGCCGAGCATTTGGTCATCTTCGGGCTGTGAGGCAAGCAAATTGCTCAGCAGCTCGTTAATAGACATCTGGCTTTTGACGGCGATTCCCTGCTCTGCGGCGCATTGCTCGCACATATGCATTTCGGTGCGTACGCCGTCGGTTATCTCGGTCAAATGAATAGTCGCATCGTTCTTTTTGCAAAACTGACACTGCATAAGATACTCTCAAAGCTATTATACCAAATTTTTGCTTTAAGTAATTATTAAAATCAGAAATCAGTACCAAAGCGGTTTTTCCCACGCCTCTTCCATCCGCTTTCGGCAAAAACCGTTAAAATAATCGTCAAAATCTGGTTGCGGCTGAAGAAGGAATTGCTTTATTTGCGATAATTGGCCGAGCAGCCCGGTTTCTCAACGACGGTTACGGTTTCAAGTTTCACGCCGGCAGGCAGGGAGGCAGAGAGCCTTTCATATACATATTTTGCTACGTTTTCGGCGGATGGATTGTTCCTTTTGAAATATTCGATTTCGTTCAACCGGACATTATCAAACTCGGCGGTGATATTATCGAGCATTGAGCGGAACAGTTCAAAGTCAATAACAAGTCCTATACTATTGAGTGCACTGCTTCCGGCATCAGCAACAACCGTCCAGTTGTGCCGGTGGAGAGGCTCTTTTGAGCCGTTCTTCAGGAGCAACTGGTGCGATGCTTCAAATCCTGTTTCAACACTGACCGTAAACAAAAGAGGTCTCCCCTATGCCGATAACAAACACTGCATTTTAATGGTCGCAGCAATATTTCGTTTTTTAGCCTTCGCCTTTCAAGTCGTGCAGGTGCTGCCGGAGACGATTGTAAACGTTTTTCGGAATCAAGTTTGAGATGTCACCGCCGAGTGCGGCGACCTCGCGAATCAAGGTTGAGCTGGTAAAGCCATACATTTCGCTGGTCATAACAAAGACGGTTTCGATGCCGGCGACGGCCCTGTTTGTCATAGCAAGCTGAAACTCATACTGTATGTCGGTAAGACTTCGCAGTCCTCGGAGGATGACGTCTGCTTTCTTTTTTGCTGCGTATTCAACGGTCAAGCCGTCGAAGCTTTCGACGAAGACGCCGGGCATATCAGCAATCAGCTCGGCAATCATCTCGACGCGCTGCTGAGGTGTAAAGAGGGCATTTTTGACCGGACTTGTGCCGACGGCAATTATAAGCTCATCAAAAAGTTTTATGCTGCGGTTTATAACGTCCCAATGCCCATTTGTAATGGGGTCGAAAGTGCCCGGGAAAATCGCCCTTACATTTTTTTTTCTCATCAGAGTACACCCTTTCTTTCTAATCAGTAAACAATTATACCTTAAAGGGGCGGCAGGTCAAAACAGTTTGTACTCTGATTTTTGTTTTGTAAAATGGGAAGTATGAAAACATTGAATTTCAGTGTTATTTCAGGCGTTTTGCAGTTGGTTTTGCTCTTTTGTGAGTGTAACAGGAATATCGAGCCAGAAGGTTGAGCCTTTTCCGGGCTCACTTTCCATTCCGATATTGCCTGCGAGCATAGCGGCCAGCTCTTTGCTGATGGCCAGTCCGAGTCCGCTTCCGGTCGATACGCGTGTTATCGAGCCATCGACCTGCCGGAATTTTTCAAATATTTTTTCCTGGTCGGGCTGTGCAATACCACAGCCGGAATCAGTTACGGCCAGGCGGAGGTGTCTGTCATCGAGCATATTAGCTCGAAACTCAATTCTGCCGCGTTTTGGAGTGAATTTGACGGCGTTACTGAGGAAGTTATAGAGAATCTGCTGGACTTTTCCGGCATCGGTAAAAAGAGTCGGCACATCATCATCGATAGTCATTTTTATTTTGATTTTATTTTTCTTTGTAAGAGCGGCAAAAGTTGATATCAAGCCATCACACAGTTGTGCCACGGAGACATTTTCTATATGCAGCTTCATTTTTCCAGCTTCTGTTTTTGCCAGGTCGAGCAGGTCGTTAATCATATTCAGGAGTCTTTTCCCGCTGGCGATAATATTCTCTGCGTACCTTTTTGCCTTTTCTTTTTTTAGGACTTCGGGTTTTTCTCGCAGGATTTCTGCAAAGCCGAGTATTGCATTTAATGGTGTTCTGAATTCGTGGCTGATATTCGCCAGGAATTCGCTTTTTATTTTGTTTGCCTTGAACAGTTCGATATTCCGTTCGGAAAGTTCGGCTATTTTGTTATCGAGCTGTTTGTTTGCATTGCGGAGTTTTTGCTGGGCGGCCTGTAGTCCGTCGAGCATGTGATTGAAGGCGTTTGCGAGTTTTTCGTATTCGTCTCGTGTTTTTATGGAACTTCTTATATTGAGATTTCCCTCTGCGACGTTGTTTGCCAGGGCCCTTAACTGACGAATAGGCCGCAGGATTACGCGCTGGGTTATCACATAAAATGCAACGATGGCGCCGGCTCCGGCGATTAAGCCTGCAATAATTATGCAGATACGATTCATCAAGACCATTTTTTCAACTTCTGCACCGAGTCCTCGTGACTGAATGATGACGGCACCGATGGGCTCGTTTTTGCCGAACGCCACAGCTGGGGTCTGCAGATTATAATTTTTGATAAATTCATCGGTCGCCCGAATAATTCGCACGTAACTACTCTGGATGGCGTCTCCTTTTTTGGTAAAACGAATGTCGTCATCTGTTGTTTCTTCGTCTTTCAGAGACTCGAGCATTTCTTTCTGCTGAACGGTAAGGTTCCGGAGCTGCTGCTGCCAATCCTTTATGAAACGAACCCAGTGTATTTCGGGGTCGTTTGCATCGAGTACGACAGAAGCCTTGTCCGGAGGTGGCAGCTTTATCCGGCCGGTTTTTTCGGTCTGAAAGTATTTGTCAAAGACTATTTCTGACTTTGCCCTCTCGGAATCAAGAAAGCCTTTTTTTGTAATCTGTCCCATCCAGATGTACGGCAGAAAAAGAGCAATCGCCAGAATTGAAATCACGGCGGCGCCAAAGGCAAATCTGCATTTTCCCGCCAACGAGAGAGGCGATAATCTGAGAAGCTCCAGGGGCTTTTGCCAGGATTTTTTTAATCTGATTCTCATAGGTTCAGAGTGCCCTGTTCTTATCCGGCTAAAAAGACGACCTTTAACCAACATTATATACCAAAAAAGGCGCTCTGATGGCAAGGGTTGTTTTTTCAGGCCCTTTGTTTCTTCGCCTACCACTATTGTCAACAGCTCCAGCTATGACGGCTATGGCGTGATGTTAGGCGGCAACGCCAATGCTGCCGATTCGGCGCTTGTGCCCTTCGACTACTTCGACTGCGCTTAATGTGAATATGCTCGGGACTGCGCAGGGGGTGGCATTTTAATTGATTATTGATTATTGATTATTGGGTTGATATCGCTTGGCGATGCTGGTTTCGATGGGGGAAAATCCAAGTTTATTCAGGGCAAAATGGCGTTTTAGCCATCATATTAAGCTTATGCCGGTGATTTTGAGAATGAGGAGGAAAAATTTAAAATTTTTTTGCAAGCGTGTGTTATTGTTGTATAATATAAGTGTTGCGATTCAGGCAGTTTTGCCGTACCGGCTGAATGGCCAAATAAAGGAAAATCGCAGCGGGGAGACAGGGTGACGAGAGAAGGCTAATAGAAAGCCCAGTCTCCTTTTTTTTATACCCATTAAATCATCTGCGTGGGGGAGGTTTTTTTGCTGTGGGTTGCGAAGGGCAGTGATGTCGGAGGTTGAGAGCAATCGCCGGCCTTGTGCCTGGAAACAGGCAAACGAACTGCATTATTTCACTTAAATTCTTGGCAAAGCCGGGCAGTAAAATTCGCCGGCGAGCTAAAGCTTTTTCTAACAAAGCCGCATATCAGTATCAAAAACTTATGTTTGGCGGGCAAAGAAAAAACAGGATATGCCCCGGTTGTCTTTGAGCCCAGCAGGAACTCAATTAAAGCAATAATTTAGTTAATGCAAAAGTTTCGAGTGAGCCGAAATAGTAAGAAGTTATTTAGAGGATAAATTAATGAAAGCAGGGATGTTTTCATTTATCGTGATGCCATTGGTTCTGGATTGGGGTATCGACCGGCTGTCACCGGTCTATATTGGTGAGAGGAGTCAACGCCTTAGATGTAAAAGTGGTGGTTCAGGCAACCACGATTTTATGAATCACATTCGTCCGCCGCCTTTGCTTTTGGCGTAACTTCCAATTGTTAATAGAATCAATGTTATCAACCGGCTGTAGGCATAATGCTTGCAGCTTTTTTGGTTTTAAAACAGCTTTGCAGCAGTTTTTTTTAAAACGGCAGCAACTGCAATAAAGAGGTAAGCAAACACTCCCGAAACAATAAGTCCGAAAAAGCAGACGGTAAAAAGGGTTTATTCGGCGGACGGTGGTGGCAAGTGTCCGGTTTTTCATCAGAGTTAACATCACCGAAACTGATAACAGGTTATTTATAGGGCTACACAGCGGCGCTGCTTTTAATAATTTAGCTTGCTTAAAGCCGAGCCTTTTCCAAGCCGAAACTAAAAGAGGTCAGGGTGCCGCAAATTCTGCGGTCTGTAAAAAAGCGAGGATTCGGTGGAGTATAAAGAACGAGAAAAAAAACTGCGTCTGCTTGTCCGAAAATCAAATAAAGCGCAAAAAAAGCAGGCCAAGAAAATAGACATTCTCTGCAATGACCTTATTGCGGCCCAGAGGGAGTTTATCAAAAGATTAGATACCATCAGTTTTACGGCGAACTTTTATCAGTCAATCCTCGGTATAACGGAACTGAGCAGCGTTATTTTTACAGCGGGCAAACTCATAAAAAATGAAGTTCCGGACGCAAATGTTGCGGTTTTTTTGCGTCAGACAAATAACTTTGAGTTATTTATGTTCGAAAGTGAGCACCCTATTGCCCTTGAAAAGCAGCATCTGGAGAACTGTTTCACTCTTGAGGTTGTGGAAGATGTCTGCAAATTGAATAAAGTATGCACCCTCGATGGCCTGTTTGAGATGGGCCTGCAGGGCAATCCGGTTATGCTAAACAAAATCTCAGCCGTTACTATTCCGCTGAGCCATTCGGGCACATCGTGTGGGTTTGTATTGATTTACCGTTCGTCTCAATACAAATTAACTACCGAGGAGGTCAATAATATATCTGGAATATCTTCAGGGCTATCGCGAGCGATTTCCTCGTGCCAAGCTGTTCGTCAATCGGCCGATTAAGGATTTTGCTGTTCTGCAGGTACGTCGCTGCAAATACAACGTAAAGTCAATTTTTGACCAGCCGGTTTTTTTGCTTCAGATTCAGTAACTAAACTTTTGCAAAATTGAAAAATTGGTCTCAGAATGGGTAATTTGACGATAAATAT
>CAZMCN010000078.1:0-9849 GCA_964564845.1 uncultured Pirellulales bacterium | reverse complement strand
GCCTGCCGCACTCACAGAGTGAGTGCGGCTTCGGCTGTGTATTTTCTGTGGCACTATCCCGCGGGTTGCCCCGGGTGGCCGTTAGCCACCACCGTTGCCCTGTCCTGCTCGGACTTTCCTCCGGCTGAATTCAGCCGGCGACCGCCCGACCCACTCTTTTTGATTGATAATTGATTATTAACTTTGTTAAGAGCTACGGACTATTATAGCACAAGTTTGCTTTTTTTTCCACGTTTTATTGTGTAATTTCGATGTGTTTTTTGAAATTCTCGTCGTTTGTGTCGGGAAAATCGCTTCTGAAGTGTACGCCTCGGCTTTCCCTGCGGATATTAGCGGCCTGTGCCATCAGCAGAGAGACGGTGAGCATATTCTGGCATTCCCAGCCCTGTGGCGAATCGAAGATTTTGTCCATCACGTACCGCTGCCAGAAGCTGATAATCTCCTGTGCTTCGGTGAGCGGCTTGGCCCTTCGCGTAATGCCGACATTTCGCCACATAAGCGCTCGAAGCGAATTTCTGACATCTGCGGCATCCAGGCGTGTCCGGTCAGAATGCGGGATTTGATATTTAATCCGCTGATGTTTGATGTCTGCCTTGGTGTTCTCTGAGGCCTGTCTGCCGGCTATTCTGCCGAACACCAGCCCCTCCAGCAGCGAGTTGCTGCCGAGCCGGTTTGCGCCGTGCAGGCAGGTGCCGGCCGCCTCGCCGCAGGCGTAAAGATTTTCAATGTTTGTCCTGGCTGTACTGTCGGTTTTTACGCCGCCTATCATATAATGGGCACTCGGACGGACGGGAATCAAATCCCTGCCGACGTCTATATCGAAGCTTTCGCACAGCTCGTTAATCAGTGGAAATCTTTTTGCAAAACGGACTCTGTCAAAGTGACGAACGTCCAAATAAACGTGTGTTGATTTTGTCTTTAACATTTGAGAGAGTATGGCCCTGCTGACAATGTCGCGCGGCGCCAGCTCGGCCGATTTATGGTATTCTTTCATAAACGCCGTTCCTTTGCTGTCCAGCAGAATAGCACCTTCTCCCCTCAGCGCCTCGGTAACCAAAGCCCGTGAGGCGCCGGCGATATAAAGCGTTGTGGGATGGAACTGCATAAACTCTAAGTCCTGCAGTACGGCGCCGGCCCGGTAAGCCATCGCAAGCCCGTCGCCTGTTGCAACATCCGGATTTGTGGTTTCGCGGTATAGGTGGCCTGCTCCACCGGTGGCTAAGATTGTATTCGCCGCCCAGATTATCTGCATACCCCGCCTGTCGTGTCCGATTACTCCTATACACTCTTTGTTATCGTTGGTGAGCAGGTCGATTGCGTAAAAGTTTTCAAGTATTTTTATGTTAGGATTTTGCCTTACCTTTTTTATCAGTGAATCTGTGATTATCCGCCCCGTTTCGTCGCCGTGAGCATGGGCGACGCGGGCGTGAGTGTGGCCGCCTTCGAGTGTTGTAGCGATATGATTGTCGGCCATATCAAATTCAGTGCCCCACTCGAGCAGTTGCTTGATAAGCTGCGGCCCCTGATGAACGATTAAATGGACTATTGCTTGGTCGCTTATCCCGCAGCCGGCCCCAAGGGTATCGGCTATGTGTGCCTCGAAGGTGTCTGTCCTGTCAAGTACCGAAGCGATGCCGCCCTGGGCCTTGTAGGTATTGCTGTTTTGTAGAGAATCCTTGCAGACAATGATGACGCTGCGGTGCTGGGCCGCCTCAATGGCTGCACGAAGACCTGCAATGCCGGCCCCAATCACCAGACAATCGGTAAAAAGCTGGTGTGTTGAAGTGGTATCAATATTTACCAGATAGCGCCTGAATTCCGGATGAGTTGTCATACAGTCCTGCCTTTATCTATTTGTCTTTTTGGGCCTTGTTGGTCTCGACGGCTTTTTGCTTAATGCGATTCGGGTCGGCAGGTTCTTTGATTTTTTTGCGACTTAAAACTGTTTCTTTGCTGAACAATCTCTCGTCGTCGGCATATTTAAGCACGAAGGCCTGAAGCTCTTTTGTCGATGCCGTCAGGACGATTTTGTCATCCTCGAGCGTTTCAAACTTAACCGCATTGGGGTCTTCCTTGAGCAGCGTCTCCATTTCTTCATCGTCCGTTAGTCGCATTTTCAATTCCGGCCCGATGGAATCTATCTTTATAAATGTATGAGCAGGCACAAAGAAGAATGCGTTGTATGGCAGCCAATCTTTCTTATTTGGGTCTTCTATATCCCCACCCGGGAAATTGGCAGGGTAAACATCCAGGAATAGCCGGCTGCCCAGCTTCACTAAATGTGTGGCAAACGAACCTTTTTTACCCTCTTCGTCGGCGAAAATCAGTTTATATTCTTTCTTTTTTTCGTCAGGATGCTGAAATTCCCAGGTGTTTTTGGGGCTGTTGGGGTCAGGGCTGTCAAGCGTCTCTTTTTGTGTTTGGGAGTCCTGCTGGTCGACCCACACACCTAACAAATTTTTCTCGAAGACCACGTCTTTTTCGGTGTAAAGTGGATGGAGGGACATAACAGGCACGCAGCCGCCCAGGAAGGCAGCCAGCAGGTAGAAAAGAAGTTTCTTTGTTCGCTCTTTAGTAACAAGTTTGTTTGTTTTCATTTTTCCTGCCCCTTAATAATTTTTGGGATTATCTGTTTGTTAGCTCAACAGATATTTTACCATTTAGACCTGTAATAGCAACCCACTTAATCGGCGCCAAAAATTGGTTTGCAAAACCACGCCCAAAAAGCGATTATTACAGCTATGATAAACAGACAGGCGGAAGATAAGTTTGCCGAAGCTCGTCGGTGGATGGTCAGCCGTGACCTTCAGGGCCGCGATATAACCGACCCCGAAGTGCTCAGGGTGATGGGCGAGGTTCCAAGGCAGGATTTTGTCCTTCAGCAGTATCAGTCACAGGCCTATACCGATGGGCCGCTGCCTATCGGGATGGGCCAGACAATTTCTCAGCCGTATATCGTTGCCCTGATGACACAGGAATTGCGGCTTAATTCGGGCTGTGAGGTTTTGGAGATTGGCACCGGTTGTGGTTATCAAGCCGCCGTCCTGAGCAGACTGGCAAAAAGGGTCTATACGATAGAGAGATTCGGCCAGCTCTCAGAGTCGGCTCAGGCGGTTCTGGGCCGATTAGGGATTACTAACGTTGAATTTTATATTGGTGACGGCAGTTGCGGCTGGCCGCAAACAAAGATTTTCGACAGAATTATGATTACCGCAGCGGTTCCGAAGATACCGCCACCCCTCATCGAGCAGCTTGCGGAAAGCGGTCTTTTGGTGGCGCCGATTGGCTCAGCAGGAGTGCAGGATTTGGTCGTCTGCGAAAAAAGACAGGGCAAAATTATCGATAGACCTATCTGCAATGTTCGGTTTGTCAAACTTTTCGGCGAGCATGGTTTTGAAGAATGACAAAACTAACTGAAAAAACGCAAAATAAATTTACTTTGACAATGCCGGTGCAGTACTTAAAAGGCGTAGGCCCGGCGAGGGCAAAGACCTTTGCCCAGTTGGGCGTCGAGACGGTGGCTGATTTGTTAGAGTATTTTCCGAGGGACTGGGTTTTTGCACCCGAGCCGATAAAAATAAACCGGATACAACCCGACAGGGATGTTACTATTGTCGGACAGGTAGAATCAACGGACTATCAAACTTTCCGCAGACCGGCTATGTTTGAAGCGATGATAGCCGACGATACGGGGATGTGCAGGATTGTGTGGTTTCACGGCGGGTTTCTCCGTGATCAATTAAAACCCGGACAGGTGATAACGGCCTCGGGCAAGGCCGCCCTCTATAAGCATCAGTTACAAATGACTAATCCAAAATTTATGATACTCAATGAGAAAAGTTCGCGGCCGGACGAGTATTTCAGCGGCGGTGTTTATCCCGCCTCAAGCAAGCTCTCCAGCAGGCAAATCAAGCGCATAATCAGGCCTCTGCTCGATAATCTCGATGAGCTTGTCGATGAGTTTTACGATGAAAAGTTCCTCAGGCAAACAAACTTCATTAATAGAAAAGACGCCTTTGGATGGATACATTTACCGCCGGACCAGAAGAAGCTGGCCGAAGCAAAACGCAGATTAAAGTATGATGAGTTATTTTTGATGCAGTTGGGTCTGGCACTTCGCCGGTATAAAGTTAAGCATTTTTCATTGGCTGCTGTCTGCCCCTGCAGTGACGAAATCGACAGTCGAATCAGAAAGCGGTTTCCATTTTTGCTTACCGAAGACCAGAATACCGCAATCGCCGAAATCGCTGCGGATATGGCCAAACCCGAGCCGATGAATCGTCTTTTGCAGGGTGATGTCGGCTCGGGCAAGACGGTCGTGGCGCTTTATGCAGCCCTGCTGGCCGTTGCAAACAAACAGCAGGTCGCTATTATGGCGCCAACTGAAATTCTGGCTGCACAGCATTTTATCAGTATCGAAAGATATTTGAGAAGCAGTAAAGTAAAACGCCTCTGCCTGACGGGAGGATTGACCGGCAAAAGAAGGAAACGGCTTCTCGGCCAGATAAAGAAAGGCGATATTGATATTGTCGTCGGGACGGTTGCGCTTCTGCAGAGGGATATAGAATTTAAGTCGCTCGGACTGGTCATAATCGATGAGCAGCATAAATTTGGGGTTCGACAGCGGGCGCAGATGCGAAAGGAAACCACGCCTCATTGTCTTGTTATGACGGCCACACCTATCCCCCGGACGCTGGCGATGACCGCCTTTGGTGATTTGGATGTTTCGGTTATCAGGCATTGTCCGCCGGGAAGAGGTACTGTTATTACACGCCGGGTCGAAAAGGCCGACAGGAAAAAGGCATACGAATTTATACGTCAGCGTCTCAGAGCCAAAAGACAGGCGTATTTTGTCTGTCCGAGGATTACAGGCTCCGAGCAGGATAGCGAAGTCAAGGCCGCAACTGATGAATATAAAAAACTTTCTAAAGAGGTTTTTCCGCAATTTACCGTTGAGCTTCTACACGGCCAAATGCCTTCAGAAAAAAAACAGCAAATTATGAATGAATTTAGAAAGGGCAAAATCGACGTGCTCGTTTCCACCGTCTTGATTGAAGTCGGCGTGGATGTGCCGAACGCAACGATAATGGTTATTGAGGGAGCGGACAGATTCGGCCTGGCACAACTGCATCAGTTAAGAGGCCGTATAGGAAGAGGCCAGGCCAAATCATATTGTTTTTTGTTTGCTGAAACTGAGAACGACCTGGCCAAAAGTCGCATCGAAGTTATGACCAGAAGCAACGATGGCTTTGAAATGGCAGAGCAGGATTTGAGGCTGCGCGGCCCCGGTGAGTTGTTCAGCACGAGGCAGCACGGACTGCCGGATTTGAAAATCGCAAATATAATCGATGATTATGAGCTGCTGGTTATGGCCAGAAGAAACGCATTCAAACTGGTCGGCTCAGACCCGATGTTAACAGAAAATAAGCATAGAAATATCCGAAGAGCGCTGCTGGCAAAGTTCGGCAGCTCACTCGGACTGGCCGACGTGGCGTAGTTACTGTTTGACAATGGACAGCGGACGCTTAATAATTGTTTTATGACGATTGAATACAAGAACAAACAGTTGGAAAGGGCGACGATTTTTGTCAAGGCTGCTACCTCTGCAATGGTGGTGGCAACCTTTGTGATGTTGTTTGGCTTTGATGAGCCTTTAGTGCCGGTGGGGAATTTGTATAAAATTCAGGTCGCTATGCTTTGCATTTTTCTTGTCGGCAAAATAGTGCGGCTTCTAAATGCCCGGTCCGTCAAACAATTCGTAGTTGCTAACTGGTTTGAAATACCGCTTCTGGCGGCTCTGGTGGCCATAATGATAGACCCGGATTTCTGGTTCTCCGACTTTGCTCCGGGGAGTGTCAGGCACGTGGCGGTGGGGACTTATCTGCTGGTCGAGGTTTTCCTTAAGGTTTTCTCTAACTCGGTAAAGCTTATTATAATGGGGCGAAATCCTACCCGCACGTTAATTATCACTTTTGTAGTGCTGATTGTTATCGGTGCGGCCTTGTTGATGCTGCCCAGGTCATTAGCTGATGGTGCCCCACCTTTAAGATTTATCGATGCTTTGTTTACAACTACGTCTGCCGTGACAACAACGGGACTTATTGTCGTTGATACCGGCAGTGTTTATTCTACTTTTGGTCAGATGATTATTCTTATTTTGTTTCAGATCGGCGGCTTGGGTTACATGATTCTTATTAGTTCGATTGTGTTATTTCGCCGTCGTAGATTATCTCTTGATGAGAGGGTACATTTGAATGGCTCTGTCATCCGACCAGAGAAAGTAGAGATTCTTAGATATGTAAGGAGTATCATAGTCTTCAGCTTTGTATTTGAGCTGCTTGGCACGTTGGCTTTGGGCTACCAGTGGCAGCGTTATTTCCCTTACAGCAAAGCCATGTATGTAGGGTTCTTTCACGCTGTCTCTGCCTTCTGTACCGCTGGATTTTCACTTTTCTCGGACAGTCTAACTCAATATCGCCATAGCACTTTGTTCAACCTGGTTGTGGGTATGATCTGCGTAACCGGAGGGATTGGTTTTTTCGTGTTGTATGATGTGTCAAATTTTTTTGTCAAAACTATAAGAAGAAAACATCCACGCCGCTTGTCGGCCCACACCAAGCTTGCCTTATTTGTGACTTTTTCGCTGTTCCTTGTTGGTTCAATTCTGATTTTCTTCTGCGAAAATACCGACAGCACACCTGGCCTGGGCGGAAGGGCGCTAAATGCAGGTTTTCAAGCAGTCTCCAGCTCGACAACGACGGGTTTTAATACGGTCGATGTGGCGAAAATGAGCAAGACCAGCCTCTTTGGAATTATTTTGCTAATGTTCATCGGGGCTTCCCCTGGAGGAACAGGAGGCGGTATAAAAAGCACCACCTTTGGTTTAATAGTCCTTTCTCTGTATGCGCTGCTGACAGGCCGGGAAGACGTGAATGTTTTCAGAGGCAGAGTTCCTCCGGAAACCATAAGAAAAGCATTCGGTGTAGCTCTGGCGGGTGTTCTTTGCCTGTCGGCAGCGATTTTAGTGCTTACTGCTACTGAGGATGCACCATTTCTCGACATTTTTTTTGAGGCAACCTCTGCCCTTGGAACTGTCGGTCTGTCAACCGGCATAACCTCGCAGCTTACCTCTGCCGGGAAAATAATCATTGTAATTACTATGTTGATTGGTAGAATAGGACCGTTGGCAGTTGGGTTTTCGCTTATTGGTAAACCGAAAAAGGCCAATTTCCAATATGTGGACGAGGACATACTTGTCGGTTAATTTGAGGCTACAACCATGAAACAGTTTGCTGTAATAGGATTGGGGCATTTCGGCAAGAAGCTGGCTATCGCTCTTGCGATGAGCGGGGCGGAGGTCATCGCGATTGACAAAAACAGAGAAGAGGTAGAGCTGATTTCAGACCAGGTAAGCCACGCCGTCCGGCTCGACAGCACCGATGAAGAGGCGCTCAAAGCCCAGGGTGTTGACAAGGTTGATGTTGCTATCATCAGCATCGGACAGGGCACAGGGGGGGGATTTGAATCCGCGGTTCTGACGGTTGCGAACCTTCGGCAGATGGGCATAAAGCAGATATATGCCAGGGCACAGGACCTGATTGCAGGGGAGGTCTTCTCAAAGGTCGGAGCAACTGAGGTTATCTATCCGGAGATTGAGTCTGCTCAAAGGTGGGCATATAAACTTATCGCACCACAAATTGGAGAGAAAATCGATTTTGCGCCGGGCTATAGTCTTGCCCGAGTTAAATCGCCGGCCAGCTTTGACGGCAAGACGGTTATGGATTTGCAACTGCGCCAAAAGTACAACGTTAATCTGGTCGCAATCAAAAGGAGTGAGCACAGCAAAAGCAAAAAAAGCGAAAAGGGTGAAAAGGCCGGAATTATCAACGTCCCTATGCCCAACACCGTAATTTACGCCGATGACATCCTGATGGTTGCCGGCTCCGACGCCGATTTGGCTAAGCTGCCGCAAGAGTAAGATGAACCTGTTAATGTTCTTTATGCCAACCATTGTTATTTAGACAGGGCTTATAATTGTGAGTAGTAAAACAGCCATAATAATCGGGGCAGGCCCGGCCGGACTCACCGCTGCTTTAGAGTTAGTTAGCAAAACTCAAATCAAGCCGATTGTTTATGAAGCCACCGCTGATATCGGCGGTGTTTCGAAGACCGTCAATTATAAAGGCAACAGAATTGACATCGGAGGCCACAGGTTTTTCTCAAAGTCCGACAGGGTTATGCAGTGGTGGATGAATATCCTCCCTTTACAGTCGGCGCCGGCCAGAGATGATATTTTGCTTCAAAGAAATGTCCCGCTTTCAGGTGATACCGATACTGCCGACCCGGAAAAAACCGACAATGTGATGCTCGTTCGCAGCCGCCTGTCGCGGATTTTTTTCCAGCGGCACTTCTTTGATTACCCTGTTGCTCTGAACCTTAATACTTTTGCCAATCTGGGACTGAAGCGAATTATTAAGATAGCTCTAAGCTACGGCTGGATTCGCCTTGCCCCAGTCAGAGATGAAAAATCGCTCGAAGACTTCTTTATCAACAGATTCGGCAAAGAACTGTACTTGACTTTTTTCAAAGATTATACAGAGAAGGTGTGGGGCATTCCCTGCAGCCAAATCAAGCCTGACTGGGGCGCCCAGAGGATAAAGGGTCTGTCAATCACCAGGGCGGTTTTTCATGCGCTCAAAAAGATAATCCAGCCGGACTCCTCTATCGGGCAAAAAAGTACTGAAACCACTCTCATCGAGCAGTTTATGTATCCGAAATTCGGCCCGGGTCAAATGTGGCAGCAGGTCGCCGAACTTGTTTGCGAAAAGGGCGGACGGGTGCACCTAAACCATAAAGTTACGGGGTTGGAGCTTCAGAACAACGCTATAGTACAGGCCCGCATAGAGCAGTTGAATACCGGACAGATGATAACTCAACAGGCCGATTACTTTTTCTCCACAATGCCTGTTAAGGATTTGATAGCCTCCTTCGGACAGACTGTGCCGGATGATGTTAAAAAAATAGCCGATGGCCTGCTCTATCGCGGTTTCGTAGCCGTCGGGCTGCTGCTGAAGAAGCTTAAAATAAAAAACAGAACCAAACTAAAAACCGTCAATGATATTGTTCCTGATAACTGGATTTACATTCAGGAAAAGGATGTGAAACTCGGCCGGCTCCAGATTTTTAATAACTGGAGTCCTTATATGGTCAAAGACCCCAATACCGTCTGGATGGGGCTGGAATATTTTTGCGACGAAGGCGACCAGTTATGGAGCAAATCCGACACTGACTTTGCCGAATTTGCAATAGACGAACTGGCAAGTATCGATGTTATCGATAAAGCAGACGTCCTCGACAGCGTAGTCATTCGTATGCCTAAAACTTATCCGGCTTACTTCGGCAGCTATGATAACTTCGATGTCATCAGAAATTTCACTGATAAAATTGAAAACCTGTTTTTGGTCGGCAGAAACGGCATGCATAAATATAACAATCAGGACCATTCGATGCTGGCGGCTATGACGGCGGTTGACAATATCGTTGCCGGCGTTAAATCCAAAGACAACATCTGGGCAGTCAACGCCGAAGAGGACTATCATGAAGAAAAATAGTGCCGCTGGTTCTCAACCGGTTACCAGGCTGATTTGGATTTTGCTCACCGTATTTTTTGTTATCATTGTTGTTCACCTGGCCAAAAGAGATTTTAACCATGATGAGTTTGAAGCAGTCCATACAACTGCGATGCTATCTCCGGCAATTACATACAATCTGATAAATTTGAGAATTTATTTATTAGACTGTACTTTCCAAAAAGAAAAACGCTAAGCAACAAGCTTTAGCAGCTTATAA
>CAZMCN010000077.1:0-10007 GCA_964564845.1 uncultured Pirellulales bacterium | reverse complement strand
TAATAGAATCATACATTATAAACCCGACTTTAGCAACAGACCCGAAAGCAGGAATTCATTTTTCTTTTTTTCCCATCTCTTTTTTCTCAACTGGCTAATTGGAACCAAATCCCCTGATTTGTCCTTATACTTCCAGAACCTCCAGCCGTTGACTGTATCTCTCTCTACTATACCTTTAGCTGCGCCCGAAGGGGTTAAATATGAGTTGCCTTTAAATCTAATACTACCGCTTGCATAAAAAATAACGCTATAATTATTACCCTTATATTGTGCATAAATGCCCTGCCCATGCTTAAGTAAAACCTTAAGAGGCAGTTCTTCTTTTATAGATTTACCTTTTACTGTTTTTTACCTCTCTGTCTTTTTGGCCATAAATTAGTTCCCTGCACACTTTAAGCTATAGTTTTATCTTTAATCAGCTCGTGTACCATATCCGAGATGCCTTTTTCGTTCGGCTCGACTGTTTTACTTCCTTTTGCAGCAAGGACAATGCTCTGGATGCGGTGTACTTTAGTCGGCGAGCCGCTTCGACCGCACCAGGCCAAATCAGCGCCGAGAAAATCCAAATCCCATTGCTTTATCAACAACCCCTTTTCTTTATATTCACTGCACTTATGCGCAGCAAGTTCTTTAATATCTGATTCATCCGCTTCTGCGTTTTCAAGCTCGATTTTTTGTTCGATTTCAATCGGCGTAAGTGCTCTTTTATATTTCATCATTTTTTTTGCTGCGGAAACTCTCGGCTCATTTGCCGCACCTGTTACCGTAAGCAGCACAGGCAGTTTCGTTCTGACCTGCTGCCAGCCGTTCCCAATATTTCGACGCACCGTTATGGTTTTGTCGGCCAGTTCCGTAAGTTCTTCGACGTATGTAATCTGCGTAATCCCCAGTTTTTCCGCCAATTGCGGCCCGACCTGGGCGGTATCGCCGTCAATTGCCTGTCTGCCGCAGAGAACAATATCAAAATCAGTTTTTTCAACGGCACAGCTCAGGATATAACTGGTTGCCAACGTATCGCTTGCAGCACAGCGGATGTCTGTAATCAATACCGCATCATCGGCCCCGCGGTAAAGCGAGTCGCGAAGAATTGCCGCCGCCGCCGGCAGTCCCATTGTCATAACAGTTACTTTGCCTCCGAATGTCTCTTTTATCGTCAGCGCCAGTTCGAGGGCGCTTAGGTCTTCCGGATTGAAAATGGCCGGCAGAGCGCCGCGATTGACGGTGCCGTCATCATTCATCGCCTGGCCCGTAATCCTTTTTGTATCGGGTACTTGTTTAATTAAAACCACACAATTATAAGCCACCTGTTGCCTCCTTATACCTGCTGCTTCAGTCCTGATAGTCCTCAAAGCAGCACCATTTTAATGATATTTGTCGTCAGGTCAACCCTAAAAACACAGTTCAGGGTTGCGATGCCGCTTGTAGAAAAACTGCTAAACTCAAAAACGAAAAAAACCGATTTTATATACGCAGGTGGTATCTTTTTGCCCAAATAAATATTGAGAGATTTTCTTTGACAAAGCTTGTATATAAAACATAATTAGCATTTCAGAACGCTTATACGACAGTCCGAACGCAGGTTAATGCGTTTATTTTTTAAGTGTTCACACCGATTTTAATAGACAGGTTTTATGACAAACGAAACAAATTACGATACGGTTTTCGGTAAAATGGTATTGGAGCAGGGCCTCTGTACGGATTCCGAACTGCGTCGTTCGCTTGATGAATTGGCCTCCCGCCGCAAAATAAACCCTATACTACTCAAAGACCTTATGATTGACCTGGGTTATATTACAACGACACAGGCCGAGAGGTTGAGAAAAAGCATAAAAGAAAGCAAAGCAGCAGTACATCAGATTCCAGGCTATAAAATTCTTGGCAAGCTCGGCGCCGGTGCTATGGCTATCGTTTATAAGGCCAGACAAATTAGTCTGGACCGCGTTGTTGCGATAAAGGTTTTACCCAAACGTTTCACCGAAAATCCCGAATATGTGCAGCGCTTTTACAAAGAAGGCCAGGCCGCCGCAAAGCTGAACCACAACAATATCGTCCAGGCCATCGACGTCGGCGAGGCGGGAGGATACCACTTTTTTGTAATGGAATATGTTGAGGGTAAAACTTTGCACGATGATTTAGCCGCAGGCAAGGTCTTTGACGAAGATGAAGCTTTGGATGTCATCATTCAGGTAGCCAACGCGCTTGCTCATGCACATACGTGCGGCCTTATTCACCGTGACGTCAAACCAAAGAATATTATGATAAACAAAGAGGGCATAGTTAAACTTGCCGATATGGGCCTGGCCAGAGAAACAACCGATATCGAAGCGGCGCAGACCGAAGCGGGTAAAGCTTACGGCACCCCCTATTATATCGCTCCGGAACAAATTCGTGGGGAAATCGACATCGACGGCCGGGCGGATATTTATGGACTAGGCTCAACTTTCTATCATCTGGTAACCGGACGCGTGCCGTTTATGGCCGATGACCCCTCCGATGTTATGAGGAAGCATTTGAGGGAACAGCTTATTCCGCCGGACCATATAAACACTTCTTTATCGGCAGGAGTCTCCGAAATTATTGAAGTTATGATGGCCAAGCAAAAAGAGAACCGATACAATAACGCAGAAGAACTGCTTACCGATTTGCAGGCCGTCCGAGATGGACAGGCGCCTTTAAGAGCACACAAAAGATTCGATGTCTCTATGCTTGAGCAGTTGGAGGAAGGAGAAGCTCTCGAACCGAGGGAAGATATTTACAGCCAGGAAACTATTGCCCATTACCGTATTGCGGTTTTGATTTTAAGTGCGGTAGCGGCAATATCCTTTTTGGTCATTTTTCTGCTCCTGCTCAAATGACGACCCGGAACCTTAAATTGTCGATAATCTTGACTTAATAATCGATTGCCTTATGCCCAGAGGCGGTGCACATTTTTCTTCTAAAGAGCTTGTTAAAGTACTTAGCTATTACGACATCGGCGTAATTGAACAGCTAACCCCTCTTACCGCCGGCAGCAGACGCGCACCAAAAATGGTAATTACATCCGAGCGGGGAAAATTCTTACTCAAACGCCGGCCCAAAGGCAAAGACGACCTCTACCGCGCTGCTTTTTCGCACGCAGTACAGACACACCTTGCGAAAAAAGGTTTTTCCGTCGCTTCACTTATTACAACAAGTGACGAAAACAATACAATTCTGCAGTTGAATAATCACATTTACGAGTTATTTGAATTTGTTGAGGGGTCGCGCTATGACGGCTCTGCCGAAGCGACTATCGATGCCGGCCGGCAGCTGGCAGAATTTCACAAGGCATTGGCTGATTTTGCCGGCCAGAAAGAACTTACCTCGGGATTAAGGCGAAGCTTCCATGATGCTTCAAATGTCCGCAGACGCCTCAGAACAGTAGGCTCTGAGAAAACATCCAGGCCGAACAGAAAATTACAAAAAATCGGAGAGACTTTAATGACCCTTTACAACGACTCCAGCGTTTGCGTTAGCGGTCTTGGATTTGACTCCTGGGACGAGCAGATTGTGCACGGCGATTGGCATCCAGGCAATATGCTCTTTGCCGGTCGTAAATTTATCGCAGTCCTTGATTTTGCTTCGGTCAGGATCGCGCCGCCCGTTACCGACCTGGCAAACGGAATGCTGCAGTTTTCGATTGTCGGCAACCGCCCAAACCCAGCCGATTGGCCCGCTTATCTCGACCAGGCAAAGCTCGTCCAGTTCCTGGATGGCTACCGAAAACTAATCAGGCTTGATAAATACCGGCTTTGTGCGCTCCTTGATTTAATGATTGAGACTATGATAGCCGAGGCGGTTTTGCCCATAGCCGCTACCGGCTTCTTTGCTCATCTCAGCGGATACGATTTCCTGAAGATGATTCGGCGCAAAACCGAATGGCTCAAAAAAAACCAGAAAAAACTAACCGATGCAATTAGTTCGTGATTCGTGCTTCGTGAATCGTAAATCGGGCAAGGCCGTTCAGTCTCCTTCTTTCTTCTTTGTGTATGCAGCGACAACCTGCTGCTGCACGTTGGACGGCACAAGCTCATAATGGCTAAGCGCCATTGAGTAGCTGCCGCGACCGCCGGTTACGCTTTTCAATTGGCTGTTATACTGTGTAACTTCAGACAGCGGCACCTGGGCCTTGATAACGATAAAGTTACCTGCCAGCATATCCTGCCCCTGCACCCTGCCGCGCCTTGAAGCTAAATCACCCGTGATATCGCCCATATTCTCAGAGGGCACCGTAATTTCCATATTCACGATTGGCTCAAGTAGAACAGGCTTCGCCTTTTGAACCGCATCGATAAATGCTCCCTTGCCTGCCGCACGAAACGCCACTTCCTTTGAATCGACCGGATGATGTTTGCCGTCATAGATAGAGACTTTTATATCTTGTAAGGGGAAGCCCGCCACGACTCCGCTCTGCATTACGTCGTTAATACCTTTGTGAACGGCCGGCTCGAACTGCCCGGGTATCGAAGCGCCGAAAATGTCCCAGCTAAAATCCAAAGGCGGGTCCGAATCCCGTTCAGCCGGCTCAATGCGAAGATAAACTTCGCCGAACTGTCCTGCTCCGCCGGTCTGTTTCTTGTGCCGGTAGTGCCCCTCGGCCTTGGCCGTAATTGTCTCACGATACGGAATCTTCGGTTCCTTCGTATGTACCGAAAGATTAAAATTCCTCTCCATCTTCTCGAGTATCACCCGCAGGTGCAAATCACCAAGCCCGCTGATGACTAATTCTTTTGTCTGCTGGTCCCGCAAAACCTTAAAGCAGGGGTCTTCCTCGCACAGCTTCTCGATGGCTGTGCTGATTTTTTGCTCGTCCCCTCTCGTGGCCGGCTCAATCGCCAGTGAATACATCGGCTCAGGCGCTGCCGGCATATCAAAACTTCCAGCCACTTTCCCGTCGTGAACAACATCGCCGATTTTCAACTCTTCCACTTTCGCCAACGTTATAATATCGCCTGCAACGCCGGCTGCGGTTTCTTTGTTTTCGCCGCCCTGCGGTTTCAGAATATGCCCCGGCCGAATACCTTTCTTCTCGTCATTGCGAAATATGTTGGTGTCCGATTTGATTATACCGCTGAAAAGACGGATGGCCGAATACTTCATATTAGACCGAGGGTCAAAGCCGATACGAAATACGAGACCGGCCAATGGCCCGGATGCATCTGCCGTAAGCTCAGTTGTTTTCTCACCGTCTTTGAGCGAAGCCGCTTTTGCCTGCTGAGGCGAAGGCGTGTATTTGGCTATAATATCGACAAATTCATTTACCCCGATTTCACCACGCGCATTCGTAAAGACCACAGGGATAATTGTCCCTGCCTTTAACGCCTCTACGAATACCGAAGATATTTTTTCAGCGGATATCTCTTCGCCGCCCAGATAACTTTCCATAAGCCCATCGTCCGCCTCGATAACGCTTTCGATTAGTTCGGTATGGGCCGGGCCGACGTCCATCAAAGGCGATTCCCCGTTTTGGTTCTCGATACAGTCTATCACCGATTTCTTGTCCGCAGCAGGAAGATTCGCGCATCGGCATTGCGGCCCGAAAGTTTCACGGATATTTTTCAGCAGCCCCCGCGGGTCGATGTTATCAGCGTCAATTTTATTTATGACAATCACCCGCGGCATATCCGCATCCGTCGCCAACTGGAACATTTTTCGAGTATTGGTCTCTATTCCCGCCGCTGCACTTATTACGATTACCGCCGTCTCAGCCGCAGGTATCGCCTTTATGGCCGGGCCGATGAAATCAGGATAGCCCGGCGTATCGATGATATTTATTGTCACACCGTTGTATGCGGTGTGGACTATCGCAGAGGCGATGGAGTGCTGGTGTTCTTTTTCTTCTTCGTAGTAGTCGCAGATACTTGTTTTTTCGTCAACGCTTCCCAGCCGGTTCGATGCCCCTGTTGTGTGCAGAATCGCCTCTGCTAAGGAGGTTTTACCGCTTCCGCCGTGCCCTAAAAGTATTATATTACGAATATCGCCGGTACTAACCACTTCTTAATCTCCAAGTATCTTATTTCCTGAACGTATGCCCAAATAATTTCTAAATGAGTGATAATAATCAAATTGACCGATTTAATTTAATATATAAAATCTTTTTTAGCTTATTGTATAAAAAGTTAAACCAATTGCCGACGTAGTTGGCTTCAACTGACGAGACACGATTCACGAGCGACGACCACACTTGAACTGCTCCATTTCAAAGAAACGGTCAGTTTAAGTAATATTACAGTAATCTGCATATAAAAGCTAATGTTTTTTTAAGGATTTTAAGGATTTGTGTGTATCTGTCGTTTGCCCCGCACCAAATCCAAATATTTAGCCCCCAAGTCACATCTTGGGGAGGCTTTTTTTACGGATTACAAAACCACGACTTTGGGGTTCTTCCCCTTTCCCTTCCCCCGAAGCCCGATTATATATCCGAGGTGCTTCAAAATCTTCTGAAAAAGTTCGATATTGGCATAAAAAGAGGGGTGTATTTCGTTTTCCGGACTAAAAGTTCTTGCTTGTGGAGACATTTTGGAGACAAGCTTTAAGAGCTTTTGTTAATCCAACGAAAAGTAGTTTTCAACGATATATTCAGCGTTTTGGTTGTAGTGTGGTTGTATATAATAGTCAACATCAACAGCGCGATAACGGATATAAGCACCAAAAGCTCGATTAATGTAAAGCCTTTTTTTGAGCCTTTGGATGATAAAACGCTTTATCGTTAACTTCATTATTACTTTTCAGCATTTCGAATCATCGGTTGATTTGTCCGCATTAACAGTACTTATGCTTCTATATCTAAAGCAGGTCCTTATCTAGATCACCTATTTTCGGATTATTACCAATATCTTCAGGATCGTCCCCCAGTTTCGTCTGGAGACGTTTGAGCTCTTTTTTTAGCTCCTTGACCAGGTTTTCATGTTTCGGGTCATCGTAAATATTCTTCATCTCATGAGGGTCTCTTACCAAATCATAAAGTTCCCATTGGTCGATTCGATTAAAGTATATCAGTTTGTGTGTGTGAGTTCTCACTCCATAGTGGGGTTCGGTCTCGAAATGTGAATAATAGTAGCGGTAATACATTGATTTTCGCCAGTCCGAGGGTATAGTACCCATAAGAAGCGGAACAAAACTGCGTCCCTGCATACCCAGATCAGGTTTAATCCCTGCGGCATCCATAATCGTCGGGGCAAAATCGATATTAAGTATCATCCCTTCGCTTGTCGAGCCGCGCTTAATATGACCGGGCCAGCGGACCAGGAATGGCATGCGCAGCGCCTCTTCATACATAATGCGCTTGTCGTACAATCCATGCTCTCCCAGAAAGAAACCCTGGTCCCCCGTATACGTTACTATTGTGTTGTCCGACAAACCTGACTCATCAAGGTAGTCCAGTATCCGGCCTACATTATCATCCACACCCTTAACGCAGCGAAGATATTTCTTCATGTAAAGCTGGTACTGCATTTTCTTCTTTTCTTTACCTTCAAGGTGAGCGGTTTCTTTTCTGAAATTCGTATGATTTCCCCAATCGCTGCCGATATACTGAAGCTGTTTTTTCAGCATATCTGAGCGACCCTCATAATCGTCGAAGAGGTTTGTTGGTTCAGGTATCTCGACATCTTCAAGAAAGCTGCGGTAACGTTCAGCAAATTCCCACCTGTCATGAGGTGCCTTAAAATGACAGAAGAACATAAACGGTTTGTCCTTGTCTCTCTTGTTCTTGAGGTAGTCTAATGCTTTATCAGCAATAACATCTGAGGAATGTCCTTCGTAAGTTGTTTTCTTGCCTTTTTTAACCCGTCCCGTCGGACTTTCATCCCCCATCTCGATGAATCTGGGGTTGTGATACCGGCCCTGTCCTGGAAGAATTGACCAATAATCAAGTCCTACCGGGTTGGAGTAAAGATGATATTTACCTATCAAACATGTGTTATATCCAGCCTTCTTCATATACTTCGGCAGCGTCGGCTGGCTCTGGTCAAGCGCGGTGAACTTGTATACGCCGTTCATGTGTGAATACTTGCCGGTAAATATAGCTGCTCGGCTGGGAGTGCATATTGAATTAGTTACAAAACAGTTCTTAAAGAGCATTCCTTCCTGGGCAATACGGTCTATGTTCGGCGTTGGGCACACATCTGCCAGCATCCCACCATAGGCACTTATAGCCTGCGAGGTATGGTCGTCACTCATAATGAAAAGAATGTTTGGTTTCTTCTGATTATTGTCTTCAGCAAATAAGTATTGCGCGAATGCCGAAGCTGCTATACCAGAACCTGCAAGTCTTAAGAAATCTCTCCTTGTATACATTTTTAACTCCATTTTCCATAAAATGTTTTTTGTCTTCACTGATTTTTATAACTTATTTTATCGCATAAGTCTTTACACAAGTCAAGACCATACTTACTCAAACTTCGGGGTTTTTCCATAAGCTTCTCCGCAGCAAATCCTTCACAGCCCCGCTATTTCAGCTATATGACCATAAAGTTCGGAAAATCCGAAGAAATCAAGCATCTCAAAACCGAAACAATCCTTGAAGGAAAGAAAATAACAGCCTTAACAAAACCTGATTTTATGAATGCTGGATCGGCCAGGAGCTGGTCTGAGGTAGCAACCGTAAGATTTTGGGATGCGAAAATTCAGTATTTTTACGTGATCTTGAGGAAAACCGGGCATGGAATGGAATTTTCTTCACTATGCAGCAGTGAATTTTGTAAAATTATCTATGTCATCGGTACAAAATCGTGTTTCGTAAAATGAGAAATGTCAAATGATTATACGTAAAGAAAACCAGTCAGATGCCGAAGCAATAACCGATATAACGAAACGGGCTTTTGAAAATCACCCCGCCAGTAAAAATACTGAACAATTCATCATCAATGCCTTGCGCAACGCCAATGCACTCACTATTTCACTCGTTGCGGAAATTGACGGAAAATTAGTGGCTCACATTGCTTTTTCGCCTGTAACTTTTTCAGATGGAAGTAAGAACTGGTATGGCCTGGGGCCCGTCTCTGTTCTGCCTGATTATCAGAAAAAAGCTATCGGCACAAAACTTGTCAACCAAGGCCTGAATTTGTTAAAAGATTTGGGCGCCCAGGGCTGCGTACTTGTCGGAGACCCCGACTTTTATGAACGCTTTGGTTTCAAAAGTCCTGACAAAATCAAAAACGAAGGCGTCCCACAGGAAAATTTTCTTGCCCTATCGTTCTGCAATCAAACTCCTGAAGGTACTGTCCGGTTCCACCCTGCCTTTTCTGCAGCCATTTGAGTCGTTTCTGGTTAATCTCTTCCTCGTCCCACTCAGCTTCTGCAATCCAGCGGTTAAGGCAAGATTGGTCTGTAGTGACAGCAAACTCTCGATTGATTGCCGATACGTTTTTGTGATTAGCTATCATCAAACCGGTAAGGTATTCAGCAAAATGTTGGCGTTCCGGCTCGTTGGCAAAATGCGAGCCGGATTCTTCCAAGGCTTGTTTGACGAGCGTTGGAAACCCCACGATAGCTGGCATAAGCGTATCCTCCATGATTTTGTAATATGTCCTTCTATCAATATTTGTCGTCAAATTACCCATTTGGAGTCCAAATCTTCAATTTTGCAAAAGTTCAGTAAAAAGTCAAAAGTTAAAACGAAAAGCTAAAAACCATAGTGCAAAATTCAAAACGAAAAAGAAGCCGCGAAGGCAAAAAGGAACGAAAAAAATTAGACGGGATAACAGGATAAAAACGGATTTTGCTTAGTGGTTATTGGGGTTTGGCTGGGCAGGAAGAGTTTAACTGCGAAAAGGGACGCCACAATCAAAACCACTACTGCTGTAATTTTTAGCAAAAATGCTTTCATAATGTTTCAACCTTTCATCAATATTATCATAATATCAAAATTTCCATATAAATACATACATTTGGGCCGGAGACGAAGCGGCCTTATTTTTCTTTGTTAAGAACTTTTCCTTGTGTCTTAACATAATTGAATAATTTTGCTTGTTTTTGCCGATAACCTG
>CAZMCN010000076.1:0-10100 GCA_964564845.1 uncultured Pirellulales bacterium | reverse complement strand
ATGCCCGACTCATACAACTTAACTACAACCAAATCATTCATTATCTTAAAATTTCTCAAAAAATGTTATGTTGTAAGTTCCTCATTAGCAAAGACTTAAAAAATATTGAAAAAGCACAAACATTTTTTATATACAGCGCCATAAAAAGAAGCAAGCTGTGATAGGCTCCGATTTGTGGGGTAGTAACAGTAGAAGTTTTTAAATATGAGATGATGAAATAAGATTGCGACGGCTAAATAACCCCGGGCAAAACGTGAATGGCCTCTGTTGCAAGCGGCTAAACGACCTGCGGTGAAACCGCAGGCAAAATATTGCGTCGCCGTGGCTGCGACGACTAAACAACCCCCCAAATAGATTTGGGGTCTAAACATTATTGAGATTGCTTCGGCCTGCTGCGCAGGCCTCGCAATGACAACATAAAAAGCAAATTGTAAATCGTGCGTATTCGAATGTCCAAACCACCAGTAAAACCGGCGGTTAGACATAACGACAAAAAACAACCCCACGTGAAATCCCAAGGGGAAATATGGGGACAGGCGTGAGGCTAAATATAACAACACAGCCCCCAGGGTGAACCTGGGGGCTAAACGGTAAGGAGCACCCGTCGCAGTGCGATGGGCTAACAATTTCCCCGGCCCACAGGTGGCCGGGCTAATCGATTTCCCCCAGCACCCATCCTTCGTTTGCGGCGTCGTTTCACTATGCCGAGACAGGTTACTACGGATTGCAGGCCCTTCGACAGTGCTGTGCTTCGCTCAGGGCAGGCAGGCCTCAGGATAAATGTTGATTATTGGGGGGGAATGGGTTATTATATTCGGCAATGAAGAAAATATTGGCAGACAGAACCGACAAAATCGACTCAAGCGGGATAAGGAAGGTCTTTGCGCTGGCGGCATCGCTGAAAGAGCCGATAAATCTGTCCATAGGTCAGCCGGACTTCGATGTGCCGCAACAGTTGAAAGACGAAGCAATAAAGGCGATTCAGGCGGGGCAGAATAAGTATTCGCAGACGGCGGGTGATAGTCTGCTGAAAGAGAAAATAGCTGAACAAATTAGAGATGAGTTCGGGTGGGCAAAGCCCGGCGTACTTGTCTCCAGCGGCGTCAGCGGGGGGCTTCTGTTAGCGTTTTTGGCGCTTATCAATCCCGGCGATGAGGTGATTATTCCCGACCCTTATTTTGTAATTTATAAACATATAGTCAATATGTTAGGCGGTAAGTGTGTTTTTGTGGACAGCTATCCCGAATTTGGGCTGCCTGTCGAGAAAATTGCTGAGGCCATTAGCGAGAAGACGAAACTGATTATAGTTAATTCGCCCTGCAATCCGACCGGCGTGGTGTATTCAGAAGAAAGTATAAAAGCCCTTGTTGAAATTGCTGTGGAAAAAGATATAATCGTAATGAGCGATGAAATATACGAGAAGTTCAGCTATGACGGCAGTTGTCCGAGTACAGCTAATTACTATGATAAGGTCATTTTGCTGCGAGG
Source organism: uncultured Pirellulales bacterium (assembly GCA_964564845.1). Classification (GTDB taxonomy): domain Bacteria; phylum Planctomycetota; class Phycisphaerae; order Sedimentisphaerales; family Anaerobacaceae; genus CAYXPG01. The sequence goes on along the minus strand of CAZMCN010000076.1, from coordinate 8,612 downwards.
TTTCGGCAAGGCATACGCTATGACCGGCTGGCGGCTTGGTTATGTGGCGGTGGGCGAATCGCTTAAAGACGTGCTTGAAGAGATGACAAAAATTCAGCAATATACCTTTGTCTGTGCGCCGACTCCTTTTCAGCAGGCGGCTGTTGCGGCGCTGGATTACGACGTCGCTGAACTGGTCGATGCCTACAGGAAGAAACGAGACCTTGTTTACGAAGGGCTGAAAGATAAATTTGAAGTGGTCAGGCCTGGCGGGGCGTTTTATCTGTTTGTTAAATCACCGGGGAAGTGCAGGGGGGCTGCGTTTGTGGAAAAGGCAATTGCCAATAATGTACTGATTATTCCGGGGAATGTGTTTAGCGAAAAGGATACGCATTTTCGGATAAGCTATGCGGCCGGCGATGAGAAACTCAAGGAGGGGGTAGAGGTTTTATGCAAGCTGGCAGATTAAGATTGACTATTAATTATTTTCTGTTTACTATTTTTACTTCTTGCAATTATCGTTTGGTGATAAAGACTCGGAGAAGGAGCTGGGATGGTCAAGGATATGATTTTCGGCACGGCAGGGGGGCTGGGGCTTTTTCTGTTCGGTATGAGGATAATGTCGGAGGGGATAAAAAAGGTCGCGGGACAAAAACTTAAGGGGCTTCTTACAGCATTGACAAAACGTCGCCTTATTGCGGCTCTGGTGGGAGCGCTGATAACAGCTCTGGTTCAATCGAGTTCTGCTACGACTGTGATGATAGTAGGGTTTGTCAACGCAGGCTTGATGAGTTTAAGGCAGGCGTTATGTGTTATCCTCGGTGTGAATGTGGGGACGACTTTTACGGCGTGGCTGGTTTCAATGTTTGGTATCGGAGGACTCAAAATAACAATGTATGCACTTCCGGCCATTGGTGTTGGCTTTCTGCTGCAGGTTTTAGGAAAGACACAGAAGGTAAGAAGCTTTGGCAATGTATTGCTCGGCTTTGGTCTTTTGTTTGTTGGCATTTCGTTTATGAAAGAGGCATTTTCGCCACTTAAGGATGACCAGGCAGTCCAGAACATCCTTATCCGTCTGATGCGGGATCCGCTTTTAGCTGTACTGATAGGTGCGGTGATAACGGCGTTGCTGCAGAGTAGCTCGGCATCGATTATGATGGTGCAAGTACTGGCATTTCAGGGAGCGTTTGGGACGGACTGGGAGCTTGCGCTGCGTGTTACCTTACCGTTTATCTTAGGTGCTAATATCGGTACAACGATAACGGCACAGATAGCGGCATTTCAGACATCGCGCAACTCAAGGCGTGCAGCGATGGGACATACGTTCATCAATACGGTAGATACGTTGTATATCTTGCCTTTGATGTGGTTAGGAGTGTATCATAAGATAGTAATATGGGTTTCGCCATGGCAGTTATCACAGAGTACGATAATGGTTCATATGGCGATTGGCCATAGTTTGATTAATACGGTTGATATGTTTTTACTTATGCCATTCGTTCGCTGGATGGAATCAATAACCGTGAAGCTTATACCAATTAAGCGTCACGAATTGGACCAGAAGCCCGTTGTGCTGGAAAGGCACCTTCTCGATACGCCGGTTATAGCCCTGGAGCAGGCAACTCGCGAGATTATTCGTATGGCACAAACAGCTAAGAAGGCACTTAGGGATTCTATCAATGGAATTGTCAATAATGATAGAAAAAAACTTGTGTCGGTAAGACAGACAGAAGATTTTATCGATGAACTGCAGCATGAAATTACATCGTATCTGGCTGCGCTTTCGAGGAAGGAGCTTTCTGAGAGGTTTTCGGTGGCACTGCCGGTACTTTTACATACGGTCAACGACCTCGAGCGTGTTGGGGACCATGCAGTAAACATCGTCGAAATTGCTGAACGGAAAATCGAGCAGAAGCTGCCTTTCAGTGATTCTGCGCTGGCTGAGACCGCTGAGTTGAGCAAAGAGGCCGAGCAGATGTTTGATTATATCATAGCGGCTCTGGAGAATGATGACGTTGAGGTGGCCAAAAGGGCCTTGGTCAATGAGGATAACCTTAACAGGATGCAGATAGATTTTCGTCGCAGCCATGTTCAGCGGATGACTGATGGTACCTGTGTGCCTGAGGCGGGCGTGATATTTATCGATTTGGTTGATAATGTGGAGAAGATCGGCGACCACCTGACCAATATTGCCCAGGCGGTGATAGGGGGGTTACAGTGGGATGGGGTTGAGCCGGGACGACCCGACCGACGCCAGGCATTCTCAGAAGGAACCTGAAAAGTATTCAAAATATTGCGGCTTTTTGTTGCTAATCTGTCAATATATGGGTACATTGGTGTGTATGAAGAGTCGGATTGGGTTAATTCTGATTGTTTTGCCCTGCATTGTACTGTTTGCGTCTTCACATCTGACAAACGGTGGGGCGGGACTAAATGAGGCCGAAGCAAACAAGCCGGAGGTTGGTTTGCCGGCTGCAAAAGCTGCGGTAATTATCTGCGAGAATATGATTGACAACGGGCTGTATAAATCCATCCGGCGCAGGACCCAAACTGCGCTTGATTGGGGCGCTACATACCTGATATATGAGATAAGCACTTATGGAGGACTGGTTACAGCGGCGGATGATATATCGAAATACCTCATACTCGACGTAGGCAAAAAAGCCCATACTGTGGCCTATGTAACAACCGAAGCGATATCAGCGGGTGCGATGATAAGTGTCTCCTGTCAGGATATCATAATGCTCGAAAATACCACTATAGGTGATTGTGCGCCGATAATAATTTCACCCGGTGCAAAGCTTGAGGGTGTCGAGCGGGAGAAACAGGAGAGCTTTATTCGAGCGGCTTTCGACCGTGCGGCAGAGGCCAACGGCTATCCACAGGCACTTTTGCGGGCAATGGTAACGATGCAGATTGAAGTGTACAGGGCCAAGAACCTCACAACCGGCGAGTATGAATTTTTCGAGAGCGTTCGTCTGCCCAGGGATGCGAACGAATATGACCTGGACAATAAAGAGTTAATTGTCGAGAAAGATAAGATATTAACACTAACCGCATCAAGCGCATTTGAATACGGCATAGCAAGGGCGGTGGTCAAAGACCGGGCAGGTGTCCTTGAGTTTCTTTCCAAACGGGACGGTGTAACCTTTGTCGGAGAAACAAAGGTGCTTGAGACCACCTGGTCGGAGGAAATGGTTCGATGGTTAAATTCGCCTGCGGTAATGGGTGTACTTGTTATGATTGCAATGTTAGGTGTATATGTGGAGCTTAATACGCCGGGAGTCGGTCTGCCCGGACTGGTGGCAGTCATATGTATAGCGATTATAATCGGCAGTAAATACTTTATAGGCCTGGCAAACTGGGTGGAAGTAGCACTATTTGTTATCGGTGTAATCCTGCTGATGGTGGAGCTGTTCATACTTCCGGGTTTTGGGATTGCGGGTTTTGCGGGGATAATCTGCATATTGGCCGGTCTGTTCGGTATGCTGATAAAGAATCCCCCCGACAGGCTGCCCTGGCCGGATAGTCCCGAAAACTGGAAATTTTTAACAGATGGAATTTTAGGGATGTCTCTTGGGTTTGTTGGATTTGTCATCCTGGCGTGGTTTCTGGCGAAGTATCTGCCTAAGCTGGAGTTTCTTAGCGGTCTTACTCTAATGCCTGCGTTGGCAAAGCAGGGCGATGAAATAGAAATCAATCTGACCGTTCCGCCCTCAAGCCAGACAAATGTAAAGGTCGGTAACATCGGCGAAGTGATTTCGACGCTGAGGCCGGCGGGAAAAGCAAAATTCGGCGAGGCAATAGTCGACTGCGTCGCTGTAGCAGAGTTTCTTGACAAAGGCGCCAGGATTGAGATAATTGAAATTCACGGCAACAGAGTTGTAGTTCGGGCGGTGGGAGATTGAACCGAAGAGTTGATGAAAAAAGTTGCAAAGTAATGTTTTTAAGAGAGACAAAGTAATGGATTGGTGGCTTGTTTTTGCAGTTTTTCTGTTTTTCGTTTCAGCCGCTTTGATAATAGCTGAAGTATTTGTACCGAGCGGAGGGCTGATAAGTGTCTGTTCTCTGGCGTGTCTGATTGGCGGGATAGCCATATTTTTTCGTCACAGCGTAACAACCGGCTGGATAGGTGTAATCATTGCCATTGTGATGATACCGTCGATTGTGATAATTGCCTATAAAATATTTCCCAGGACGAGATTCGGCAAAAGTGTTACGCTCACACCGCCGCAGCGTCAGCAGGGCGATGCCATCCCGGATACAGAACAGCTAAAGAAGCTGGTGGGAGCCGAAGGTGCGGTGCTTACGCCGCTTCGGCCGGTGGGAACGTGTGACTTTTCCGGCCGAAGGGTTGAATGTGTAGCCGAAAGCGGCTATGTTGATAAAGGCAAAAAGGTAAAAGTTATTGATGTGGAAAGCACCCGGGTTACAGTTCGTGTAATTGAAGAGGGCTAAGTGACTGTAGCAGAGGTATTGTTTATTAACAAAAAAACAAATTGAAAGGGGAAAAAGATGAGTGACTTATCAAGCATAACTTTAGGTGTAGGCGAATATCAAAGAATGCTGGTTTCGGCAGTTGGTATTATACTTTTTCTTTTAGTATTAGTGGCGTTGTTTTTGTTAGCCAAATTTTTCAGGTTATGGCTTCAGGCCAAGCTATGCAAGGCCAAGGTTAAATTCTCCGAGCTTATCGGGATGTGGCTGCGAAAGGTCGATACACGAACGATAGTTCTGAGCAAAATAACGGCGGTTCAAGCGGGTCTGACTTTGACGACACAAGATTTGGAAAGCCACTATTTGGCAGGTGGTCGCGTACCCAATGTTGTACGTGCACTGGTTGCCGCAAACAGGGCCAATATCGATTTGACTATGAAGACAGCCACTGCCATTGACCTGGCAGGGCGCGATATCCTCGAGGCGGTTCAGACAAGTGTTAATCCGAAAGTGATTGACTGCCCCGAGCCGGCTAAGGGCAAAGAAACTATCGATGCGGTTGCGCAGGATGGGATTCAATTAAAGGCCAAGGCGCGTGTAACCGTTCGCGCCAATATCGAAAGATTAATCGGCGGTGCAACTGAAGAGACTGTTATCGCGCGAGTTGGTGAAGGAATAGTTACGACAATCGGCAGTGCCATAACGTACAAAAGCGTTTTAGAAAATCCGGACAATATTTCAAAATCGGTTTTGGCCAAGGGCCTGGATGCAGGAACAGCTTATGAGATTTTATCTATCGATATTGCCGACGTAGATGTAGGCGATAATATCGGTGCTAAACTTCAAGCCGCCCAAGCCGAGGCTGATATGCGGCGCGCAAAGGCAGAGGCAGAAAAACGCCGGGCTATGGCATTCGCGCGCGAGCAGGAAATGAGGGCGCTCGTAGTAGAAAATGAGGCAAAAGTGCCGCTGGCAATGGCTGAGGCATTTCAGAAGGGCAACCTCGGCGTTATGGACTATTACCGGATGAAAAATATCGTTGCAGATACCTCAATGCGGGATTCGATAGCAAAGCCCGAAAAGAAAGAATAGAGGACAAGACTGCGAACAAAAGACACAGGAGATGGTAAGCAAGAGACAATATAATATACGATAAATGGTTTATTCACTGTTACAAGAAGTTCTTGCCGCCAGGAAAGGCAGAGAAGACTGGATGCAGATACTGGTAATTGTTGCGATGGCAATCATCTATGGTATCAGTGCTATTTTTAAGTCAAAGTCAAACAAGGCCGAAGAGGAAAAGGAAAAGCAACAGCAACAAAAGAGAGCTGCAGGCCCAGGCAGAAGGGTTCGCCCGGAAGAAGTGCAACCGGCAGATGTAAAAGTAAAACGAGTCGGGCCTGAACCTGTAGCTAAGAGAGTCGAGGTGAAAAGAGAGAAAGCCGCAGGAGAGGCAAAAGCCGATTATGTGAAGACTCAGGAATTATCTCAGCCAAAGCGGCGAATTGCACCAGAAATTGGTAAGCTGCTGGAATTTACCAGCATGGCCATGGAGACAGTAGAAGAAATTGTTTCTGAAACAGCCGAGGAGCTGCCTGAATTTACCGGCGGAGCCGTTAAGCCGCTTGAAAAAAAATATGCTGTTGTGCCTAAACAAAAAGCAAGGTTGGAAAAAGTCGAGAAGCCTTTAATTGATTTTACCGAACGTAACATACTACGCAGTGCGATTCTGCATTATGAGATATTAGGCAAACCTCTTGCTTTACGTGAGCCTCGCAAATTCTAAATGTGGAACATCCCCAAAAGCATATGAATACCATATATCAAGAAATATACCATAAACAACGTCCCATAATATATGTTATGTTTCATTCAGGGATTTTGTAGTGCAAACAGATAATGAGCAGTTTTTTAGCATTTTAACGTTTTTTGATACATACAGACGTTTTGATTGTAAATGATGGTATTTTTGCTGTTCCTGACAAAAAACTACTGTGCTCGGGATGAAAAAAGGTTAATTACTGCCGGCAGCCTGGTTAACTGTATCAGCGAGATTGTCCCATGTGGCAGTTGCTGCGTCCAAAAGACCCAAGTTCTGGAGAACTATCGAGATATTAACCGTTGCTTCGGTACTGGCAAAATTGTCTTCCATAAAACGCTCAAGATTAATTAATGACGAGGCAAATTTTACTCTGTCACAATAGAGCAATGCGATTTTATAGTGCAGAGCCAGGGTGTCCTTATTAAGACAATCGTGGCTGATTAGCTGCTCAAGGGCATTTTGCTCCTGATTTGTTTCGTAAAGACATATAAGCAGTTTACTTCTGGCCCTGCTGTAAGTTGGGTTTATCTCCAATGCCCGTTGGAAAGCCTTTAGGGCGTTGCCTGGCCTTGCTACGCTCATCATTAAGACGCCCAGCCGATAGTGCAGGTCCGGGTTTTGTGGCTGAAGCTCGATTTGCTGACGATGTGCAGTAATAACGGCTTCTATTAAACTGCCTGAATCACGAGCATTACCAGAGGCCAAGGCCTGTCCAAATCTTATTTTAAACTGTAGGCCGGCAGTTTCAGAGAACAACAATGAGCTGTTTGCTTCAATTGCCGCGGCCAGGGATAAAGTTGCCTGTGCATCGGAGGTTTTTCCTGCTAATTTCTGGGCGATAGCCAACCCAAGGTAAGCGTCAACGATTTTGTCGTTTATCTCGACAGCCTGGTTGAACTGCTGAGCAGCAAGCTGGTCGGCATTAGTCTGTAAGTACTGCGTTCCCAGCTTTATAGTAGCTTCCAGAAAATCGGGGCAGATGCGAATTGTCTGCTGATATCGAGAGATTGCCTCATCGGTGGCACCGAGCATCGTGAGCACGTCTGCTTCTCTGGCTATCAAATTGACCTTTTCAGGCTGTTGGCGTAATGAATCCTGAATCCGCTCAAGGGCCTCGTGAAGTTGGCCGGCCCCGATTAGCTGTTCTATTTCGTCATCTTCGCTGTAAAAATTGTCCGGATGTATTAAAATTGCGGTGTTAAAAGTTGCAATGGCATCGTTGTATCTGCCAACGGCAATGTATAAATGCCCGAGTATCGTAAGGGTTGCTATATCGTCAGGATACTCATTTTTGAGCAGTTCATATTCCTGTATTGTCTTTTCAAATTGTCTGTTTTTGAAATAGACGGCGGCAAGGCGCTGTCTTGGAAGCTGCAGATAGTTTTTGAACTTCAGGCAGTCCTGATAAAATTCCACGGCCTGTGCTTCTTTTGAGAGCATCTCATAACAATACCCAAGAGTGTAAAGTGCCATCGTGTTGTTCGGCTGTCGCACATAGACCGAGTTTAATTCCTCAATTGCAGCCGGTATCTGGTTCTTTGAAAGACATATTGCCGCGGAAGCCATTCGGCCATAATTGCAGGAGGGATATTCGAAAAGATAGAGCTTTAGCTGCTCCTGTGCCGATTCGGTTTTTTTACTGCCGAGCAGCTCAATGATTCTATCCAACTGCCGGTTCCTGTCTGATTCGGTATCGGTTTGGGAAAGTCCGGCGGTGTTTAGCCAATGCCATATCAAGTCGGTCATATCGACTGTCATCGCCCTGCCGAGAATTTGCAGCAAATTGCTCATACAACCCTACTCCTTATTTGCGTTTTCGTCGTTTGGTTATTTAGCTTCTTTTTGTCGCAAACCTTCCGGTAAACGCCATTAAACTTATCGACAATACGCCGAGGTGTGTTAATTGCCGTTTTGTTAATTGAGCAGGTAAATACCCACTTTGTGAGGCGTATATGGCGATTGTGTGTGATGTAGGGATTGTTGGGGTTCTAAAGCAGGTTTTAGGACTTTGTCACTTTATGGGGCATAAAGGAGTTTTGGGCGATAAAGGCGATAGAACCGGTTTAAGTGATAAGACTCAAAAAGATTACGAAAAAGCGCTGTGCCCGGGGGCCTTTGATTTTTTTGTTTTCAGTCATAACAACGCTCCTAATCTGATTTTTCCTTTTGGGTTTGCTCTTCTATCTCGCGTAAATATGCTAATGTCCATTCGAGCTTATCACTTAGATGCTTTAGCTTGAGCATCGTTTTAACTCTTGTTATAAGTTCGAGTTTGTTGACGGGTTTGCTGACAAAATCGTCTGTTCCGGAATCGAGGCGGCGTTCGATATCGCCGAACTCGGTAAGTGCCGTTATCATAATGATAGGGATGCTA
>CAZMCN010000075.1:0-10415 GCA_964564845.1 uncultured Pirellulales bacterium | reverse complement strand
CCGTAGCCCTGGCGAAGGCGGAAACTACGAACTATTTTCTGCAAAACAAACCCAAACAAACCCAACCTGTGGTGAGCAAAGTCGAACCACCTGTAGTGAGCTTGTCGAACCTATTTAAAACCTGTCCCGCGCAGCAGTTCCACAGTTTTTGCTTTTCCCTCCTTACTCCTTACTCCCTGCTCCTTACGCCTTTTTTATTCAAACTGCATATCAACCAAATCCAACTGGACGTTTGTAAAGCTATTATATGTATCCAGTTGTGGCCGATACTATACTTTTCTTACAGCGATGGTGTAAATCGGCCTTTCTGCCTGGAGGTATTTTCTCTCGAAGTTTGTGCCTACCCACTCGTTCCGCTCCGCACCGGCGGTGGGAAGAAATTCGGTGTTTTCAAGTTTGTCGGCCTGCTCGGCTATGACTTTCTGTATTTGCTCGAAGTATCCAGCGTGGTCTGTAGCAATTTTTATGACCCCGTCGGTAATCAGACAGCGCAGGAGTTGTTCGAGATTGGCCCGGCACAGAAAACGCCTTTTGTGATGATGTTTTTTAGGCCAGGGGTCGGGAAAATAGATATGGAAACAATTCACAGAGCTGTCCGGCACAAAGTCGGCCAAAAACTTTGCAGCATCGGTGCGAATTATGCGAACGTTATTCAGACCCCATCGGCCGATGCGGTCAACGCCATAGCGGTAGTACTTGTTTGCCCATTCAATACCCAGAAAATTGACCTGTGGCCGGGCCCGGGCCTGGTTGAGCAGGAATGTTGCCTTGCCGCTGCCGACTTCAATATGCACCAGCCCGCTACGTCCGAAAATCCGGGCAAAATCGATTTTGCCGTCCAAATCTTCGACTTTCAGCGAAACTGCAGGATAGTCCTTTAAGGCTCTGCCCATTAGTCAGGTTAAGTCCAAAAAATACTTTTCTATTATCGTATATACATTCAATAGCTGTAATTATACCCGGCAGGACGGTTTTCTCGAAGATGGAAATCGTCTTTTTGCCCTTTATTGCGATTAAAGTTGCGGTAAGGGACATTCGATAAGAGGGTGTGAACCTGCTCTCGGTCGGTACGTATCTATTAGTATGGGATGAAAGTATAAGTATATACAAGAGGGCTCAAAAAGTGATTAGACAGCTACTTAGAGCTCGCCGTAAAAAGATTCTGATAGATGTCAGTACGCAAAAAGACATTTTTCTTGCCGGAGGTAATGCGTGCATAAGGAATCACAGGAAAGTCCTGGCCAATGTTCGCAGAATAATGGCCTGGGCAAGACACAACAAAATCCCGATAATTTCCACCTGTGAGGTTTATCCCAATAATAATGGCGGCTGCTCTGTCGGCTACTGCCTTGACGGAACTGAAGGCCAGAAAAAGATAAGATATACACTGCTGAGCAATCGGGCCAGCTTCCCTGCCGACGGAAGCACTGATTTGCCCAGAGACATATTGCAGCGGTACAGACAAATTATTTTTCACAAACGCTGCATTGACCCCTTCGATGAGCCCCGGATTGAGAGATTGCTCAGCGAAGTTCGGGCAGATGAGTTCGTTTTGATAGGAGCAAGTGCCGAAGGTGCTGTCAAAGCGACGGCTTTGGGACTGAGGCAGCGGGACAAAAACGTCAGTGTTGTAGTGGATGCCGTTGGTTCTTATAGTAGGAGGGAAGCAAAGTTCGCATTTCGCAAGATGAAGGCCAAAGGGGCAAAACTTCTCGAAACCAGGAAGCTGGCCGGCACATCACATCTAAAGGGCGTCGGAGGAGACGGTCTCGAAAATCATCAACACGCGGCGGGGAAAAAAACCGGTTGATACCGAGGCCAAACGTTAAAAATTACTAAGCGGTTGAGAGCTTCAACAGCTTATTGGCAGAAGTAACGCTGCACCCCTTTGCTGCAAAACCTTACAAAAAACGCCCCCTTTTAATTGTCAAAAGCCAGCCTGTTTTTTCCTGGAAGCTTTTTAATCGTTGACCCCGTTAAAAATTTTATAGCGCCCGAAAATTTCTAACAGGGTTGACATACACCCTTCATTGTAATACAATATGCAGTTCTGTTTTCTGATGAAGTTCTTGCTGCATTTAGATACAAAAGAGCTTTTTGGCTTGTGTGGGCTCCCATTTTGCGACTTATTGCAAAATGGGAACCCTGTAATCTGCAAAGCTTTATGAAATTAAGGTATTTCTAAGAAGGAGTCTTTACAAATGGCAGAGAAGTGGGTTTATTTCTTCGGCAACGGAAAAGCTGAAGGCAACGCAACGATGAAGGAGCTTTTGGGCGGTAAAGGCGCAAACCTGGCGGAGATGACCAACCTTGGTGTGCCGGTGCCGCCGGGCTTCACTATTGCAACGAAGGTCTGCGACGAATATTACAGGAACAAAGGTGAATGGCCAGAAGGATTAGCTGAAGAAATTGACACGAACGTGGCGAAACTGGAAAAGGCGATGGGCACCGGATTAGGCGACTCGCAAAACCCCCTGCTGGTCAGCGTCAGAAGCGGTGCCGCCGTCTCTATGCCCGGGATGATGGATACGGTGCTTAACCTTGGACTCAACGATGATGTAATTGCAGGTATCATAAAGAGAACCCGCAACCCCCGGTTCGCTTACGATATATATCGCCGGTTCATCGATATGTTCGGCAATGTTGTGATGGGCTGCGAGCACGAACACTTCGAGAAAGTGATTCATTCAGCCAAGGAAAAGGCCGGCGTCAAACTCGATAATGAGTTAAGTGCCGAACAGTTAAAAGAGGTTGTTGAAAAATACAAGGCCGTTTACAAAAAACACGTCGGACAGTTATTCCCACAGCAGGGACGCGAGCAATTAACACATGCTATCAATGCGGTTATTAGTTCGTGGATGATTGAAAGGGCGGTTACGTATCGCAGGCTCAATAATATTACCGGCCTGCTTGGTACTGCTGTGAATGTGCAGGCGATGGTATTCGGGAATATGGGGGCCGATTGCGGGACCGGCGTTTGCTTTACACGCAATCCGAGTACCGGCAAAAAGGAGTTTTATGGCGAGTTCCTGATGAACGCACAGGGCGAAGATGTTGTCGCAGGTATCAGGACGCCTTTGCCATTGAAGAAGCTGGGTAAAATTATGCCGCCTGCTTACAAGCAGCTTACCGGACTGATGACCAAGCTGGAGAAGCATTATAAGGATATGCAGGATATGGAATTTACCATTCAGCAAAAGAAACTTTATATTCTCCAGACCAGAACAGGCAAGCGCACCGCCGAAGCTGCCGTCAAAAACGCAGTTGATATGGTTAATGAAAGACTCATTCCAAAAAAGGAAGCGGTTATGCGGGTAACGCCGGAGCAGTTGGACCATCTGCTGCATCCGCACTTTGACCCGAAAGCTAAGCGAGACTGTTTTGCAAAGGGGCTTCCGGCATCACCCGGTGCGGCCGTCGGACAGGTTGTCTTTAGCGCCGATGACGCAGAGACGTGGAGGAAGAAAGGTAAAAAGGTTATTCTTGTCCGTATTGAGACCAGTCCTGAGGACATCGGCGGTATGGATGCGGCGGAGGGTATTTTGACCGCTCGCGGCGGTATGACCAGCCATGCGGCTGTGGTTGCCCGCGGGATGGGCAAGTGCTGCGTTGCCGGTGTTGGTGCATTGAATATTAATTATAAGGCGGGAAAATTTAACGTCGGCAAGCTGGTAATTAAGCAGGGCGACTGGATTAGTCTCGACGGCTCCACAGGTGAGGTTATGAAGGGACAATTAGCTACCGTAGAGCCGACAATGAGTGGTGATTTTGGAAGTTTTATGAGGATTTGTGACGAAGTTCGCAGACTTGGCGTTCGGACAAATGCCGATACGCCGGAAGATTCGAAACGGGCGAGAGACTTCGGCGCAGAAGGCATCGGGCTCTGCAGAACCGAACATATGTTCTTCGAGGGTAAGCGTATTTGGCCGGTCCGACAGATGATTTTGGCCGCCGATGATTATGCCATGATGCTCGACGAGATTGATGCAGCCGAAACGCAAAAGGACAAAAAGGCAGTTGAAAAGAAATATGCAGTGACCAAAAAGCAGTTTGAAGGTGCCCTCAACAAGCTGCTGCCTGTTCAGCGAAGTGATTTTGAAGGTATATTTAAGGTGATGAAGGGTTTGCCGGTAACGATTCGTCTGCTTGACCCACCGCTGCACGAGTTTCTGCCTCAGGACAGGGCCAGTCAGGCGGAAATGGCGAAACGCCTTGGCGTCAGGCCTGCAGTAGTGAGGGCAAAGGTTGAGCAGCTTCACGAGTTTAATCCGATGCTGGGCCATCGCGGATGTCGTCTGGCGATAACGTATCCTGCAATTTGCCGGATGCAGGCAAGGGCCATCATTGAAGCAGCTTTGAATGTAAAAAAGGCCGGTATGGTTGTTCTGCCGGAAATTATGATTCCGCTGGCCGGGGCGGTCGAAGAGTTGAAGCTGGTCAAAGACCATATCGTTGATGAAATTGAAGAGGTCTTCAAAGAAAGAAAAACCAGAATCAAATATATGATTGGGACGATGATTGAGGTCCCGAGGGCCGCTTTGACCGCTGAGCAAATCGCTGCCGAAGCGCAGTTCTTCAGCTTCGGCACTAATGACCTGACCCAGATGACGATGGGCTTTTCGCGCGATGATGCAGGCAGATTCCTCAAGGAATACGTCAATAAGGGCATTTACGCCGCTGACCCATTCCAGAAGCTTGACCAGACCGGCGTCGGAAAACTCGTGGAAATGGGTACAAAACTCGGCAGAAAGACCAGGAAGAAATTGAAAGTCGGCATCTGCGGAGAGCACGGCGGCGAGCCCGAGAGTATCGATTTTTGTCATCGGGTCGGGATGGACTATGTCTCGTGTTCACCGTTCAGGGTTCCGATTGCGCGATTAGCGGCCGCGCAGGCAGCGGTTAGATAATTGACTTTCTACGAGCGAAAATTTACAATTGAAAATAGTCGAAAAGTGGTGAAAGTAGCTCAGCTGGTTAGAGCACTGGATTGTGGATCCAGGGGTCGGGGGTTCGAGTCCCCTCTTTCACCCTTTTTGTTTTATTTCAGGCCTTGCGTTTTCTCAGCAAAATCACCGTGCCCAGCCCGAGCAGCATTATTACAGTTGGCTCCGGGACCTCACTAACAAAGTCCTGTCTGCATGGGTGAACTAAGGCCAGCAACTGTGCTTGTGTACCCTGGCCGGTCAATTCCCCCAACCATTCATTGGCCAGAGTCGTAGCAGCATATTTGCAACGGAAACCAAGGGGGCCGTCCGTGCCATCAACCTCGACGTCCCACTCTGGAGCTGATATTTCCGGGATGTCTTCGTAAACGATTTCCCATATAGCTATCTGAAATGCCTCGGCTTCTGGGCTGTAGCCGTCGCCGGCACCGAGCCACTCCGGCTCGAAGTGTGCCTGCCATAGTTCGCCAATATATCCTGCCTTGAGGGCACCCATAGGCCCTCCAAGGGATGTCTGTGGGGTCGGAGCATTTTCCGGCATAATTACATCGTACACTAATGTGTTTTTGGATACCCGCTGGTTTAGTTCAATGCAAAAGGCGGCGATTGGTCCGTCAGCCCAAAGTTCTCCCTGGCCTGTGCCGCCGCTCTTCTGAAGTATCCGCAGGCCGCTATAGGTCCAGACGCCTGTTAAACCGCCGCCCCAAACTTTGGCATAGCCGCCTACACCATAATCATCAAATGCCGTCTCAACTGTACCAAGAACCGCAACTGCTGCACAAGGCACAGCCAGCACAATTGCCACCGAAAAGGCCATACTAATCTTTCGCATTTTTTCACCCTTCTGCAATGCAACCGGTCGGCATTTATTTCTATGCGCAGAACCTAAACCTGCGCAAAATGCGCGTCTTTGGCTGAATTGGCCCTCCCCACTGTCGGCCACTAATCTTTACGGCCTCTTAGCTTAATACCATTTATAATTATCACGGCAGAGCCGTGTTTACTTTCTGCCAGGTTTGACGACCTTGCTTGTTTAGCTTTTCGGCCCTCAAACCCGGCCTGGGAAATAGAAAACTCTTCGTGAGCGTTAGTCATTATCACGACTTTAATATCAGCCGTGTCTGCTCTCAATCATATCTGTTTCTTACAGGAGATATTGATTCTATTGAAACAACGTCTTTGATACCCAGGACGTTGGCAACGGTTTGGCGAAAGAACTCATCGTCGGCTTCATCGGTCAGGACTGCCGAAACTCCCAGACTTCGAGCGGCGATTTCCTGTGCCGGTGCATCTGCCCTGATGAAAACTATGGTTGGGATGTCCGGCTTTACGGCTCTCAAGTTCTTTATGAACCGGCCGTCGCGCATATCATCCAAATCCCACTTGCTGATAACGCTGTCGAACCTTTCGTTTCTGAAAGAGTGAACTGCTTCACTACCGGACGGCATTGTTATCAGCCGAATCGGCAATTCCCGCAGGACCTCATTTTTGCCGTCGAGGCCAACCGTTAATACATTTGCACGTACGAGAACGACCATTTTATTTCCTTTTGTACCACTAAAGACACACCACCACGAAAGTTCAGTTGAACTTCCCTGTATGTTACGTACTGCTGCGGTGAAACCGTATTGCTTATGAGTTGAACCTGCTGCCGACTTCACGCCAACAACTGACAACTTGGCAAAAAGATGAGTTTAATTCCCTACCCCTATTGTAGTATCTGAGTTTTTACCTGTTATCACGGCAGAGCCGTGTTTATTTTCATGCTGGGTTTGTCGCCGGCAATAAAGCGGCAGCTCAAAACCCAGCGAAGAAGAGAGAGAGTCCTTACTCTCAACATTTTATAGATACCACAGAAGAACTGTGGATACTTTTGTGCTGGGCCTGTCGTCGACCTTGCGTCAACAATAACAAAAACCCAGCGAAGAAAAGGAGAGAGAGTTCTTAATTACAAAGCTATCAACATCACGGTAAACCCGTGTTTACTTTCGTGCTGGGCTTGTCGCTGACATTGCATCAACAACTCCAAACCCAGCGAAGAAGAGGAGAAAGAGTTCCTAACCTAAATGTCATTTATCAATATCACGGCAGAGCCGTGTTTATTTTCGGCCGGACTTGCTAACCTTTTAGGTTATATTCAGTTACCAAGCCCAGCTTGGGGGAGAGAAAACTCTTCGCGAGCATTTATTTTTTCACGACCTCTTCGGCCGTGCTGCTCTCCTTACATATCTCTTTTTTCAAAGAGCAAAAAACCTAAGCATTTGAGTTTTCAGTTTCCTCACCCACTTCTTGAATATATATAGCGAACGTTATGCCAGAGTCGTTTTTTATGCAGAAAAATTTTTAACTCCTTCTATCGACTCAAGTTATGTGCCGGATATTTTTATTGCTTTTTGGAGGCGTTTTATTGCTAACCGACCATAATGGCCGCTCAGAGAGGAGATTTTTGCAGCAACTTTTTGCAGGTGAGGCGATTAGTAAAAAACGACCACTTCGGCAGGTAGTGGCCAAACTGGTCGCATAATGTTAAGCCTTAACTGTACTTTGTATTCAGTAAAAACGTGTCAGGTAATTTCAAAACACCTGGAACTTGATATACTTTTGGAAAGATAAAACACTATATGCTATATGCTATTGTTTTAGCTTTCGGTGCTTTTCTTTACGTTTGAGATGTTTAGCTTCTCAATAAGACGGTTGAGCTTACGGCGTTCAATTCCGAGAATCCTTGCCGCAGCGAGTTTTCGCCCTTTTGTGAATTCAAGAGTTTGAGTGATGATTTTACGCTGTACTTCATCAAGCGTTGGCAGTTCGTGCTTGGGATAAGAGACAGGTTCGGCGATTATGATTTCGAAGGGCAGTGCCCCAGCCTGGATTTCCCGTCCTGTGGTCAAAACGTAACCTCGCTCCATCGCATTGGCCAATTCGCGGATATTGCCGGGCCAGCTATAGTTTAAGATAAGCTCTTTGGCTGTAGGGCTGAGTACCTTGGGTTCTTCACCGTAAAAAACGGCCTGGTTGGCCAGAAAATACTCGGCCAGGACAGGAATATCTTCTTTGCGCTCTCGAAGCGGCGGTACCTCCAGAGTAACTACGTTGAGTCGATAGTATAGGTCGGAACGGAATGAGCCTTCTTTGACTAATTGGTGCAGATTGCTGTTAGACGAGCAGAGCACTCGCACGTCGATGGGACAGGATTTTGTAGAGCCAAGCGGGGTTACGGCACTCTCCTGGAGGACCCGCAGTAATTTTGCCTGCAGCTCGAGCGGGATTTCGCTTATTTCGTCAAGAAAGATTGTGCCCCCGTCGGCGGCCCTGAAGAAGCCGAGAGTCCTGTCAATAGCGCCGGTAAATGCACCCTTTACATGGCCAAAAAGCTGGCTTTCAAACAAATGCCCAGTCAGAGTGGTGCAGTCAACGGGCACAAAAACTGCATCTGCTTGCTCGCTGGCCCGGTGAATCTGGCGGGCAACCATCTCTTTACCTACCCCGGTTTCACCGACTATTACTACCGAGCACTTTCGCGCAGCAACGGCTTTAATCGTCTCAAGAATAGAATTAAATGCCGGTGATTTGCCAATGAAATGGTCATTACCGATGTGAGCGTAACCTCTGCCGGATGTGGATTCCCGCAGACGCCTCTCTCTCATATTGTCAACATCAGAGCCAAATCTCCGCGCTAATTCACCGTTAGAGTTTTGTCTCATTGGCTTTGCAAAACTTTCCGAGTATTGGGTGAAAAATCACCACTCCGTTCCAGATATTTTTTATGGTGAGAATTACCCCAACCCCAGAATCGTGGCCAAGAGGGGCACTCTCTCCATCTTCTTCTTAAAATTCAGTTTAATTTGTTTGTCAAAAAAAGTCAAGAAAATTATGGGACGTTTATCAATTTTTTTTTCGAATTTCAGGCAAAAACGGCTGGAGAAGAAGCTAAAGCAAAGCCTCCTGCCCCTTTTTCGCGGCTCTAAAGTCCTTTTAGTAGGAAAAGCAGGAAATTTCTTGTTTTTGCAAAAATTGAGGCAGTTTTACCCGCCCAAAGTCGCCCCACTCGGAAAATCACTCAGACGGGGCGTTATTTGCCTTCCAAATCGAACGGTGAGATGTAATCGCCATACTTATTCCGGGCCTCTTTGAGGCGTTTGCGCAACTCGGCAAAGGTCTCAAAAGCGATTTGGGGTGTATCGGGAACATCCTGTTTATAGATATTCTCGATACGGTCCAGTTTGGCAAGGCTTTCGGGGATACGAATCGTGAACTGCCGGATATAATCGTCCCGGCTATATTGTTGGTCGAGATGCTCTTTGAAGAGTTTTTCCAGGTCTTCGTATTTTGGTATTAAGCCGGTAGGCGTCTCAATGGCGTCAACATCGCCGTTTACTCGCAGTTCAGCCCACAGAATCCAGACTTTTTTGTCGGCCATACCGTTTAAGTATTTGCCGTCTTTGTCTTTGAGGAAGTAATTTACAGAAAAAATTTTGGGCGGCTTCTCAACGCCTTCAATAAAGTCCAGATTGTTCCGGATGTACCTGCCAAGAGGTATTGAGAGGAAATCGAGATTTGCCATCAGATTAAATTTTCTAACGCCCTCTTTGCCGAGGGTCGCAGCGGTGGTTTCGGACTCGATTGAGGCACCTTTTCCGATGATACCCTCTGTCCAGTTAAAGGCCTCCTCGATAGGGGCCCAGGTGTCGCTGTCGCGGCCGCCGTAAATAAACCCTCCGACCGGCACCCCTTGCGGGTCATCAATTTTCCCGTCACGGTTTTGAAGGTCTGTAATATGCAGACAGTATCGAGCGTTTCTGTGCGAAACGCTGATTTCATTGCCCTCGGCGTCTTTATTGCCTTTGCGCCAGGGGCCGGAATGGTTAATCCCCTCATCCGGCGGCTCAATCCCCATCCCCAGCCAGTAGGGCTTTAATTTGTCGTCATACATAACATTTGAGAAGATAACCTCACAGGGTTTCGTCAGGGCATCGTAAATGATGGGGTCGTCCTGTGGATTGACATCGCGAATAATCCCGAATATTCCTTTTTCCACGTTTACACAATGCACTTTGCCGTCTATTTTGCGAAAGTAAGCAATATCGTCGCCGATAAGGGTTTGTCCGGTAAGCATAGCAGTCGAGGTTTTTCCGCAGGCCGAGGGAAACGCTCCGGTAAAATAGGTTATGCGTCCGCCCGGCCCATGAGCACCGAGCACGAACATATGTTCACACAGCCATCCCTTTTTTGAAGCCCTGTGGATGCCCAGCCGAAGAGCCGGTTTTTTCAGCCCTATCGTATTGCCCGCATACTGGGTGTTAAGACTGTAAACCAGTTCTTCCTCGAGGTCTATATATATCCTGCGATTGTCGATATTTTTACTTACCTTGCGTTCATCCAGTTCGCCTTCGCTGTGCAAAAATCTGAAAAATTCCTCGGACGAGCCTATTTTTTTGAACTGCTCATAACCCGTCCGGTACAGAATGAACT
>CAZMCN010000074.1:0-10556 GCA_964564845.1 uncultured Pirellulales bacterium | reverse complement strand
ACAGCATATCGCCATAACATAACAGGAATACTCACTGAAGCGGCGAGTGTACTAATTGCCTCGCCTGTTTTCCAACGAAAAAGCGAGCTTCGCGGAAGAGGTCGAGGTATGCCCGATTATGCTATGGCGACCAACTTTCCCGACCCATGGCAGGGTGGCTGGTGGCGACTGCGCGATATCGTGGATTACGAAAAAAATGCCTGCATGAGCCTGTTTACGTTGGCGGCACGGTATCATGACCTTGTTACGAGCAACACAATCAAACAGGCACGCGATGCGATAGAACGCGGCAATACAGAGCCGCCGTTTGCATGGCTGGTTCCTCCTGACCAACTCGAGGCTCGAACCGCAGCGGAAATGCTGTCTGTTCTGCACGCCACGGGTGTCGAGGTACATCAGGCGGAAGACGAATTTTCAGCCGATGGCGTGCGCTATCCGGCCGGGACATACATCCTCTATTGTTCACAGCCATACCGTTCTCATCTGAACGATATGATGGAACGGCAGGTATATCCGAATCGGTCCTACTATCCCGAAGGGCCGCCCGAAGCCCCGTATGACACGGCAGGCTGGACTTTGCCGTTACAGATGGGTGTCCGTAGTGTGAGTGTATATCAGCCATTTGAATCCCGGGCCCAAAAACTCGAGGCTGTGACAATGCCGCAAGGTAAAGTAACAGGGGCGCCCGAAGAGTCCTGCGGTTACGTAGTGCAGGCCGGTGCTAATGATAACTATCGCCTGATGAACCGTTTGTTTAAGGCCGGCATCGCTTTTCAGGTAATCTCTTCGCAAACACGATGGAAGAATATAACCGGTCAGGAAATGCCATGCGGTTCTTTGTTCATACCTGATACGAAAAACGTGGCCGAAGCAGCGCCAAAACTTCTTGAAGGTATTTCCGCCTCATTGATTGGTGTGGAGCAAAAATATTCGCAAGTAACGACTGCATGTAAGAGCATATCACCGCCACGTCTGGGCCTTTATCAACCCTGGACGGCCAGCATGGACGAAGGATGGACTCGGCTGGTGTTGGATAATTTCGAGTTTGCTTACACTTCCCTGCACAACGCCGAAATACTGGCCGGTAATCTAAGAAAAAGATATGACTGCCTGATTTTACCGTCCGTCAGTCCCCGCTCAATAATTAAGGGACGAGCCGTGGACACAACCGAGCCGCAATATGTCGGTGGCATCGGCTCTGAAGGAATTATCTCTCTGCAGAACTTTGTACGGAATGGAGGAACTTTGGTTTGCATAGACAGCTCGTGTAATCTTCCAATCGAGTATTTCAATATCCCTGTCCGCAACGTTGTTCGCAACAAAACATCGAAGGAATTTTTCTGCCCGGGTTCAATCCTGCGCATCTGGATAGACAAGACACATCCGGTCGGTTACGGAACCCCGGAATGGATATCCGGATACTTTGCAAGGTCCCAGGCATTTGAATTAACTGGAGAGTCGAAAAAAGAAAATAACGACCCTCGAGACCCTGAAGTCCGTTTCCCTGCCCGCGTTGTGGCGCGATATTCGGATACAGTCCTGCTGGAAAGCGGATGGATCAGAGGAAAAGAGCTTATAACCGACAAACCGGCAATTGTCGAAGTACAATACGGCAAAGGAAAAATCATTCTATTGGGATTTCGAGTCCAGCATCGCGGGCAGCCACACGGGACTTTTCGCCTCCTGTTCAACGCAATCATTTATAGCAATTAAAATCGTCAACATAACTACATGAGTAAGATGATGCAGAGGGGTTGAAGAATATGACTTGTTTTTCTAATAGGTATTGATGGTATAAAGAACTTACGTAAACTTGCTTCGTGCAACTAATTGTATTATCTTGGCGGTATGAATATCCCCGAACCAGCCACGCTTCTTTTCCTCGCCCTCGGTGCGGTGATGGTGAAAAGAAAACTCAGTTAAGGCTGCTTATAGAATCTCACAGGACAGCTCTGACAGACACTTTACGCCCGTAGAATTGCCACAATCCGCTCGATGCGTAAATTTTTCAGCTATGACAATTTTTCTCTTGAATATGAACAGCTTTTCAGATACAATAAAAAAAGTGGATGTGCGGTTTTAATGTTTACTCAGTTCATTACGAACGGAGCTGGTTTCACTCCCTCCCTCCGCTTACCAGCTCCGTTCTTTTTTATCGTCAAAATCGCTCAACCCACCCCACCATTGTAACGATTGCCTGTAACTGTCAATTCCGCACGAACAGTCGCCGCTCGATAGTATCTTTAATGTCTTCTCCTCTTGAGACCTGATTTGAATATTTTCTTTCTTACCGCCTGTACCGGCCTGCCAATCCGGTCAGCTATTTCCTCTGCCGTTCTTCTCGGATATAGTTTCTTCAGCACGTTCAGCTCTTTCTTCGACCAAACAGGGTACTGGTTCGGCTTTCTAAGTCCCAGTTTGTGTGCCTTCATTCTTACCGCATTGACAGACCTTCCGAGTTGGCTGGCTATTTCTCCTGCTTTCCCTTTCGGGAAAAGTTTCTTCAGTAACCTGACCTCTTCATTCGACCAACGAACCGGAGTGTTTTTCTTGGCTTTCACAATCCAAAACTCCTTATGCAGCAAAATCGTTTGCATGCAATTAGTCCCTTGAGATTAAATTGATCTGTTGTATACTAAGGAACAGAGTCTAACAAAAATCTGACAATAATCTAATAATATGCTAATGTGAAAAAGATAGAAAAAAATTATGGCAAAAGAAAATATTCTGATCGTAGATGATGAAGAAGATGTCCTTGAGCTGGTTCGGTATAACCTCGACAAGAATGGTTACAATACCGAGACAGCCACCACAGGTGAGGAGGCTTTGGCAAAAGCCAGGGCCAAACTGCCCGATCTGGTTATACTGGATTTGATGCTTCCTGGTATCGATGGTTTAGAGGTCTGCAAAAAACTGAAAAGCGATGTCAAAACGCAGTATATTCCTGTCATAATGCTCACAGCCAAGGGCGAAGAGGCAGATATTGTTACTGGTCTGGAATTGGGGGCAGATGATTATGTAACCAAGCCGTTCAGCCCAAAGGTCCTTGTAGCCAGAGTACGGCGGATTCTACATCGGACGATAGCCCGTGATTTAGAAAAGGCACCTGTGAAAATTCACGAATTAACTATAGAGCCTGCTCGTCGTCAGGTGCTAATCAAAAACAAGCCGGTTGATTTAACTTTTACTGAATTCAATATCCTTTACGCATTAGCCAAAAGACCGGGCCTGGTTTTTACGCGTTACCAGATTGTCGATGCGTTACATGGTGATGATTACCTCGTTACAGACAGAGCTGTGGATGTTCAAATAGTTGGGCTTCGCAAAAAATTAGGCTCTTGTAGTAAATATATTGAAACTGTTCGCGGTGTTGGATATCGCTTTAAGGATTAATCAATGCTTAAAAAGCGGTTATTATGGCAGCTTTATCCATCTTTTCTGCTGATTATTGTAATTTCAGTAGTTGGTGTAGGTTGGTATGGGTCACAATCGATACGTAAATTTCACCTTAATCAGGTGGCTGATGACCTTAAATCACGGGCACATTTAATCGAAAAACAGATATCAGTCAATTTGATTGCCCACGGCTTTAAAGAAATTGACGATTTTTGTAAACAAATAGTGGCCGCCAGCTCTACACGGATTACGGTGATTTTGCCAAATGGCGAAGTAATAGCAGATTCCGATGAAACACCCAGCCGTATGAAAAATCATTCTGATAGGCCTGAGTTTCAGGTTGCCCTGGAACAAGATTCGGGTAAATCACTTCGGTTCAGCGAGACACTTGGCAAAAGAATGATGTATCTGGCAGTCCCTATAAAACAGGAGGACAAAGTCCTGGCTATCGTTAGAACTTCCGTACCTGTTACAGCGATTGATGAAGCACTTAAAAATATTTATAAAAATCTTTTCTGGGCGGCTGTGTTCATAGCAGTTTGTGCGGCGGTGATAAGTTTAGCTATATCCAAGAAAATAAGCCGTCCTGTAGAACAGATGACTGAAGTGGCAAAAAACTTCGCTTCAGGCAAACTCGATATGAGGCTATCTATACCGAATGCAGTTGAACTGGCTGAACTCGCAAAGGCTCTAAATGAAATGGCCCGGCAGTTTAATGCAAGGATTAACACAATCAGCGAAGAGCGAAGCCAGACGCAGGCAATTCTTTCGGGTATGATTGAGGGGGTTTTAGCGGTTAATTCATCAGGACATATCGTCAGCATCAACAAAGCAGCAGCAGAGCTGCTTGGCATCGATGCGGTCAAGTCAGGGGGATTATCTGTTGAAGAGGTCATCCGAAATCCTCAGCTCCAGCAGTATATAAAAAATACCCTTGAAAATAAACAAGCCACTGAAACCGAATGTTTTGTATCAAATAACGGCGGTCGTTTCCTTCAGTTAAATGGTTCTGTTCTGAGTGACAATAACGGTAATAATATCGGTGCTGTGCTGGTGTTACATGATATTACCCGCACCCGCCAGTTAGAAGAAGTAAGACGCGATTTTGTAGCTAACGTCTCTCATGAGCTTAAGACCCCTGTTACCTCTATTAAGGGATTTGTTGAAACACTGTTAGACGGGGCGGTAAACGACACACAAAAAACAAAGAAGTTTTTAAAAATCATTGCCAAACATTCTGACCGGCTCAACGCTATAATCGAAGACCTTCTGAGTCTCTCGCGATTAGAGGAAGACAGCGAAAAAAGAAGGTTATCTTTTGAAAAAGCAAGTTTAAGGCCAGCTCTCGTTTCTGCTATTGAACTATCCAAAGTTAAAGCAGACCAAAAGAATATAACAGTCGAATTGTCCTGTGATAAAGAGATAACAGCAAAAATAAACGCTGCTCTTATAGAACAGGCGGTACTTAATCTTGTTGATAATGCAATTAAATACAGTCTGGACAACAGCACGATACAAGTTAGTGCCAAGAAACAAGAAAACGAGGTTCTTGTCACTGTATCCGACCAAGGCTGCGGAATAGAAAAAGAGCATCTCGACCGCATTTTTGAGCGTTTCTATGTTGTCGATAAAGGCAGAAGTCGCAAACTTGGAGGGACGGGATTAGGTTTATCGATAGTAAAGCATATAGCACAGGTTCATGGGGGTTACGTGACCGTCGAAAGTAAGGTTAACGAAGGAAGCACATTTACAGTTCATTTACCGTTAAGCACCAGAGATTTTGAAAATGGCTAAAAGGTTAAAAGTACTGTTTCTGTGTACGGGTAATTCCTGCCGGAGCCAGATGGCTGAAGGTTTCGCTCGCCGCTTAATCGGCAACACGGTAACTCCTCTTTCAGCTGGAATTGAGGCTAAAGGTATTGACCCGTATGCAGTGCAGGTTATGAAAGAAGCCGGCATTGATATATCAGACCAGCACAGTAAGACTGTTGGTGAGTTTACAGGAGTTGAATTTGATTATTGCATCACTCTCTGCGGCCATGCGGAAGAGAACTGCCCGGTTTTTCCTGCTAAGACAAAAATCATTCATCGCGGATTTGACGACCCGCCTAAGCTTGCAGCTAATGCAAAAAATGAAGAGGAGAAAATCAGCCATTACCGCCGTGTGCGCGATGAAATCCGTAAATACATTGAAACCCTGCCGGTAACTCTGAAGAATAAAAGCTGACCACAAAGTCAGTTGACTTTACCGCCAAGGCGGTTTACTTTATCCAAAAGGAAATTTGCTTTACGGCTAAGTCGATTTGATTTGTCGCAGAGTCAATTTGATTTGCAGCTAAGTCAGTTTACTTTGCGACAAAGTCAGTTTACTTTGCAGCTAAGTCAATTGACTTTACGGTCAGGTCAATTTGCTTTATGATTAAGTCAATTGACTTTGCCGCCCAGAAAGGATACTCAAAGACCCGCCAAAGCGGGAAAGTTAGATTTTAAGTCTTTTATTTTAAGGCAGTTAAGCGAAAAAATGAGATTTTCAGGCAAAGAAACGGAATCAGTCTTTTCCAACCACCAGACATAGTAGGGATATAAATCACAAGAAAGGTTAATGACATGGCTAAGCAGCCGCTTGCAGAAGTATTCGGATTCCCAATAAATAATCTTACCCCTGAGGCGAAGCGTTACCGTGAAAATGCTCTGTGCCGTTTTGGGAATAAGGTTCCCAACTGCACCAAGGACAAAGCGAACAATCCTCTTGGAGTTTGCAGCATATATGACGGAACAGATGTTGTCATCACATGCCCCATTCGCTTTCGCGAGGAATGGTTGATTGCTGAAGATTCTGCCTCGTTCTTCTTTCCGGAGGGATCCAAATGGACGACTTTAACCGAAGTCAGACTCAAGGACAAACATGGAAACTCGGCGGGTAACGTTGATGTTGTTCTCTGCTCTTATGATGCCGCTGGAAAAGTGACGGACTTTGGTGCACTTGAAGTTCAGGCAGTGTATATCTCAGGCAATATCCGAAATCCTTTTGAATATTACATGGAAGCACATGGGGAACGCGTAACATTGGACTGGAGTACACAACCAAACTACCCCAAGCCCGATTACCTTTCGTCTTCACGGAAGAGGCTTGCCCCACAGCTAATTTTCAAGGGCGGAATACTCAAAGCATGGGGAAAGAAAACAGCAGTTGCTCTGAACCGTGGCTTTTTCCATACCTTACCCACGTTGCAGGAAGTTGACCCGTCACTCGCTGACATTGCTTGGTTTGTGTACGACTTGGTTCACAACACAGATTCTAATGTTTTCAAATTGAAGCGATGGAAAATTATTTACACGAAATTTAACGAGAGCGTAGAAAAAATAACGCGGTCTGAACCTGGTGATATGAGCAATTTCCTCGAAGTACTTCAGAGCAAGGTTGATGAGAAATTAGACAATAACAACCCGCCAGATACGGAGGTGATCGATGCGCCATTTTAGTGAAGAGTATCAGATGGCATTATTCGATACGCCACTGTCGGAGCATGTGGTTAATGTTGCCTCAGTTCCGCAGAGAAGCCCTTTTCGTTATCCTGGCGGTAAGACATGGTTGGTTCCTCGCATACGCCAATGGTTAACAAGTATTGACAAACGCCCTTCATTATTTGTTGAGCCTTTTGCTGGTGGTGGAATAGTTGGTCTAACCGTAGCTTTTGAGGGTTTGGCTGAACATGTTCTGCTTGTAGAATTGGACAAGCAAATTGCTGCCGTCTGGCAAACCATTCTTGGCGGTGATGCGGAGTGGCTGGCGCAAAAGATACTGGAATTCGACCTTACTTTGAGAAACGTAAAGGATATTATTCTCTCCAACTCCACAAATGTTCAAGAGGAGGCGTTTCGTACAATACTCAAGAACCGTACCTACCATGGCGGTATTTTGGCCCCAGGCTCAAGTCTCATAAAGAATGGCGAGAATGGGAAAGGGTTGAAGTCTCGGTGGTATCCTGAGACATTAGCGAAACGCATAAGAGCGATTGGGCGCTCGCGTGAACGCTTTACATTCATATGCGGGGACGGAATAGAAATCATTCGCCAGCATTCTCGCAGACGACTTGCGGCGTTTTTCATTGATCCACCATATACTGCTGGAGGCGTAAACAGCAAGCGAGCCGGGAAACGACTATATACACACCATGAAATCGACCATGAACTGCTTTTCAAAACCGCCCAAAATCTTGCAGGCGATGTTCTTTTGACATATGACGATTCCCCAGATGTACGTGATATTGCTGCCAGGTATTCCTTTAAGATGAAACCAGTGGCAATGAAAAACACTCATCATGCCAAGATGACAGAACTCCTCATTGCCCGGAATCTTAACTGGTTGCATTAAATGGGTTTTATTTACAGCAATGTATAACGTAACAGAACGATACAAGACAACTGTCCTGCAGGGATGCGGGGAAACGCAATATAAGTTCTTAATTTTAAGGAGCTTACGAAAAATGGCACAATTTCCTAAAGCAGAAGCGGATGTCATCGCATTAGCCCAGTCAATCGCTTTAGGTTCTCTCCAGAATTTCCATTATGAGGTATTGTGGGGTAAAACCAGAACCCTGCTTCCCGGCCACAGGCGCTTGCGCCAATAAGGGCCCCAGCCACAGGTGCTGGGGGCTAAGTGTTGTGGTTTTCGATATACTGTACTCTTCGCAGGAGTTCTTCCTTGGTAAAACAAAAACGCTTATCATAACCTCTGGTCCATATTCGTCCTTTACGCCCGTGCTGCCAGAGAACCCGGGTGGTTATACTTTTATACCTTCCAACCGTATCAGCGATGGATTCTGAATGAGGCTCTGCCAACAAATGGATATGGTTTGTGCAGACCGCAAGAGCCTGAATTTTGTGGCCGATTCTCTTTGCTTCGGCAAGGATTACTTGCCGCACAATTTTCCTTTCCTGCGCATTAAGTCGCACAGTGGAAGACTTTTGCCTGTTCATATTTCTTTTCAGGGTGTATGTATTGCCCGGAAGAATTTGACCGTCTTCAACGTATCCTCGTTCGTCTCCCGGCAACCAACTGCCATAGGTGGTCCATGTTACCATATACCCAGCAATTTTCGACATAGTGTGAATGATAAATGATGGGGTGGTAGCCGACAAATTATTTTTAGTTAGCCCCACCACCTGTGGGTGGGCTTTTTTTCACCATAAACATAATTCTAACAATCCCCTAATATCTTCCCAACACTCTTAAAATAATTTTTCAGCAAATAAGCTCTTCGGGATTGGCCTGAAGAACCGAATTGAAGGTGCAATTTTTATGGAGGTACAAAATGAAAAAGAAAATCTTATTGTTGGTGTGGCTGCTCGTTCTGGCTTCAGGAGGAGGTGTAAAGGCTGACGAATTAGCAGAGCTGAAACGGCAACTGGCAGAACAAGCTAAGCTGCTGCAGCAGATGCAGCAGCGGCTTGAACAACTGGAGGCATCGCAGAAAGTTCAGGAGCAAAATGTTGATGAAAAAATCTCAAAAGCGGTAGAGGAAAAGCAAATAGGGGCTTTGCCTGAAAGCCTCAAATGGGTCGAAAATGTAAAGTTAAGCGGGGATTTGCGCTACAGACATGAAACAAGAGATACACAAGGCAGCAGTTGGCAAAAGGGCCGTAACCGTCACCGAATACGGGCACGATTAGGACTTGATGCAAAGGTCAACAGCGAAGTTGACCTTGGGTTTAGAATTGCCAGTGGCTCGGCAGACCCAGCCTCGACAAATCAGACCTTAGAAGACAGCTTCTCCAGCAAAGAACTCTGGCTGGATCTGGCCTACTTTGATTGGCATCCAAATGGTATTCCAGCGTTCAACCTCATAGGCGGTAAAATGAAGAACCCGTTCTACAAGGTTGGCGGAAATCAGCTTATCTGGGACGGTGATGTAAATCCTGAAGGTATCGCCGCAAAGTACGTTATTGCTCTTGGAGACTATGACAAATTGCACATCAACGGAGGCGGCTTCTGGGTCAATGAAAACTCAGCAGGTGCCAATACATCTCTGTGGGGTGCTCAAGCATACTTGAAGCACACATTTAAAAACAGCCCTTACCTGCTGGGCGGCATAAGCTATTTCGACTATGCCGACATAAAAGGTCGCGGAAACCTGAAAGGTACCTGGTCAACCTCAACCAGCTTCTTCGGCAACACAAGTTCGGGCAACAGGTTCGCCAGCGACTACGACATCTTTGAAGCATTCGGGGAATTTGGCTTTGAGGTCAAAGAAATGCCAGTGGCTGTCTTCGGCGACTATGCCAAGAACACTGCATCAGCCTCATCACAGGACACAGGCTGGCTGATAGGCTGCAAGGTAAATAAAGCAAAAAAACCCGGCACATGGGAGGCCAGCTATAACTACCGAGACCTGCAGGCGGATGCGGTGTTAGGTGCATTTACCGACTCAGACTTCATTGGTGGTGGAACCAATGGAAGAGGCCATACATTCGGCTTCAAGTACCAGATAGCTAATAACTGGCAAACAGCCCTTACATACTTCCACAATGAGTGGGGCGACAACAATGCCGACTACCGCAAATTACAAGCAGACCTGATTTTCAAGTTCTAACAATGTTTACTAAATTCTAACCAGGTTCCAACAAAAATCTAACATTAGAATCGTATAATTCAGGAAAGTGAAAAAAGGAGATTTTAAAATGAAAAGAATTATTGTATGCGGTCTGATTATGATGGGTTTGGTTTTAGCCTCTGAGCTAATCGCTGCTGAAAAACAGACCCTGCAAATCGAAGGCTCAACCACAGTCGGCCCAATAGCCGATGCCTTCGTCGAGGCCTTCAAGAGTAATTACCCGGATTTGAAAATTACCGTCAACAAACCGGGAAGTGGTGCCGGTGCAGCGGCACTGATCGATGGCCGATGTGATATTGCTATTATGAGTCGCTTTATGAAAGAAAAAGAATTCAAAAAAGCTGTTGAGAACGGGATATTTCCTGTGGCCCACGTAGTAGCTATGGATGGTGTCTGCATTGTCGTTCACCCCTCCAATCCTGTTACACAGCTAAGCACCTCTGCGATTCGTGATATATACAAGGGCAAAATTACAAACTGGAAAGAAGTTGCCGGGCCGAATTTACCTATCGTGGTAATCAGCCGCGATACCTCATCGGGAACTTA
>CAZMCN010000073.1:0-10693 GCA_964564845.1 uncultured Pirellulales bacterium | reverse complement strand
TGAATTATTGTAAATTGCGATGAGAAGGATAAAAGCCTGTTTAGCAACAGACCCGAAAGCAGGAATCCAAAATTGTTTGGTAGGGTGGGGCCGGCCCCACCAGCAATATCAATTTCATTTTAACTCTTTGATTTTTGTTCTTTGATTTGTTTTTGCTGCCTCTGGGTTGTCTTAATACCTGTAATCTGGTAGTATATTCGTATGGCTGAACAAGGTAACAATGATGTTATATTTCAACGTGACGAGGAAATCGCCAACGTTAGTGATGACTTTGTTCCGGAAGATGCTTGGCCAGTCTGTCCGAAGTACTTTCAGCCCTGTAATCCTCTGCAGAATTATTGCAACAATTGTGACTCCAACGAGACCATAAATCCCCTCGCATCGTACATGCCTTTTGTGCGTATTCGTTTCACTACTGGTATGTTCGGCAAAATCTGGCGCAGAATTTTGGATGGCAGAGATACGCCAATAGCATTAACACTCTTTTTCTTAATTCCGCTTGTTATGGGTGCCCCAATTATATTGTTTGTCGGCTTGCCTTTACTCATGATAAGTAAAATCAAAAATGCTCGGTTGCAAAAAACAAATAATTTGCATATATAACGAAAACTAAGCTTGGGAGTGATGAATCAACTACCGTAGTGCATCGCTTTCTCAGCAAAAACGAAGTCGAGAAGAGTGCTGAGCGGATTCTTGAGAGTAAAAAAGCTGATGAGCAAAAACAATAATTAAATCGGGATAACCCGGCGGCGGTTGGCTGGGAGGAATTGAAAAGACTAACTGACTCGAAGAAAGCAGGGGGGAAATGGCAGAAGAAAAGATACAACATAACCCAAACTGTAAAAGTGATTCATTCACAGAACACCTTTGTTACATTATGTCACAGGGTATTCATATCAGCGAGCCGGAAAGATTTGAGTCTCTTATTGCAAATCCAGAGTTCAAATGTCAGCACTGTGGTCGTGTAGCCAAGAGCGAAAGAAATCTCTGTAATCCGGTCAAATTGTAATTGATAGGCAGTTGGCTGGAAGGAGGGGGAATTGTAAGCAGTTATAAGAACGCGGCGATGTTCGCAGTTTATGACCTTGGCAGGTCGGGATGGAACGGCGATAAATTCTGCTGTGAACGCCTGGAATAAGCCGAAAATACATTGTTAAGCTGCTCTGTTGCACATTAGCCGGGCACGAACGAATTGTTACATAACTCTAATATAATAAAGTGGTTACGAAAAACCAAGCCAATCCGGTCCCCGATTATATCCCGGCCGTTGTTATTGTTTTGATGGCCATTGGCACCGTCTTTGTCTTCTCCGCCGACGTTAACATAAGTCAGCAGCACAGCTTACGAGCGTTTTATGATTTCACCGGCCTGCGCCAAATCCTCTTTTTTCCCCTGGCCTGTATTATTATGTACTCTGTTTCCCGCATCAATTATCGCAGATTCAGTTTCGCAAATGGCTGGTTCAAATCCCCAACCGCTTTTATGTTAGTCCTTAGCATAACGTTACTTATAATCGTTTTAATTCCGCGGTTGGGCACCGAAATAAACCGTGCCCGGCGATGGCTGCGCATCCCGGCAGGCCCGTTTATGATTAGTTTTCAACCTTCCGAACTGGCTAAATGGGCAATCGTTTTTTTCCTCGTCGCCTTTTGTGATAAGTTCAATGATACATTAGGGTTATACCGTAAAAGATTTGTCCCGATTTGTCTGGCTATCGGGATTGTTGTTGCATTAACAATCATCGAAGATTTTGGCACGGCAGCATTTATAACGCTTCTGGCTTTTTTGTTATTAATAATCGCCGGCGTAAAACTCTGGCACATCTTAACCTTGGTTCCGTTTGGCGCACTTGCTTTTTGCGCAGCTTTATTTAGCTCACCTGCCAGAGTTCGCAGGATTGTAGCTTTTCTTAATCCTGAAGAATGGGCTGATTCCGACGCTTATCAGGCAAATCAGTCTTTGATTGCACTGGGGTCCGGCGGATTGTGGGGCAGAGGGTTAGGCAGGGGAATTTGCAAGTACGGGCATCTGCCGGAAGATACAACGGATTTTATTTTCGCCATCATCGGTGAAGAACTCGGTTTTGTCGGCACCGCTGTAGTAATCGGGCTGTTTATCGCTTTCCTCTGGCTGGGGATTCTGGTTGTTTCTCGCTGCAAAGACAGCTTTGGACGACTTCTGGCGTGCGGAATTGTCCTGACAATCGCTACTCAAGCGGCACTTAATATAGGCGTAGTGACGGTCGTACTGCCGACAAAAGGAATACCGCTTCCGTTTGTAAGTGCCGGCGGAACAAGTATGCTGCTGTCGGCGGCTGCGGTGGGTGTGCTGATAAATATTGCCAAACAATCGCCAAAAAAGAAAGCGGGAGAAAAGAAATGATGAACGGCAGAATTTTTTTCTTTGCCGGCGGAGGAACCGGCGGACATATCTATCCCGCAGTTGCTGTTGCAGAACAAATAGCCAGGCTCGAACCGGAAGCAAAAATACATTTCTTTGTCAGCAGTCGTAAAATCGACGCTAAAGTCCTTTCACAAACCGATTTTAAGTTCACACAGCTGCCGGCTAAAGCATTTTCAGCCCGGCCGGGCAAACTAATAGAATTTATCTGTGCGTTTTTGAAAAGCAGCCGAGTCGCCGAAGAGATAATTGCAAAAAGCGAAAATCCGACAGTTATCGGTATCGGCGGGTTTGTGTCGGCGTCAGTTTGCAGGGCGGCACATAAACTCAAAATCCCCGTTAAACTCTTGAATGTCGATATTGTGCCCGGAAAAGCAAACAAAATAACATCACGCTGGGCGGATGAGATTTTTGTGCAGTTCGAAGAGACGGCCAAATATTTTATCAGGCGAAAGGCCGAAGTGCATACCGTCGGATGTCCGCTGCGAAGCGGATTTGAAAATCCCCAGCCGACAAAAGCGATAGAGCGGTTAGGGCTTGATAAGAATAAAAAGACGCTGCTTATAACCGGTGCATCAAGCGGCTCACAAAATATTAATGATGCGGTATGTTCGCTGCTGGATAAATTGAGTGCTTACGCCGATGCCTGGCAGATAGTTCATCTGACAGGCCAGGCCAATTTTGAAAAAGTAAATGAAAAATATGCTGGTGTGAAAATCAGCTATAAGATTTTGGATTACTGCGATGAGATGGCGGATCTTCTGGCGGCTTCGGATTTGGTAATCGGCAGAAGCGGGGCGGTGAGTGTGGCTGAGTATGCCGCTGCAGGTGTGGCGAGTATTTGTATGCCGTATCCGTATCATAAGGATATGCATCAGTACCTCAATGCCGGCAAATTGGTCGAGGCCGCAGCGGCGATAATTGTGGATGATTTGCCGGACGAAAAAGAGCGGTCGGATTGGCTGGCCGAGGAACTGGAAAAGCTGATGAAAGATGATGCAAAGCTGGAGCAGATGCGGAAGAATTGCGAAGCGGTCGCAAAAAAAAATGCTGCGTTTATAATCGCTGAAAAACTATTATAACCGCAAAGGCACGAAAAAGAGAAAACAGGATTAAGGAGTAAGGAATAAGAAGGGGATTGGTTGATGGAAATTGGCGTGCAGCGTCGTTTAGCGGATAGGAAAAATAAGACACAGAGATGAGACAGGGGTTTGTTGGTTGTGACGCTCGTAGTCTTTATGACTAACCGAAAAGACTACGACCTTTCTTTGGCTGAACATGTTTTTGTGACGACTGGGGCGGTGCTGCCGGAGACCACTATGAGGGACATGCAATATTACGCAGGGGCAAAACCGCGCAGTAAGTAAAAACAATACCAAACCGCAGGCAGCGGAAGAAAAGTAAAAGTAAAAAGTGTTGAGATTGCTTCGGCAGGGATTGGATATTGGCGATTTACGATTTGCGATTGAGGATTGTGGCGGCCTTTCAAACTTCGCGATGATGGCGACAGCAAGCCGTTGTGGGGTGTGTTTTTGGGGCGGCAAAAACGTTTTTTGAGCAAATACCTGGGTTTTTGGGCAATAATTTTGTAAATTTGTTAAAAAAGTTATTGCAGAAAGCCTGTTAGACGATTATTATGATGAGTTTGGTTAGGTTTGTAAGGATTATCGGCTGCCAAAACTAAATGAAAAGGTGTTAACAATGATAATAATAGGATTGGCTAACCGTGAAGAGCAGTAAGCGCATAATTGGCCAGCAAGCCGGGCTTTTTGCGCAATATGGTAGCCTGGAAGTCGTGTTTCTGCTTCATTGCCGTGAAACAGATGGGGTTTTTTGCCGGAGGTGAATGATGTAGAGTAAGGAAGCGACCTTAATTTGTTTTGTCGGTGTGGAGTGAAGTTTTGCGGCAAGGCTGTAAAAAGCACTCCGGTGAAGTGGAAACCGTTGTGGTTTCCATATTTTTTTGCCCGGCAGCGAAGAGTGGCTGCGGGATGGGAATATAAAGGGATTTGGCGCTGAGCAGGAAAGAATGTCAATGAATGCAGAGTTGGTAAGAATCGTCGAAAACATCGCCCGCGATAAGAATATCGATAAGGAATCCATATTTATCGATTTGGAAGAGGCTATGGTCTCGGCGACGAGAAAGCATTTTGGTGATATGGAAAGTGAAATAGTAGTAAATATCGACCGGGAAAGCGGTGAGGTTGCCGCTTTTAAGAATAAGGAAGAAATCGATGTCAAGCAGCTCGGGCGAATCCCCGCACAAACGGCAAAGCAGATAATGATTCAAAAAATAAGGGCGGATGAGCGGGTAAGCATTTATGCGGACTTTGTTCAGCGAAAAGGTGAAATCATCAGCGGCTCAGTTGTCCGCTATGAGAGCGGGACGCTGATTGTAAATCTTGACCACCGCGCCGAGGGCTTTATGCCGAAATCCGAACAGATAATGGGGCAGACGCATCGGCCGGGCGAAAGAATCAGATGCCTGATACTTGACGTCAAAGAAGTATCGAACCAGGTCAAAATCATCCTGTCGCGGACGCATCCTGATTTTATCAGGCGACTGTTCGAGCTGGAGGTGCCTGAGATTTCGGAAAATATCATTGAGATACGCGTTTTGGCCCGAGAAGCGAGCTACCGAACCAAAGTCGCCGTTGCTTCGCTGGATGAAAAGGTTGACCCTGTGGGTGCGTGCGTGGGCGTTCGCGGCAGCAGAATAAAAAACATAGTCGATGAACTCGGCGGAGAAAAAATCGATATCGTCCGCTGGAATGAGTCGTCACAGGTGCTCATCACAAATGCCCTGATGCCGGCGAAAGTCAGCGAAATAGCGTTATGTTTTGAACTGGGAAGGGCAACTGTTGTTGTGGACGAGGACCAGCTCAGCCTGGCAATCGGAAAACACGGGCAAAATGTTCGACTGGCTGCAAGACTGACCAGATGGGATATCGACATCCTTACGCCGGACGAATATAATCAGGGAATTGAACTGTTGACAAAATGCGTCAGAAGTGTCGAAGGCGCCGACGATACAATCGTTGACAAGTTGATAGCGCTCGGGGTCATATCCATTTTGGATTTGGATGATGTTGGGGCAGAGCCCTTGATTAGCGAGCTGAATATTGATGCCGACCTTGCCGACAAACTGGTAAAGGCAGCAGTGGAAGAAGCAAAACAACTTGCGGCAGAAACCAAAAAGAACCAGGCGGAAAACCTTCTGCAGCAGGAAGAATAAAAGTAGATAAATTTACAAGTGCCTTATCGCACTTTGTCAGCGAGAAGAAAGTTAATGGCTGCTACGAGAGTTTATATTTTAGCCAGGGAACTTGGTGTAAAAAGCACTGCCATTGTGAAGAAGTGCCGGGATGAGGGTCTGGACGTTAAAAACCATATGTCGGCAATTTCAGCCGGCCTGGCGGCGACAGTACGTGAATGGTTCAGCGAAGGTGAGAATGTTACTACCGTAGAAATGACCGATAAAGTTGATTTAAAGAAGGTACGCCTTAAAAAGAAGCCAAAGCGAAAAAGACCGGCGAAGAAAGCAAAGGCCAAAAGAACAAAAGCTGATAAAGCAAGAGCAAGGAAAGCTAAAGAGCCCAGGTCTGAACCTGAAACAGCAGTAGCGGCGGTGGAGGAAAA
The DNA here is from genome assembly GCA_964564845.1 of uncultured Pirellulales bacterium. GTDB lineage: Bacteria > Planctomycetota > Phycisphaerae > Sedimentisphaerales > Anaerobacaceae > CAYXPG01. The sequence continues at coordinate 4,654 of CAZMCN010000073.1, read as the reverse complement.
ACCGGCGCCGAAGAAGATGGCGGCCAAAAAACCGAAGAAAGCGAAGAAAACCAGGCCCGAGCCGGTACTACCAGCCGGGCCTGTAATGGAAGAACCCAGGCCTGCTAAATTAACCGGACCTAAGGTTATTCGAGTTGAAGCACCGGAACCTGAACCGAAAGTACGGCGACCGACATACCGGCCGAGACCCAAGCCCAGGCACGATATGCCGGTTACTGAACCATTGATACAGGTTCGTGAGGAGAAAGAGCTGTTAATTTCGACACCGACAAAGGAAAAGAAGCGTCCGTCAAAGCATCATAAAGACAGAACACATGGTCGTCGTCAGGACGTTTTGGACGATGAAAACGTAAAAAGACCAAGATTCACCAGTCAGCAGCATCAACGCGACCTTGAGGAGAGACGTGCTCGACTCGATGCTGCCGGCGGTGAAGGACTTCGATTGAGGCCGATACGAAAAATCACCTCCAGGTCTCTCGGGTCGACAGTTATGCCCGCCCGGCCGAAAACAATCACGGTAAGTGAACCGATTGTCGTCAAAGATTTGTCAGCGGCTCTGGCGGTAAAAGCATCGGAGATAATCACCAAGCTAATGGAGCAGGGGACAATGGCTACAGCCAATCAGATGATAAGCTCCGAAGCTGCCGAACTGATTGCGCTGGAATTCGGGACAGAATTGGTTGTGGAGCACAAAAGGACTCTGGAAGAGCAGATAAGAGATGAATTTGACCGCAGAGAAAGAAAGAATCTTAAGAAGCGTTCGGTAGTGGCGACGATGCTCGGCCATGTCGACCACGGCAAGACGAGTCTTTTGGACAAGATTCGTTCGACTGCGGTTACCGCCGCTGAGGCGGGCGGTATCACCCAGCATATCGGCGCCTATCAGGTAAGCCTCGGTGACAGTAAGGTAACGTTCCTTGATACACCGGGTCACGAAGCATTTACAGCTATGCGTGCCAGAGGTGCCAATATGACCGACGTTGTAGTTTTGGTGGTAGCGGCCGATGACGGCGTAATGCCCCAGACCATTGAGGCAATACACCATGCCAGGGCGGCGGAGGTTCCGGTTATCGTGGCATTAAATAAAATAGATTTACCCGGTATTGATTACAACCGAGTTTACTCGCAGCTGGCTGAGCAGGATTTGACGCCTGCGGAATGGGGCGGGCAGACCGAGATAGTCAAAACCAGTGCGATTACCGGCGAAGGTATTGACGATTTACTCGAGCACCTCGATTATATATCTGAGCTGCTTGAATTAAAAGCCGATGACAGCATTGCTGCGACCGGCTGGGTTGTAGAGGCCAGGATGTCGGCCAAGCTCGGCCCTGTGGCAACGCTGTTGATTGATGAAGGGTGTCTGAACAAAGGCGATGTGGTTCTGGCGGGCAGCACCTTCGGCAGGGTCAAGGCATTGAAAAACAGCTACGGCAAATACATCAAGGAGGCCACAAGCTCGATGCCCGTCGAGGTAACCGGCCTTAGCGACGTTCCTCAGGCAGGCGACAGATTTTACTGTTTGGATGATATCAACCATGCCAAAGCTGCTGCTGAAGAGAACCAAGCCCGCTCGCGGGAAAACAGGTTGGCTGAACGGACGCAGATAACTCTTGAAAATTTATTCAGCCAGATAGAAGCCGGTAATGTGAAGGAATTAAATATAATCATCCGTGCCGATGTACAGGGTTCTGTTGACGTTTTGGTGAAGTATTTGTCGGAGTTGAGCACAGAAGAAGTAAAGATTAGAATCCTGCACGCCGCTCCGGGAGCAATTACCGAGGGCGACGTTGTGCTTGCAGAGGCCTCTAACGCAATTATCATCGGCTTTAACGTAGTAAGCGAGGAGCGAGTAGCGAAAATAGCAGAATCCAAAGGCGTTGATATAAGATTTTACAATGTAATTTATCGTATAACCGAAGATTTGCAAAAATCCATGGTCGGCCTGCTCGAACCGGAAGAGGCTGAGAACCCTCTCGGCAGGGCGGTGGTAAGAGACACATTTAAGATCTCAAAAATAGGTACGGTGGCAGGCTGTCATATTACAGAAGGGCTGGTCACCAAGAAGGCAAAAGTACGCCTGGTACGTGACAATATCGTAATCAGAGACGCCCTGACGATAGAGTCTCTGAAGCACTTCAAAGATGATGTTCGCGAGATTAAGGCCGGTCTTGAGTGCGGGATTAAGCTGGCAAAGTTTGATGATGTTAAGGTCGATGACGTTCTTGACTTCTACGAAATCGTCGAAGTGGCCAGGACACTTTGAAATGATAATTGTACAGGACAGGTGATACTAACATCGTGACATAAAAAATGGCGACAAGAAGACAAGAAAAGGTGGCCCGTATAGTCAGAGAAGCTGTCAGCGATGCTATCTCTAATCACCTTAGTGACCCTCGTATTGAGGGACTCGTCAGTGTTACGAGAGTTGATATGGCTGCCGACTTGCGCAGCGCCGATGTATATATCAGCATTTTCGGCAAAGATGAAGCGACACAAAATAAGACTTTTGCGGCTATCGAGCACGCAAAGAGCCGAATACAGTCGCTTCTTGCTACCAGAGTGCAGAGTAAATTCTGTCCGGTTTTACGTTTTCACAAGGATGATAAATTCAAAAAGACCCTTGAGACTATGAAACTGATTGATGAGGCTGTGAACGGGCTGGGATCTGAAATCGAAAATCGTAAATCGAAAATCGACGATGAGTCTTTATGAAAAATAATAAAGAATATTCCCCGAAAATAAAGAGTTTGTACCGCTCACTAAAACGTGAATATTCGAGGGTGGAAAAGGTTGTCTATGATGAGCCTCTTGAAGCGCTTATCTATGGTATTATCAGTGAAAACATGAGCGAGTCGGCGGCACAATCCGCTATCAAGAGCATCACTTCCAACTTTGTTAACTTCAATGACTTGCGGGTTTCGTTGGAAGAGGAGATAGTGGAAATGTTGGGTCAGGACACGCCTGAAATAAGGAATACGGTCTTTGTCCTTAAAAAGGTTTTAGGTAATCTGTTCAGAAAGTATAACAAGGTAAGTCTTGCAGAATTGAAAAAAATCGGCAAACGCCAGGCCAAAAAGATTCTCGAAGAAATGGAAGGTGTCAGTAATTTTGCGGTCAATTACTGTATGCTGACATCTCTTGGCGGCCATGCTATCCCGCTTACGGCCAGGATGACAGAATATCTCAGAAGCAACGAGCTGGTCCACCCCGAAGCGGATGAGCAGGAGATAGAAGGTTTTTTGACCAGGCAGATTTCGGCTGCGAACGGATATGAATTTTATGCTCTTTTGCGAGGCCACAGCGAGGCAGACGGCCGTGGACCCAAAAAGAAAGCCGGGACAAAGTCAGTGCCCAAAACAACCCAGAAAGCGTCCCAAACCAGGAAAAAAACCGGCACTAAAAAAAGTGAAAAATAAAAAGAAGGGAACGAACATTCAAAATGTCGGAACAAATACTAAAATTGGGTATTCCCGCAGGCAGTCTGCAAAAGTCAACAATAGAACTTTTCAGCAAAGCCGGATTCCATATTGCCGATACCGACAGGAACTATTTGCCGCGAATAGATGACGAGCAAATCAAGTTGATTTTGCTGCGGGCCCAGGAGATGAGCCGATATGTAGCTGACGGAGTTCTTGATGCGGGCATTACCGGCTGTGACTGGATAACCGAGAATGAATCAGACGTTGTTGAGGTTTGCGAACTTGCCTACAGCAAGACGACCAGCAAGCCGGCCAGGTGGGTATTGGCAGTCCCTGATGAATCGAAAGTAACTAAGCCACAAGACCTCAAGGGCGGCATAATTGCCACCGAGTTGGTTAACGCAACAAAGAAATATTTTGCAGAAAAGAACATCGACGTAAAGATAGAGTTTAGTTGGGGCGCCACTGAAGTAAAGAGTCGGCTGGTGGATGCGATAGTGGAGCTTACCGAGACCGGCTCATCGCTGCGGGCGAATAATCTGCGAGTAATAGATACCATAACAACCTCCACGACGAGATTTATTGCAAACAAAAAGGCGTGGCGGAACAAATTCAAACATGAAAAAATAGAAAATATCGCCATACTTCTCAACGCAGCGATAGATGCGCGGAGCAAGGTCGGGCTGAAAATGAACGTAAAGAAGGACGACTTAGAGTCGATACTGAAGATATTGCCTGCTGAAAAAAGTCCGACTGTCTCATCTCTGGCCGACCCGGATTATGTAGCGATAGAAGTGATTATCGACGACAAAATCGAACGCTCGCTCGTACCGGCTTTAAAGCGGGCAGGGGCTTCTGGCATAATCACTTACCCTCTCAATAAAGTCATACACTGATTTTTCGGGCTTTGCCCGAAAAACAGGGCAGGTGAGCATTGGAACAGGTGGTGATTGTGCCAACCTGTGCACTACTGTTCACCTGCTCAACTGTTCAGAGGGATTTTTCGATTTGGTCGGCACAACTTATACCAAACATAATAACTTCTTGCGCTTGTTAAGATTAATTGTGCTCAAATGTCATTTCAATATTTAGCCCGCCGTTTTACGGCGGGTTTGCTCAACCAATTATCCAGCTCGGGAAAATTTATCTCACATTGCGCAAATATTTTTTATGATTGGTATGTAAGCGTTCACGCGGTTTTGGCCAAAGGAACGGCTGCGGGTAGTAATGATGGA
>CAZMCN010000072.1:0-10910 GCA_964564845.1 uncultured Pirellulales bacterium | reverse complement strand
TCGTAATAAACGCTTATAAAACTTCAATGAAATGGACAGTACAAGTAGTCAGGATGGTAAGTATCAACAATCGAGGCAAAGGCATAGAATACAAAGCCCCTATCCCAAGCCACATAAAAATAAGTTGCTTCTTATTCATAATCCTAAACCCTTTTCGCCAAAATATACCTTTTGTTATGGTTCCAAATCTTGCATTTTTTCTATACGCTATACGCTGTGTGCTGTACGCTGTTAATTCCTGCTATCAGTGCCCTTGCCTTGGTAAGTGTCTCGTGCCATTCGCCTATTGGGTTTGAATCTGCGACTATTCCGCCGCCAACCTGCGCAAAGGCCTTGTTGTCTTTGATAATAATCGTTCGTATGGCGATATTCAAGCACACATTGCCGTCGATGCCGATAAAGCCGATACTTCCTGTATAGACGCCTCTTTCGGTTGGTTCGGTTTCGTCGATGATTTCCATTGAGCTTACCTTCGGCGCGCCGGTAATTGAGCCTCCCGGAAACATCGCGCGCAAGATGTCGCAGAATGTAGTTTCTCTTCGAAGCCGGCCCTCGACTGTCGCCACTGCGTGAAAGACCGTTGGGCAGGCCTCTATTGTTCTCGGCTGGATGACTTTGCGGGTCCCGTATTCGCAGATTTTTACCATGTCGTTGCGCTCAAGGTCGATTATCATATTCAATTCGGCCTGCTCTTTGTCGCTGTGGACCAGCTCGTTGAAATATTTAACGTTTGTTTCTTTGGCCAGTGAACTAGTTTCGGCCAATCTCGGACGAGTTCCTTTAATCGGCTTGGTGCTGATGATGCCGTCGGTAATTGTTATAAACATCTCCGGCGAAGCGCTGACGATATGAAAATCACCACCGTCTATGTATGCTGCATAGCCACTCGGATTGTAATGGTTCTGCCAGTTGAAAAGGGCTGTAGGCCTTGCATTATAATCGCATTCGAATCGCTGCGAAAAGTTGACCTGATAAACTATGCCGTCATAGATATAACGTCGTATTTTTTCGACCGTCCGCAGATAGTAGTCTTTGTCCATATTGCATCGAATTTGCGAAATGTCTATTGTTTCGAACTCTGCGGCGGCGGGCGGCGGCAGGCAAATCTTCTGCGCTTTTGCCAAAAACTGCTCCAGAGTCGCTAATTTCTCCTGCGGCTTTTCAGTATCATCGGGCATCTCTAAAGCGATTAGCCAAAAAGTTTTCTCGCGATGGTCCCAGGCAATTACCCTGTCGTAGAAGCACAGCCGAATCAACGGCATTTTAAAGTCGTCTGTCGTCGTTTGCGGCAGCCGCTCAATGTATCTGCCGAGTTCGTAGCTGAAATAGCCAACCCATCCGCCGCAAAAAATCCCTTTCGGCAATTCATCTCTTGAGTCTTGAGTCTTGGGTTTTGGGTCTGTCTTGAGTTTATATTTATCCAGCACCCGCTGGAGTTTCGCAAAGGTGTTTTTCTTGCCGGAGCCGAATTCGAATACCTCTTTTGGTTCAGCCGCCCAGTAGCTGAACCCATCTGCCTTTGCCTTGGCCTTATTGCCGCCTAAAATTGACGGCGATTCCATAGAAGCAAATATTTCGCTCAGAGCCGGCAAATTTGCAGCTGCCTGAACCTTCTTATAATGCAGTTTGCAACTAATAATTTCGTTGTTTATAGCAACTGCCCTGGTTGTCATTGTTTCCGGCCCGCTTTGAACTCGTTTATAATCTGTACCCCTGAGGATGTGCCTATCCTTTCTGCGCCGGCCTGTAGCATTTCGATGGCCTGTTTTGCGGTTTTTATACCGCCGGCCGCTTTGACTTTACATTTTGGCGCAGTCTCTTTGATTAATTTTATGTCTTCAATGGTTGCTCCACCAGCCGGGTGCATTCCGGTGCTTGTCTTTATAAAATCGACGCCGGCCTCCTGTGCAATTCGGCAGGCGAATATTTTCTGCTCGTGATTCAAAGCCGCCGATTCGATGATTACTTTAAGTAAAACCTTCGGTCTCATCGACCGACAGGCGCCCAGAACCGCACGGAACTGACTTAGCAGATATTTTGCATCGCCCTCGATTATAGCAGCCAAATCGGCGACCATATCAATCTCGTCGGCACCGTCGAAAATGGCTTCTTTTGTCTGGGCGACTTTTATTTTGGTCGAGTCGGCGCCGAGCGGCAGACTGACCACTCCGCCGACCGCGATTTTTTTACCTGTTAACCGCTCGGCCGCCGGAGCCACCCACCGCCCGTTTACACTGACCGTATGAAATCCACAGCTTATGGCCTCTTCGCAAAGCTGCCTGACCTGCTCACCTGTTGCTGTGGCGCTAATCAGCGTATGGTCAATACAGCCTGCGAGTTCCTCAATCGATATTTCCTTTTCGATATTCATTGTTCGATATTTAACTTTCTACGTATCTCTTTTTAAAGAACTATTTTTCCGCAGGTTTTGTGATAAAGCCGCTGTTAGTGGAACTTATAACCAGCGTCTGACACGCTTTTTGTAGTCAAGAAACTGCTCGCCGAAGGTTTCTTCCATTGCTTTTTCTTCATCCGGAATAAAAACAGCATTCATTGTAATAAAAAGACCTACAAGTGCAAGAAATGGCGCGATGCTTCCCAAAAGAACAGCAACACCTGTAAGAATAATTACCATTCCGAGATACATTGGATTTCGGCTGATACGAAAAGGTCCTTCTTCAATAAAAAAACTGGATTTTTCAGATGGTTCAACGGCTGTGTTGTTTTTTTTGAACAGCTTATCGGCCCGGATATTCAACCAAATTCCAATTCCGAGCAGCAAAATTCCGCTGTAGTTGTAAGGAGTACGAATAAATTTCGCTATAGGTATAATGAAATGCAATCCTATCGCCAGCAGCAGGTATGTTATGAAGTATGCGGGTGGTAGCAGTTTTTTTCTTCCCATAATTGGTGTTTGGTGTTCAGCTTCTAATACTTCAATAATCAGTTATTAATGTTTTATGTACTTTTTCTGCTTGAAAAATTCCGCTGCCTCGTTAGTGCTGCCGAACACTTTGGTAGCTGTTTGTGTAATAAATACCGAAGGCCTCTGCTTTGCGGTCCAGACGACATATACTTCTTTTGCAGCTTCGTGGGCGTGCTGAAGTTCCCTTTCGACCCCGCTGGATATAGAGGCCCTTCCATCTGCCAGCATCGGGATAAAGCTGATTATCATATCCGACTGGTCGATGAGCATAAAGTCACGGGCGTAAATCTGGCTGTTGATGTCACGCTCTATCTGCTGAATCTGATTCACATCTAATCGCGTCTTTTGCCCGAGTGCCGTTACCTCAACAAAACCCATCCCTTTTCTAACCGCCTCGGCCACGTAATGCGGCAGGTATGATTCTTCCAAATCACCCGGGTCGAAGCATACAAAGTATCGTTTCATCCGACGCCGAAATTCGTCGATTTCCTCTTTGACCCCTTCTATATCAACAACGCCGGTCATTGGGAAACTCAGATAAGCCTTTTTGTTCCTTTTTTCAAAGACCAGTTCGTAAAATGTTTCGATTGTTTCAACTTCGGCCCCGCGGGCCAGGCAGTAAAAAGGTGTCCTTTCGTTAATGCCTTTGCACAGCATTTCAGTGCCGATAATTTCTTCTTCCCGCCATACAATTAAATCCTTGAGTGTGTGTTCTATGGTATGTTTGTTCAAGAGGCGAATGTGCAGGGCGGTAACACCGTCGATTATGCATATGTACATATCGGCATCGAGCTTTCGCATTTGGTCGAAGTCCACCGCCGGAAACAATCCGTGCCGCCACCGGAAGGTTGCATGGGTATTGACGATTAGGTTGGGGGCATCTTCGGCCTTTGCGATAATATCTTTGAAAACGCTGCGGCGAAGTGAGTTTAGTCTTTTCATCGATATATCTAAGATTTTGCCGGACGGGATATCGGGAGCTTCGGCGTACATCTGTTCCCCGACATTGCATAAAAGCACTTCTTTGTTCTTTTGGCCGGCAAACCAGCATACCTTTTCAAGGTAGCTTTTTTTATCAACCCCGACCATTCCCGTAACAACAATTATCATTTTGTATTTCGTATCTCGCATCTCGTATCTCGTTCGAGATACGCTTGACGATTCACAAGACACCCTTTAAAAGTTTTTCAACCTTTGTTCTCTGTCGTAATTTCTCAATGCCGCTATCAGCTCATCCATATCGCCGGTCATTATCTTATCAAGACTATATAGTGACAGGTTGATTCTGTGGTCGGTCAGGCGGTTTTGCGGATAATTATATGTTCTTATTTTTTGACTTCTGTCGCCAGAACCTATCATAGTTTTGCGTTGCGATTCCCGTTTTGCTCTTTTCTTTTTCTCGAAGTGTTCGTAAACCCTGCTTCTTAGAATCCGCCACGCCTTGGCGCGGTTTTTATGCTGGCTTTTTTCATCCTGCATACTGACGGTTACTCCCGTTGGTATATGTTCGAGCTTTATCGCGCTGCTGAGTTTATTAACGCTTTGTCCGCCCGGCCCGCTTGAGCGGCTGACATGTTCGACGACGTCGTCGGGTTCTATCCGGATATCCGGCTCTTGGGGCTCAGGCAATACCACCACCGTTGCCGCCGAGGTATGTATTCTGCCCTGTGATTCGGTTTCCGGCACGCGTTGGACCCGATGTCCGCCGGCCTCATAGCCCAGTTTAGGCCATACACCTTCTCCCTTAACACCGAATATAACCTCTCGAAAGCCGCCCATTTCCGTCGGATTAAAGGTAATCTGCTCAATTTTCCATCTTCGGTTCTCTGCATATCTTACGTACATATTGTACAGGTCTCTCACGAAGAGCGCTGCTTCTTCTCCGCCGGTTCCCGCCCGTATTTCCATTATCACCGAATCGACTCCCATCTCGTCGGTCATTACCAGCGCGTTTCGGATTTCATCAAGCAGAGCGTCCTTTCTACTTTCCAGTTGACTGAATTCTTCTTTTGCCAAAGCTTTGAATTCCTCCTCGGCGCCGGTGTCCTCTAAGATATCCTGAGCGTCTTTAATGGCGGCTACTGTCTTTTTATATTCGCGGTATTTTGTAACGATTGATTTTAGCCTGCCCTGTTCCTTCGACAGCGTCACCAGTTTTGCTGAATCGGCGACGGTTGCCGTATCCGAGAGCTGTTTTTCGATTTCGCCGTAGCGCACATCGAGTTCATCGAGTTTCGCCAGAAAACTGTCTTTTTTTTCAGCCATTATTTTGTTCCTCTGAAAACAAAAAACAGCGGATAGCGTACAGCCTTTGGTTTTCTCTTCCTGTCCGCTATACGCTATCCGCTATACGCTCAAGAGCAGCTATTGGTCTGTTTTGCTCTTTTTTAGGTAATCTGTGCCGTATTTCTTTTGGAACCGCTCTATTCGCCCTGCGGTATCGACAAATTTCTGCTTGCCCGTATAGAATGGATGACACACCGAGCAGATTTCTGCATGGATTTCCTTTACCGTGCTGCGGGTCTCGAAGGTATTGCCGCAGCCGCAGTGAACAATTACCTTGTTGTATTCCGGATGTATGTCTTTTTTCATAGCTAAATTACTCCCAAAACCTAAAAGTGCATTTTAACAATCTCAGTACCTAATTCAACATAAATTTTCTGTAGTTATCAAAAGTACATTTTGCTTCTTTTATTGCCGAAAACCAGCCGAGACCGCACAAACAACCAGCCGATATACGCTGCGCAGAAGTAAAATTCGAGTATTATTGGACGAAGAGCAAACTGCGATGACCTGATTTTGTCTCAAAGGCGGGCTCGCAGTCCAAAAAAATCACTTTTTTGGGGAAAATTACGAAAGCCTGGTTTGTTTAACTTCGATATTAGTATTTGGAGAAGCGTGTTTTTTTTTGCCGGATATGGAGACAGGATAATGCGAGTCAGCTATGTCGTTTCTTCGATGGTGTTCTGGTGGCGTGAAAACCACCTATCTTTTGAGCAGGAATGCCAGTTCTTAAAGTTGATGGGTTTCGGCGTGGAGTTGTGGCCTAATATAAAGGACCAGAACGAGTGCCGTTATGAAAGGCGCAACTGGAGCAGGCTTGTTAGTGCCACTGAGGGGATGCTGGTAGTGATGAGGTCGCGCGATGACGTGCCGACATTAGAGCGTTGGGATGAACAAATCGAGTGTGCAAAGCTGCTGGGTGCCAATATCGTAACCAGTTTACGGAGTCTGGGCATTCCCGATGGCCCGGAGGTTGACGGCTGCGGGCTTGCCGAGGATGTGGTCAGTCTTGCCGAAAAACAAAAAGTGAAACTGTGCCTCGAAACAGGTCCTTTGCCTATAGTCAAGGCGGTTGGGAAGAAGTTTGACTCTATTTGGTACTGCCTTGATATCGGCTATGCCAATCTGGATGCGCAATTTTCATTTAAGGAGTATGTTGACGAACTGGCGCCAAGGACGGCCCATTTGCATCTGACCGATAATTACGGCCAGACTGACGACCATGAACCGCCCGGTTTGCGTGGCGGTATATCCCGACAGAAGTGGGACTATTTGCTGGGCGTTTTGGACAAATGTAACAATGAGGTAATTGGTTCGCTTGAGATGTGTCCTGCTATGCCTTCGGTAATGATACGACAGGCAAGCGATTTTTTATTTGACTGTCTCCAGTGGCCTAATCGGCCCCAAAAACAGCCCGGCAATACCGGCGTAATATATAATCCTGTGTAAAAAATAATATAGACATAAAATTGCAAAAGCTGCCCCCCCTAATTTGCGAGGCAGATAATATATAGAAAGGCCAAGGGTAAGAAATACCTTTGGCCTTATATTATTTCTTTAAGCTGCAGCGGCCTCAAATTTTATCGGCGCTGTCATCTCAAAGTTACAATACACAGAACCCTCGATTGTCCGGTTCACTTCGGATAAAAAAGCAAGGAAAGAAGATAAACTTTCCCTGCCGGGCTTTACTGTTTTCAGTCAGCTCCGAAGCGCTATTCTTGTGCAGACGTGTTGTCGCTGCAGCTATTTAAAGGCCGTTTAAAAGCCGTATATCGGTTTTAGCTCGTCACCGGTGGGTAAATGGTCGTAATACTCGCCTCTTGGGCCGACATAGCCGACTCCCTGTTTGGTCAGTCTTACCTGGCTGACAGAACCGTTACTGTTGGTTATATTAACTGTAACGGTGTTTATTTCCTGGCGCAGGGCGTCTCTTTCGGCAGCGGCTTTTTTCTTGTCGGATTCACTGCCTACCCCGTAGCCGACAGCTCCGCCCACTGCTGCTCCTATCAAAGTTGATTCGGTGTCCCGTCCTGCCAACTGACCGATTCCGGCGCCGGCCAGGGAGCCGACAGCAGCGCCTGTGCCGGCATCACTCTCACAGCCGGCTAAAAAAGCCAAACCAAAACTCAATACAAACACAATCAAAATTGTTACTACAGCTTTAATCATTTTCTACACCTCCATCAATATATATTGAGAGACTGACTTACTGTTCATTATACACTGTGTTTGTTTATAACTCGTCAAACAAAATAATCAAGTCAAAATCATTTGGCCTTGTAAATATAAATTTTTGCGGTTATATTTTTATCGGCCTGTTTATAATAAAAACTTAAGGGGACGCAAATGAAACCTAAACTCATAATCGTTGGCGCCGCCGGTCGAATGGGCTGCCGAATACTTTCATTATGTATAGACGCTGGCCGGTTCGATATTATTGCGGCTGTCGAAGAGCAAAATCACCCCGATATCGGCAAAGACGCGGGGCTTATCGCCTCAGCAGCCCCCCTCAATGTTAATATAGGCAATTTTTATCCCGTCGGCGCCGATGTGGTAATAGACTTCTCGAGCCCTGCCGCAGCGGATAAAACCATCGACTATTGCGTCGGAGACGGCGCTGCTTTGGTTTTGGGCACTACCGGCCTGGCCTATGAGCAATTAGCGAAGATAAAAGCCGCCGCTGAAAAAATCCCTGTAATTTATGGTACCAATATGAGCGTCGGGATGAACGTTTTATTCTCTCTTGTAGGCAAAATCGCATCGATGCTTGGCGAAGAATATGATATTGAGATAATTGAGCAGCACCACCGCTTCAAAAAGGATGCACCGAGCGGTTCAGCCCTGACGTTAGCTGAGAATATCTGCAAAGCGACCGGCCGCTCTTTTCCCGATTGCCTGACCTTAGGCAGAAGCGGCAAAGACGCCCTCCGAGACAAGGGCGCCATCGGCATACACGCCGTCCGCGCAGGCGATATCACGGGAATACATTCGGTAATATTCGCCGCACTCGGCGAAAAAGTAACGCTCAATCACACCGCACACAGCAGGGATACTTTTGCGAGGGGTGCGTTGCGCGCCGCCGAATGGCTCATCGACAGAAAACCCGGCGCATATTCAATGGCCGACGTCCTCGGTATCTCGTAATTTTTTTATGCTTACGACAAGCAGACAACAGCCGATTATTGATATAAAGCTGCTAATATGCTCATTGCGTTAAAAATTGAGTGCATAAAAATCGGCCGAAACAAAGAACCGCTTTTCTCATACGCATAACCCAGACACATACCTAATACGAATAGTGCCGGCCAATGCACCGGGTCCTGATGGGCCAGAGCAAACAATCCTGAGCTGAGCACAACCGAAAGCCACGGTCTGGTAAAAGACGACCGTATCATCGACTGAAACAGCCCGCGAAAAAGCATCTCTTCAAACACCGGAGCTACGAAAACAGCGGTAATAACAATCACCACTCTGATGGGGACTTGAGAGTATGCTGCTACTAATTCGAGTTCTTCGTGCTGCTGTATCTGGAAATCCTGTCCCTGTATAAGCTGGCCGATTTTTGTTGTCAGCAGGAGCACCGCCAGCACCAGCGGCCAGACGCCAAGCAGATTCACCGGCGCAGCAATAAAATCCCTGCCGATTGTTTTCACGTTAAGCCCGAACCCTTTTAGCCGCCGGGCAAAACTTCTCTCTGCTAAAAAAATAGTTACCACCATTGCTGCGAGAGTGCCGATGCAGAGAACGAGATTGTGGACGAAAACTACCTGCCAATCCGGCGAATCTTCCAGGAATTTTTGTGCAATTGCTGTTACGACCAAAGCAGCCGCCCACCAGATAAACAGTGGTATAAACGGCAGATAACCGGGCATATTGTTTCGACGGGGTACTGAATCGGCCAGCGCCTTTCTGCCCAGAGAAGTCTTCAGCAGCCATCGGCCAAATATTATCAGCCCGGCCAGGCAGATAATATGCCCTGCCGTTATACCACCGCCGATTTGTTTAATAATCTCAGAAACATTCATAGATATAAAGCTCGCAGATTACCAAGTGCGAATTCTCACCAATTTGTTTTCTGTTTTAATTTATGGTAAGCTATGGCCAAAATCGTCTTGAAACCAGAACATTCTTGTATTAAATTAGTCCTGCCTTTTCAAGGGAAATAGATGATGGACATATTTCACATTGAAGGGCCGGTTCAGCTTTCCGGCAGCGTAGTTGTTAACGGCTCGAAAAACGCCTCTTTACCGATAATGGCTTCTGCCATTTTATCGCCCGGCAAATCCGTCTTTAAGGCTGTTCCCAACCTTTCCGACATTTCCGTCTGCGCCGGTCTGCTAAGCCGGCTCGGCTGTAAGGTAGCCAGAAACGGAGCCGGTGAGCTGTCTATAGACTCGACTGTGATTGATAATCCTGTCGGCGATTATGAAATCGTCCGCAGGATGCGCGCCGGTATCTGCATACTCGGCCCGCTGCTTGCGCGCTGCGGCAGGGCTGAGGTCTCGATGCCCGGCGGCTGCGCGATCGGCGACAGACCAGTTGATATTCATCTGCGGGGACTGCGACAGCTTGGCGCAGAAATTCATCTGAAGAACGGCTATATCGTTGCAGAAGCGGCCGGCGGCCTTGTCGGCACAGATATTTTCCTCGGCGGACCTTTCGGCTCGACCGTCCTCGGTACAGCAAATGTCCTGATGGCTGCAGTTCTGGCAAAGGGCAGGACAGTTATAGAATCGGCCGCCTGCGAGCCGGAAATAGCCGACCTGGCGAGATGCCTTAACAAAATGGGCGCAAAAATTACAGGTATCGGCTCGCCCCGTCTGATTATCGAAGGTGTTAGACAGCTTACCCCCATCGAATACCAGGTAATAGCCGATAGAATCGAGGCAGGGACGTTTATGGTCGCCGCCGCGATAACACAAAGCGAATTACAACTGCATAATTGTCGGCTCGGCGATATGATGGCCGTGGTCGATAGGTTGAGAAATATCGGCGTAACGGTCGAGCCAAATAGCGATGGCTGTGTCGTTGCCCGCACCGGCCCGATGAAGACCGCCGATGTTACCACCCAGCCGTACCCGGGCTTTCCTACCGATTTGCAGGCACAGTTTATGGCGCTTTTGTCACTGGCCGACGGCAACAGCATCATAATCGAAAAAATCTTTCCCGACAGATTTATGCACGTTGCCGAACTGAATCGAATGGCTGCCAATTTACGCAAAGAAGGCCCTACCGTCATTGTGGCCGGCGTAAAAAAGTTAATTGCCGCTCCGGTAATGGCTTCGGATTTGCGTGCTTCCGCTGCCTTGGTGCTGGCCGGCCTGGCCGCAGAGGGAACCACAATTGTAAACAGGGTCTATCACATTGACCGAGGCTATGAAAAAATCGAAGAGAGACTAAATCCAGTCGGTGCCAAAATCATGAGAGAAAGCATTTAAAAATGGTCACCTGATGTTTACTAAATGGCAGCCTGCCATTCTTGAGAAGGTATCTAATAGTATTTACCGCCAAATTTACGTCAGGGCGGCGGTTTTGCCGGCGGTTGGGGGATAATTTACGGAGGGCTTGGACATTTTTCGTCATAATTTTGTAAAAAGGCGATAGTCCTGTAAAAATGCAGAAAATTTTGAAAAAAACGGTTATATTCGTAATCCCTCAGTTATGGGTGGGTATTCTTCTTTTGCTAACTGAACCACAACAT
>CAZMCN010000071.1:0-11105 GCA_964564845.1 uncultured Pirellulales bacterium | reverse complement strand
CAACGACGGTCGATATAGATGAGCTTTTTAACGTGGCTTCAAATTATGAGGTTGACTTTGCGGACGTTAAGGGCCAGGAGAGCGTCAAGCGGGCGCTGACGGTCGCTGCTGCCGGCGGGCATAATATAATGATGATTGGCCCGCCCGGGGCCGGTAAAACAATGCTCGCACAGAGACTGGCAACGATTCTGCCCCCTTTGGAGCTGGCCGAATCGCTCGAGACCACCCGCATATATTCCGTGGTGGGCCTGCTCGGCAAAAATAAGGCTCTATTGGCGAGACGTCCCGTTCGAATGCCGCACCACTCGGCCAGCGGGCCGGCACTGGTCGGCGGCGGCACAAACCCACGACCCGGCGAATTGTCACTGGCACACTTTGGAATTTTGTTCCTCGATGAGTTCGCAGAATTCGGAAAACACGTTTTAGAGATGATTCGCCAGCCATTGGAGGACGGCTTTATCACCATCTCACGGGCCAAAGGCACTATCAGGTTCCCAGCTCAATTTATGCTCGTTGCGGCAATGAATCCCTGTCCGTGCGGCTACTTCGGCTCCGGTGCAAGAAGGTGCAGGTGCACGCCAAATCAAATCGAGAGGTACCTCTCGAAAATATCCGGGCCGCTGGTGGACAGAATCGATATTCACATCGACGTGCCGGCCATAAGTTTCCGGAAGCTGCGCTCCAAATCCGGCAGGCTTGATTCGGCGGCGATAAGAGCAGATGTTGTAAGTACAAGAGAGGTCCAGGCCCGGCGGTTCGGTGACGATAAAATAATGACAAATGCAAGAATGAGCCACAAGCAGGTCGAGAAATTCTGTGGGCTTGATTCTCCATCTGAAATGATGCTCAAGCAGGCGATGACCGAATTCGGCCTGAGTGCCCGGGCGCACGACAAAATCTGCAAAGTCGCACGAACAATAGCCGACCTGGCCGCAGAACAAAACATCCGCCCAGAACACATCGCTGAAGCCATCAGCTATAGAAAATTAGACAGAAAATTATAGCTGCACCCGCCCTCGTCGAGCAGGTACGGTTTTCCTGCTGGCTATTTTTTTTCGACAATCATAGCTGCTCCGGCGAAACTATCCCCATTTCAGACAACCTTGCACTGACCGGTTGTTGGCCCGATGAATTAAAAGCAGACTCAACAGATTCGCTGCCCCCAGAGCCTGCCCGGATAACCAGCAAAGACAGGATTATCAAATGACGTCTCATCTTAAGTCTCCTTTCGCAGCTTTTATGCCGCATTATGTGTTACTGCGCCCAAGTGATATTGTATATTGCTGTTGAAAAAACTCAGTCGCCCACCAGCCCTTCATTGTGTGCTACTGCATAGGTGCATACGAGGTCGCCCGTGACGTTATTCATCGTCTCAAACATATCAAGAATTGGATTGATTCCGAGCGCCAAGGCTACTATCACGGCCACTTGCTGGCCGGTAAGCCCCATTGTCTCCAGAATAATAAACAGCAGCATCAGGCTTCCGCCCGGCACGCCGCCTGCTCCAATTGATGCCAGCACTGTCGTTATTACCAGCACCACGAGGCTGCCGAAGCCAAGATGTATGCCGAACATATTCGCAGCCAGCACCGCAAACATAGGCAGATGTACGCACACTCCATCCATATTGATTGTCGCTCCCAGCGGCAGCGAAAAACTTGCAAGTTCGTTGTGGACTTTCAGTTCTTCTTGGGCTGTCTTTATAGAGACCGGCAGCGTCGCCGCAGAGCTGCGGGTAATAAAAGCCATAATCATAGCTTCTTTAATCCCTTTGAGGACAAGCAGTGGGTTTCGGCCGGTAACAGCCACCAGCAGAATAGGATAAACAATAAAGACCATTGCCATTATTCCAAACACAACACCCAGGGTTACACTAACGTAAGGCCCGACAATAGAAGGACCATAAACACCGAAATTTATGATGGTAAGCGCCAGAACACCAATCGGAGAATACTCGAGAATCCAGTCCACTAATTTGAACATAACGTCGCGGCAGGCTTTTAAGAACTCTTCCAGCATCTCAAGTCGTTCGGTGATTTTTCCCTCGCCGCCGGTCTCAATCAGGCCCCGCACAGCCAGTCCGAACATCACAGAAAACACAATGCTCGGAAGAAAGTTGCTCGTTGCCAGAGACTCAAACGGATTTCTGAACATATTGAGCAGTAATCTGGACAGAGTCCCTTCGACTTCGGCCTTTGCAGCGACATCCTGCGCCTCGCTGCTGAGCATTGCTGCCATATCCTGCCAGCTTCCAAGAGCAGCCCCCGAACCGGGATTGATTAAAAGCGCAAGGCAGGTTCCGACCACCGCCGCAAGAACAGAGCACCCAAAATACCAAAAAATGGTTTTCAAGCCGATTCGCCCGAACTTTCTTATAGGCAGACTCGCAGCACCGACCACCAGTGAAAAGAAAATAATAGGTACGACAATCATTTTGAGCATATGCACAAATACCGTACCGAAAGGTGAAACGTAAGTCATCAACACCCCCGTTATCGCAGCGTCCGTTGTATTGGAGATGCGCCACAACACGCCTCCGATAACCGAGCCGGCTATAAAGCAAACAATAATCCGCAATATAAGAGACGTTCCAAAATACCATTGAAAAAACTTTCTCATTTCGTTCTGCCTTTCTGCAATGAGCGCCGAAGAACACTGCCCGCTCCAAAAATAACATATCTGACGTTCGCAGGTTAAAATAAATGAGCAGATTTTAGGTCAACTCTGATGATTCATAAAGGGAGAAATGAAAAATATTGATGATTGAGTCAACTGCTTTCAGACAATATAATCATAGTTTGTCCCTTGATTGTCCTTTTACGAATGAAACTGAAAACCTAAAGCCAAAAGGCCGATTCGAACTGTAAAAAAAAACGGAGCTTGACATTATTAACCTTGCCGGTAGTATCAAAGACAAGGACGGTAAAAATGAATGACAAAATTATAAAAAAACGAATCAATGCTATTAAACTCCGGCTGAAGAAAAAAAAGATAGATTGTCTGATAGTAACCAGGCCGGCCAATGTAACTTTCACGACCGGTTTTTCAGGCGGTGACAGTTGGGCGGTAATCGCCCCACGCCGCCTTTATCTTCTAACAGACAGCAGATATGCCGAGCAGGCACAAAAAGAATGCCCATCGTGCAGGATAATCGAGCGGAGCGCCCCAATAGCCCAAGCTGCCGCTAAACTGATTAAAAGGTTAAAATCAGCCCATTCAGTAGCGGTTGAAAAGTCCGCTTCACTTGCTGTTTTTGGTGAACTGAAAAAAAATCTGAAGACCCGCCTCAAAACAGTTGACAATATCATCGAAGCAGTGCGCAGCAGCAAAGATGAAAGTGAAATAGCAGCGATTAAAAAGGCGGCACAGATAGCGGCAAAGGCCCTCAAAGAGACTTTGCCGATTATAAAGCAGGGAATAACCGAGAACGAATTGGCCGGCCGGCTTGACCTTCAAATTCGCAGACTCGGCGCCATAAACAGCTTCGAGACAATCGTTGCCTTCGGCCCAAACGCATCGCGTCCGCATCATCAGACTGGCGACAAAAAACTGAAAAAAAATGACACAATTCTCATCGATTTCGGGGCCAGATATAAAAACTACTGCAGTGATTTGACACGCTGCTTTGTTACAGGCAGACCCGGCGCCTTTTATAAAAAGGTTTACGATGCGGTTGAACAGGCCCAGGCCGCTGCGATAAAAATGGTAAGGGCCGGGGCCGAAATTAAAAAGGTCGATGCAGCCGCCCGACAAGTAATCACCAAACACGACTTGCCGGTTTACGGCCACGGTACCGGGCACGGGCTGGGCCTGGAAGTACACGAAGAGCCGGTAGTCGCTGCTAAAGGTAAGGGAAAATTAAAAGCCGGACAGATTATTACTATTGAACCTGGTGTGTATATGCCCGGCAAACTCGGCGTAAGAATAGAAAATGACGTCCTTGTAACCGAGACCGGCTGTAAAATATTAAGCAGCGACTGTCCGCACCAGCCATTACTGCGCAGCGCAAAACGCTAAGCTGAAAATCCAACACTCTTTTGCTTTAGGATTGGCGCCTTCTGCCGCGAAAAGTCTTACAGTCGGCATATCCATAATACCTCTCGACCGTCGGGGCGGTATATTCGATGAATTGGATTTCTAAGGCCGAGTTCACCCGGACGAACGATAAAAATGACGTTCTTATACTCGGCGCTTTGCTGCAGTTCTGTCAGTGCCGGCACAAAAGAGCGGCCATACATAAAGTGCATTTTCCCGTAACGTGTGTAAAAATCATAGTTGGCGGGTGTGATGAAATCGCGCTCCTCCCGAAACCACCTCGCAGGCTCATATTCCAGGGCCACAAGGGTAATTATATACGGCTGGTTCATACCATTGGTCGTGCAGAAAACGGCATCAACATCATCAAGACGCCCTCGCAGCCACCGGCAGGCCTCGAGCAGGTCAACGTGGAAGCCGTGATAGATTGCCGGTCGCCGGTTAAATTCGCCATAGAAACGATGCAGATAGCGGGCGTTTAAGCCAACAACTGCAACAGCAAAAACGATAGTGATGATAAAGGCCAGGGGGCGGTTTTTCCTCCATAGCCATCTTCCGGCAGCTACCGCTCCGACAGCGGCCAGCAGAACAAGGCTGCACAAGCCCGGCAGACTGCGCAAAGAATGAAGACTGATATGCCGGAAAAAGCTATCACCAACAGGATAGACCACTATGAAAGCCAGCAGGACACGTCCGGCCAACGAGCGCTTGAACCGGCGAACCAGAACGAACAACCCGACAAGCATCAACGGCAGCATATACCAGTGGAACTGCCCGATGTCGGGCGGGGACTGAATCGGATAATGGTCGCCGTTGATGAACAAAAAGTCAGGCCCGAAGTGCTGAATATAACGAGCGGCGATTCTGTACGGCGCCACATACAATGGGTCCGCTGCGTCCCAGAGAAACAAGGCCTGGCGGTAGCGAGCAACACCTTCAAAGTGAAAAACATGCTCCCAGGCCAACGGAATAAACGTAATTGCAAAACCAAATGCAAAAGCACCGATAGCCAAAGCACCTCTGCGGGTTTTGAGCTGATTCCACCACGCCGGCAGCGTTACCATAATTACAGCCACCAGAAAAACGGGTACAAACAACCGCATAGCCGGATAGCTGTAGCAGCAAAGCCCGGCTGCCGCACCGGCAAGCGCAGCTAATAAAGGTCTCGGGCTGCAGGCCTTATCAGGAGCCCCCAAACGCAATTCTTTGCGTTTGGGCAACGCCTCGTCACTCAACGGCATATTAGCCCAGAGCATCAGCGCCAGAGGAATCACCCCAAAAAAGGCGCCCAAATCAGCCCCATGTCCCCAGCGGCTTTGCTGAATATGCCAGGGGTTCAACGCTAAAAGAGCCGCCGCAGCAAGCGCCGTTGGCCGGTTGAACATTCGTCTGCCTATGAAATATATCAGCAGAACGGTTAGCACACCGCCGATGGCCGCCGGGGCCCGCGTCGTCAATATATTCATCCCCCCGATGGCCTGGAACGGAAGCAGCAGATAAACGTGAACCGTGCTGCGGTTGCCGCCCAGGGCCCGCATATAAAAAATCGGCCAGGATACCCCTACCTGGTCTTTGCCGGTCTTAAGCAGACAATGTGCGTTCCAGGCATTTGCAGCCTCGTCCTGGTTCAGGCCGGGCGGCGATTGCCCCAAATTAATCAGGCGTAAAAACGCCGCTAAGACTAAAATGAAAAGCAAAATCGCTGCGGTTTGATACCGGAATGGGTTCTTACGGTCGTAGTTCATAGTTCATAGTTCGTAGTTCGTAGTTCATAGTTCGTAGTTCGTAGATTAGCACTCTAATTCGCTCACAAACATCCGTCAAGAGAAAACGAACAGGGCGAGAGGACAGAGATTATTTATTTGACAGCCAACGCTATTAAACTATAATACAAACAGTTCACTAGGGGTGGCCCGAGGACGAATGGGCCTGAGAAAAAACCCTTTGAACCTGATCAGGACAATCGCCGAGGCCGGCGGATATGCCTGCGTAGGAAAGTGGTTGATAAAATCCGGTAGTTTGAATCGCTTCCTACGAAGCGATTTTTTTATTTGTTCACCGCCGAGCACACACAAAGCTGGGCAGGAATAATAAAGGAAAAGACAATGGCTACACAATTACAAATTGCACGAACCGGCACAATCAGCAATGAGGCCAAATTCGTTGCTGAAACCGAAAACGTCAATGCCGAACTCCTAAGGAGTGAACTTGCCGCCGGCAGGTTGGTAATACCGGCAAATAAGGTACACCTGAAAAACAACCTAAAGCCAATTGGTATAGGCCGGCTGCTTACAACAAAGGTAAATGCGAATATCGGTGCAAGCAGCGTTCGCTCTTCGGTAGAAGCCGAGATTGAAAAAATGCAGGCTGCTCTGGACGCAGGTGCCGATACGATTATGGACTTGAGCACCGGCGGTAACCTCGACCATATCCGCAAAGAACTGCTGGCGCGCTGCCCCGTACCGTTCGGAACAGTGCCAATTTATCAGGTCATCGAGGGCAGAAACGTCAAAGAGATAGATGCCAAAATAATCCTCGACTGTTTGAAAAAGCAGGCCGGACAGGGAGTTGATTTTTTTACGATTCACGCCGGGCTCTTAAAACAACATCTGCCGCTGCTCGAAGGAAGAGTTGGCGGCATCGTAAGCCGGGGCGGCTCGCTGCTGGCCAAATGGATGATATATCACAACAAACAAAATCCTATGTACGAGATGTTTGACGAATTATGTGACCTGATGGCCGAATATGACATTGCCTTTTCTCTTGGTGACGGTCTTCGTCCGGGCTGCATAGCCGACGCCACCGATGACGCCCAAATCGCAGAGTTGAAAACAATCGGCAAACTGACAAAAAGGGCACAGGAAAAAGGCTGTCAGGTTATAGTTGAAGGCCCAGGCCACGTCCCGTTCAACCAGATACAGTACAATATGGAGATAGAAGAGCAAATCTGTAACGGCGCCCCGTTTTATGTTCTTGGGCCTTTGGTAACCGATATTGCACCCGGCTACGACCATATAACATCGGCGATCGGCGGAACCGCCGCCGCCTTTTACGGGGCGTCTTTTTTGTGTTATGTTACGCCGAGGGAGCATTTAGGGCTGCCGAACGCCGACGACGTCCGCCGCGGTACAATCGCATCGAAAATCGCCGCGCACGCCGCTGATGTCGCCCGCGGCTTAAAAAACGCCGCCAAAAAAGACAAAAGGCTGAGCTTCGCACGGGCAAACCTGGACTGGAAAACCCATCTGGCTGAATCGCTCGACCCCGAAACCGCCGAGAAAATGCACGATGAAGCCTGCAGCGAAATCGGTGAAAAAGAATTGTCCACCGCCGATTACTGCTCAATGTGCGGACGGCAGTGGTGCAGCGTCAGGATAAACAAGGAAATCCGCGAGGCAATAAAAAGCAAATAGATAACGAGTTTTTCTGTGTTTAGCCCACACCCCTGCGGTGGGGAGGTAAAATTTTTTGGAATTGCGAGATACACTTCACGAGATACGAATTTAATTGCGGGTTTTTAATTCGTGGGTAAAATGGGGTGAAGTTCGGCGGTTTTAAGGTAGATTAATAAGGCAGAATGCAAAATACGGCAAACAATCATGTTTCAATAACACGACTGGCTGACTTGCTGGTTGCTACGATAAAACCAAAATTAAATCGGTTCAAAACCGAAGAGGATTTAAGAATTGCTTTTGAAAAAATTCTTGCCCCCGTATTGGGTGAATTAGGTATTAAATCAGAGCCAAAATATGAAAAATCCATTTATCACGGACGCGCCGATGCCCTCCACGGACAAGTAGTCATTGAATATGAGCCGCCTCAAGCATTTAGAACAAAAAAAGGCGTAAAGCATGCGTTTAACCAGCTTGTTGGTTACATCCAGGGGTTATCAGACGAAACTAAGGAAACCTTGTTTTTGTTTGGAACTAGATTTGTTGGTGTCGGGTTTGACGGCGAGAAAATATTTTTTGTCAATTACGTTGGTGATAAAAAACCCCGAACAAAATTAGATGAAAATGATTTCGCCATTCGTGGCCCCTATGATTTTACACCGGAAAGTGCCAGAACTCTCATAACATATCTACGTGCCCTTGCAAGATTGCCGCTTACAGCAGAAAACCTTGCCAATCGATTTGGCCCAAAAAGTAAAATTGCCCCAAAAGGTGTTTCCGCTTTTGTAGATGCGATAATAAATTGGAGCAATCCTCGTGTGGAAGTTTTTTTCAAAGAATGGAAACGTTTGTTTGGGATAGTTTACGGAGAACAATTTGGCGGAGGCTCAGATAAAAAAACATCGGTACTGGCGGAAACTTATGGCTTGCCGACAGAGAGTAACTTTCAGGTAATGCTGTTTTGCGTGCATACTTATTTCGCTCTCTTGATGAAATTCATTTCGGCGGAATTACTTTTACTCGATGAAACTGGCCTTAGTTCTTCATTTTCTAGCCGACTGCTTCATTGCAGCAAAGAAGATTTAGAGAATCAGTTAAAGGATATTGAGAGCGGCGGGATTTATTCAAGGCGTGGGATAACTAATTTTTTAGAAGGTGATTTTTTCCGCTGGTATCTGGAAACCCTTTCTTCTCCAAGGTTGGAGGAAGCTGTTAGGGAAATAGCAAGAGGACTTTCTGAATTTGAGCCTGCCACAACTACTATTGACCCTGAAAGCAGCCGGGACCTGTTAAAGCGACTTTATCAATATCTTGTACCTGATATAGTTCGCCACAATCTGGGCGAATATTATACCCCTGATTGGCTCGCAGAATTTGTATTGAGCGAAACAGGTTTCCGAGGAGATACGAGAAAACGTTTTTTAGACCCCGCTTGCGGTTCGGGAACATTCCTTGTTCTTGCAATTCAAAGAGCAAGGATGTTCGGCAAGAGAAAAAATGAAACAGCAGTCCAGACCGCTCAAAGAATTCTGAAAAATGTCTGGGGTTTTGATTTGAATCCCCTTGCGGTTATTGCAGCCAGAACAAACTATCTATTTGCCTTAGGCGACCTTTCGAGCAAATTAAGCTCTTTTGAAATTCCGGTTTATCTGGCTGATTCGGTATTATGGCCGAAACGCTCGCGTCAAATGCTTCTCGGCGTTGATGGTGCTGTCGAAGTATTAACTTCTATAGGGGTATTCCAGGTTCCCAAAATATGGGTTGATGATACTGTAATGATGAGACGGGCTGCCCCTGTAATTGAGCAGTTATCAAAGGCTGGATGTAGTACCGCCGATGCACTTGAACGTCTGAAAAAAGAGGGGCTTGTATTTGAGCCGCACGAAAAAGTTGTTGAACGTTTTTATGAGCATATTCTGGAACTTGAACAGGACAACAAGAACGGTATTTGGGCAAGGTTCTTAAAGAATGTCTTTGCGCCAATGACATCTGGTAAATTTGATTTTGTAATCGGAAATCCCCCCTGGATTCGGTGGGGATACCTTTCCCAGGAGTATCGAAAAGCAACATTGGAAATGTGGCAGGATTATGGACTATTTTCTCTGAAAGGGCATGCGGCAAGATTAGGCGGCGGTGAAAAGGATTTTTCAATGCTCTTTACTTATGCAGCAGCAGACCACTATCTTTGCCGTAACGGAAAACTCGGCTTTTTGATTACTCAGGAGGTTTTCAAAGCGAAAGGTGCAGGCGAAGGTTTTCGCAGGTTCCGGCTCGGAGCCGGAGACTTGCTTATGGTCAAAAAGGCGCATGATATGGTTTCTGTTCAGCCCTTTGAGGGAGCTGCAAACAAAACTGCTGCTATATTTTTCACCAAAGGGCGCATCGAAACAAAGTATCCGGTTCCTTATACGGTCTGGAGGAGAAAAAAAGGAATCGGCCGGATACCTACGGACTTAAAATATAAAAGTGCCATTCGCTTATTAGAAAAAGAAAAGCTCGAGGCCATACCTATCGGGAAAAATAACGGCTCATGGAAAACCCTCAAAAAAGGAGATAAACGCCTTAACAAAATAGAGGGTGAAAATGCTTATCAGTCTCGATTAGGTGCTCGTGTCGAGCCTTATGGTGTTTTCTGGCTTGAGGTTGTGCAGATATTATCAGATGGTAATTTGATAGTCCGTAACCTTCCAGAAAAAGGGAAAAGAAAAATTAAAAAAGTAGAAGATAGAATTGAATCCGATTTAGTATATCCTGCAGTAAGAGGTTCTGATATTGAACGATGGTCAGCAAAACCAGAAATATTTGTTTTGATGGTCCAAGACCCTGAAACAAGCAAGCCTCGACCGGAATCACGTATGAAGACAACATGGCCGCACACTTACAATTATCTTACGAAATTTAAAAGCGTTTTACTGTCGCGGGGTTCAAAAACAGTTAGAGAGCTTGCCGAACGCACCGCATTTTACGCAATGTTTGGTATAGGCACTTATACTGTTGCTCGCTACAAGGTAGTTTGGAAGCGAATGGCTAGTGACATTTTTGCCTCTGTCATATCACAGTCCAAAACACCATTTGGATACAAGACCATAATCCCGACCGATACAACAGCGATATTTGCAACAGAAAATAAGGATGAAGCGCATTATCTTTGTGCTATTATAAATTCAACGCCTGTAAGGGATTTTTTAAAATCGTTTTCATCTGCCGGTCGGGGCTTTGGCACGCCTTCGGTGATGGAGAATGTAGGAATACCAAAGTTTGACCCGAAGAACAAAACCCATCAGAGACTTGCGGATATTTCCAAAAAATGCCATCAGTTAAAAACAAAGGGCAAAGATAACGAAGTGGCAAAATTAGAGAAAGAAAATGATGAGTTGGTAAAAAAACTCTTTGGTATCTAAAATTTCTGGATTCGTGCGAATACATATCAAAAAGCGGTTTAATGAAGACAAGGGGAACAAATAAATGGAGCCCAAGTGGGTTGTTCACGCGTTTGCTACCGCCGCCGGAGACCGCAGTAGCGAAAATTTTTACTTACCTACATAATTTTAAGTCTTTTCGGTTAATTAAAAAATCTGTGAAAATCCTATGAACAGGAGCCGAGTCAAGAGTCTTTTTCAAAGAGTCTGTTCAGATAACTGTGTAAATGGCCTTAACGTTCATTAGTGTTTTACGTTT
>CAZMCN010000070.1:0-11347 GCA_964564845.1 uncultured Pirellulales bacterium | reverse complement strand
ATGCAGAATCTTTTGCTTTGATTTTCATTTTTCGTTGCGAAAATGACATAAAACACCAATGGGGTGTTCGGGTAAAATTTCTCGCTTGAAACAACTCTGTATTGTATACTGTCCGCAATGCCGTTGTGGAGCATCCCGTGGAGGACTCCGTAGGAGTACCCATTCGACTTCGCTCAGGGTCATCCTGAGCGACTGGAAGGAGTCGAAGGATGAGAATCATAGCCGGCTCAAAACGAGGAATGAAGCTGTTAAGTCCGAGGGGCGTTCTGTCCCGGCCGATTACGGACAGAGTAAAAGAATCGCTTTTTAGCATTCTCGACAAATATGACCTGCCCGGCGGCAAAATCGTGGCCGACTTGTTCGGCGGTGTCGGCTCTTTAGGCCTGGAATCTTTAAGCAGGGCGGCAGCGTTTGTTACTTTTGTTGAGAAAGAGGCGAAGGTTATTGCGATTTTAGAGAGAAATATAGAAAAGAGCGGCTTTGCCGGCAAATCGAAAGTTATAAGAGCCGATGCCTTCAAGGTTGGTGCCCCAGTGATTGTCGATTGCCGATTGACGATTGACGAATTGAAATCGAAAATCGTAAATCGTAAATCGAAAGTCCATCGAAAGTATGACCTGGTATTTGTTGACCCGCCATACTCGACTACGATGAAGGCAAAAGCAGGGTCGCCTTTGAGTAGGCTGCTGGATTTGTTGAATGGGCAGTTGGTCGCTGGCGGAATTGTTGTGGTCAGAACTCATAAACGCACCGAATTGCTGCAGCGATACGGCCGATTAGCAATAATGGAACAGCGGCGGTGGGGAACGATGGCTGTAACTATATTTATGAAACAAAAAAGTGCAAAACTTAAAGCGTAAAACTAAAAACCAAAGCTAAAAACTTAAAAGCTCCGTTTTGAATTTTAAGCTATGATTTTACACTTTCAGTTTTAAGCTTTCAGCTAACGATGACAAATAGAGAAATAGCTGTAAAAATAATCAGGCGCCTGCGCCGAAACGGCTTTGAGGCACTGCTGGCGGGGGGCTGTGTGCGCGATATGCTCCTGCGCCGGCCAGCCAAGGATTACGATGTCGCAACTGATGCCCAGCCCAAAGAGGTAATAAAATTGTTCAGGCGCACATTGAAAGTCGGAGCGAAATTCGGCGTGGTGATAGTTTTGCTCGAAGGCAGACAGGTTGAAGTCGCCACGTTCAGAACAGAGACCGGCTATGCCGACGGGAGGCACCCAACTACTGTCAGGTTCACAAGCGCCGCCGAAGATGCCGCGAGAAGAGATTTTACTGTCAACGCGATGTTCTACGACCCTTTGAAAAAAGAGGTAATTGATTATTTCAATGGCGCCGCCGACCTCAAAAAAAAGGTGATACGAACTGTTGGCAATCCGAAAGAACGCTTTGGCGAAGATTATCTCAGGATGCTGCGGGCGGTGCGCTTTTCAACTCAGCTTGGCTTTGCCATTGAGACAAAAACCTTCTCAGCAATTTGCAGCGGTGCAACGAATATCACTAAAATAAGTGGTGAACGTATTGCAATGGAGCTGGAAGCAATCCTTGTCAATCCAAAACGCCCTGCGGGGATTTCGCTGCTGGTTGAAAGTGGATTGGCTGATGCGATTTTTCCTGACCTTGGCGCCGAACAGATTGAATTGGCTGTTAGAGTATTGGGCAAACTGCGAAAAAAAGTTGATTTTCCTCTGGCATTAGCCGGCCTTTTTGCGGGATGCGAGACCGACTTTGCACTTAAAAAATCCACAGTCTTAAAGCTTAGTAGAAATCAAAACAGGCATATAAAATTCCTGTTGAGCAATAGGGGTAAATTGTTGAATGATAAAATGTCATTGGCCCAGTTGAGAATGATTGTTGCCGAACCATATTTTTGGAACCTGTATGAACTGCAAAGAGCGATTCAAAAGGCCACAATCGTTGGCAGGAAGGGCATTACACCCTTGATAAAACTGAGAAAAAGAATAAAAGCCCTTGGTGATATCGACCTGCGCCCGAAACCATTGCTAAATGGCTATAACCTGATTAGATTAGGCGCTGTACCGGGGCCCACGCTGGGGCAGTTGGCGCAGGAGATGTACATTGCCCAATTGGAAGGGCAGGTGCAAACAAAAAAACAGGCCCGGCTGTGGGTGCAAAAATGGCTGCAAAAGCATAAGATTGAAAAGTAACGATTAATATTCTGTACATCAGGACATAAAGTGAATGATACCATTTACTCTTCTAATAAAGCCGTCCGGCTCAGATTGCAATCTCGATTGTAAATACTGTTTCTACAAGCAAAGAACTGCCCGGGTCGGCCGCGGCAGACAGCGAATGAGCGATGAAGTGCTTGAAAAACTTGTAAAGGATTATCTGAAACTGGACTTTGAGCTCTCCGGTTTTGCCTGGCAGGGGGGTGAACCTACTCTGATGGGGCTGGAGTTTTACAAAAAGGTCGTTGATTTGCAGAAAAAATACGGCAGTTCCGGACAAAACATAAGTAATTCGCTGCAGACCAACGCAATTTTGCTGGATGATAAGTGGTGTCGCTTTTTACACGACTACAGGTTTCTGGTTGGAATCAGTATCGACGGCCCCAGGGAGCTGCACGATTATTATCGCCTCGACCATTCCGGCGCAGGCACCTTTGATAAAGTAATGAAGGCCATTGAAAAGTGTAAAAAATATGAAGTGGAGTTTAACACGCTTACACTGTTGAACGGAAAAAATGCCGAGTATCCGGATAAAGTATTCGATTTTCTTATTGAAAACAGTGTAAGGTATATGCAGTTTATTCCCTGCGTGGAACTCGACCCCCCCACGGGTGAAATCGCAGATTTTTCAATTACGCCGCAACAGTATAGTGAGTTTATGTGCAGACTTTTTGAC
Organism: uncultured Pirellulales bacterium; assembly: GCA_964564845.1. Taxonomy (GTDB): domain Bacteria; phylum Planctomycetota; class Phycisphaerae; order Sedimentisphaerales; family Anaerobacaceae; genus CAYXPG01. Next base: position 8,471 of record CAZMCN010000070.1, on the reverse strand, counting down.
CGCTGGTGCGATTACGGCCCGCAGAATTTGAGTATTCGTGATTTTGATTCGATTATCTCTTATTGTGTTACAGGCACCAGCACGATTTGTACGTACAGCAAACGATGTAGCGGTTATATTGTTATCGAGCATACGGGTGACGCTTTCTGTTGTGATTTTTTTGTTCGGCCTGCATTTAGACTTGGCAATATATTTGAAACTCCAATAGAAAGGCTTGCCGGCAGCAGCATAAAGCGTCAGTTTGACAGAGCAAAACAGAACCTTTGCGACAAATGCCTTCTTTGCAGATACCTTGATGTATGTCGAGGCGGCTGTCAGAAAGACAGGATTCCTTTTGGTGGTAAGAATGCTGGCAAAGTCGAAAGTTATTTGTGTGAAGGTTATAAACGCTTTTTCGATTATACGATGCCCAGATTTATGCAAATTGCTGCCAGTAGTGAACTCGCCGGTGCAACCAAAACACCACGTTTTATATAATATTCTGGTTCAGAATTAATTGCTTGAACCTGTACGTCCTATAATTATTCTCCATCCATTAATGTTGTGGAAAAAAGCTTCAAATATAATCATAATTTACTCAAACACCCCATTTTTACCAAACCTGCAGGATGGTTTTTTATTGACAGAAAGGGTATTTTTCTGTAGGATAAGGTTTTAAAGGACGACTATTTGTTAAGACTAATGGAAACCGATTTTTGTAAAAAAATGTCAATTAAGGGATTGTAGGCATTTTAGGGAAGGGCTTATCAAAGTCAAATTTATGTAATTTAACAATTATACTGGCATTTTTGGCAATCAAACGAATCTTTTGGAGAAATTTTGATGTTTAATAGAAAAAATATTGCGGCGATTTTAGCATTTGTTCTTTTTACGATAAATGTTGGTTTTGCTCGTACCGTTGAGGATGACTGGAACGACTATTTGCATTACACCAAGATTGGCCGACTCGATTTAGCCAGGGGTTATGCTCAGGCCATTTTGTCTGCCAGTCCCGACCCCGTTGAATTGCTTGTTCTAAGTGAAGATAACCCAAGAGCTTATGCGATTTTATTAAGGGTTATTGAAACTGCGCCTGATGCTGAACTGGTCGGGGTTAGCCGAAAAATTCTTGGTATAATCGAGCAGGGAAGATTTGTCCGCCGGACTGACCCCAGGATTATTACAACGGAAGTAAGAAGGCTCAGTAGTACGGTTCGCGCCCGGCACACAGCGGTCAAGCGGCTCCAAAACGCCGGTGAATATGCCATAATGTATATGCTCGATGCGATGGCTGACGATGCCCGCAAACAGGAATTGCCGAATATTATATGGGCACTTCCACAAATCGGAACAGATGCAATCAGGCCTCTTGCTGCCGCTATGCAGACAAAAAATGTAGCGATAAAGGCTGAGATAATAAAAGCACTCGGCCAAATCGGGCACTCCCAATCATTAGCATATCTAAAATATGTTATCGAAAATGACGATTCGGCGGACCTTCGTCGGCTGGCCGAAAAAAGTATCCGGCAGATTGACCCTGCCGCCGTAAGGCTCTCTGCCGCAGAGTTGTTCTTCCGACTTGCTGAAAGTTATTACTACCACGCTGAATCTCTGGCACCGGCCGAAGATGCCGATTTTGCCAATATTTGGTTTTGGGACACGGGTGGTAGCCGATTGATTCGCGAAAAGGTTGACAAGAGTTATTTTAATGAGCTTATGGCTATGCGCTGCTGCGAGTGGGCCCTGAAGGCCGACTCCGGATTCGGCCAAGCCATTGGCCTTTGGCTTGCCGCCTATTTTAAGGCTGAGCACACTGGTGTAAGTATGCCTAATTACTTTGGTGCTGGTCACGCTGATGCCCTTGTTTATGCCACTACCGCTGGTCCCGAATACCTCCATCAGGCGCTTGTACGGGCCATTAAAGACAGAAATGCTTATGTTGCCCTCGGCGCTATCGAGGCCCTGGCAACCACCGCAGGTGAAAAATCGCTGCTCTTTCAGCTCGGCATCGAACAGCCGCTTGCGCAGGCCCTGTCCTTTAATGATAGGGCAGTAAGGTGTAGTGCAGCGATAGCAATAGCAGCAGCCGGCCCTAAAGAAATGTTTGCCGAACGTTCACTTGTTGTTAAAAACCTTGCAGAGGCCCTCGGGCAAAGTCCAAAGGATGCTGCTGAAAGCCCGGAAAAGTGGACTGCCGAGATAGCAGACAGTTATGCCCTGCGGGCGGGTGAAGTTATGCTTGAATTAGCAGAAACTCGAAATCCTGTTATTGACCTGTCGGCCGCTCAAAACACCCTTATAAGCGCAACAATGGACAATCGTCCGCAAATCCAAATGCTCGCCGGCAAAATTCTGGCCCGACAGAATAATGTAAATGCACAACGGGCGATAGCTGATATGGCTCTTGATGAAACAAACCCTATGGATGTTCGGGTAGCCGCTTTTAATTCTCTGGCTGTCTCGGCAAAACTTAATGCCTCTTTACTTGATGAAGAAAAGATTGACGCGGTTTATTCACTTGTTAGTTCACAGCAGACCGACCCGCAGTTACGAAGTGCCGCCGCTTCTGCTTATGGGGCACTTAATCTGCCCAGCCGAAAAGTTAAGAATCTCATACTTGACCAGGCAAAAAGCTAAGGCGTATCATCTGACTTCGGGCCCGGAATCTTTTTTTTGACATTAGTTTCTACACATTTGGGCCCGGTCAAATCGGCAGGCTTATTTGGCTCGATTTGTCTGGTCTTTTGCGTTTTCTTTTCAGCGTTTTTTAACAGTCCGCTGATAACCTGCTGTGTGGTTTGTTTGTTATCCTGGGAATAAGCCGCCTTATGAACCAAATCTGACCACCAGGAGACGTATGATATACTCATTTGTTGAAAATGACCGCCAAAGCCTGCCTCTTTGACAAATGCGTTTTGAGAAATCGGCGAAACGCAGACTAAGACGGTTATGAAACTCCAGATGAGAAAACCACCTAAAAAACCCAGAAAACCGGCACCGATAACATCAAGTACCTTTGGGAATGGGATATTGAATTGTCCTGTAAGAAAAACAAATGATATACCGTGCAAAATCAAAAAAGCTGCCGCTGCAATACTCAACATTGAAAGGAGGTTACAAAATGGTGTGTCTGCAATTACGGGTGTATTTGCAATCGTCGGCCCCAGAAAAACACCCAAATAGACCGAAATTACGACATTGAACATCATTATCAATGTCTCATAGAATCCGATTTTAACCGCAAAGTAACAGAAGAATCCGCCGACCAGTATCCCTATCCAGATTGTCATAACCTTTTATCCCAGTACTCTTTTTAATTCTTCCAGACTTGTTATGCCGGACGTTGCTGTCTTAAGTCCTTGTTTTTGCAGGTTGGACTTGCCCTTTTTGTCGCCTTCTTTTCTCAGATGAGTCAGCAGCGTTGGGTCGTTGGTGATACTTGCTTTTAATCTGTCGTCGAGGTCCAGCATATCGTAAATCGCTGTTCTGCCTCGGTATCCGGTTCCGTCACAGTCTTCACATCCACGGGCCTGAAACATATTGGCGTAGTTGATTTTTCTTTTTTGGAAATCGTGTATCTGGCTTTGAGTTAATTGAGCCGGCATCTTGCAGTTCTTGCAGAGCCGCCGAAGCAGTCGCTGCGTAAGAATAAGATTTAATCCTGAAGACAGAAGCAGAGGCGAGACGCCTAAATCCATCAGCCGTACCAGCGCCGATGCGTTGCTGTTGCTGTGTATTGTCGCCAGAACAAGGTGACCGGTCTGTGCCGCCCGAAGTGCAATTCCCGCCGTTTCTTCGTCTCGTATTTCACCAACGCAGATTACATCAGGGTCCTGTCTCAAAATACTCCGCAGGCTTTTTGCAAAAGTAATGTCAGCTTTCGGGTTAATTTCAATCTGGCTGACATTCTCAAGTACATATTCAACCGGGTCTTCGACGGTAATAATATTGCGTGTAAATCGGTCGATTTCATTGAGCATAGCATACAGGGTCGTTGTTTTGCCGCTGCCGGTTGGGCCGCACATAAGTATCATCCCAGATGGTTTGTTTATGAAATTTTTGACGATTCCCTGTTGTTTTGCGGTCATTCCAATATTGTACAACGTAAACCTGCCGGCGTTTTGGTTGAGTATCCTTGCAGAGAGCTTCTCGCCGTTGAGCACACCCGCTGTTGCAACTCGGAATGATATCGTTGAATCTGCTGTTTTTGCCATAAAAGCCCCATCCTGGGGTCTGCGTTTCTCCGAAATGTCCATACTTGAAACGGCCTTGATACTGTTTATTACCGCTTTGCAGGTGCCGGTATCCATTTGCTCAACTGTTTTCAATACTCCGTCCACACGCAATCTGATAGTATAGCTCGATTCATCTTTCGGGTCGATTAGAATGTCGCTTGCCTCCTGTTCAAGCGCATCGGCAATGATTTGCTTGGTTAAGTCAAGAATATGGCTGTCATTCCGTTTGTCTTTGCCGTGACCGTATATATCTTTAAGCTCGGCACCCGATGAATTAAGCAGTGTTAGTGTTGATTCATCCCGAAAACCGAGAAAACCGGCAGCTCTAAGGTTCGTTGCCGCATTTTTTATTTGCTCCTTAAGTCTTCTAAGTATGCTGCCTTCACCTGATAGGGAGTTTCTTATCAGATAGATTATTATCAGGACAAATAAAAGTATCGGCCCTACAAAAAGTGTGGCGATGTTGGCTATTGATTTATAATTCTTTGGCACTAACAAACTGAACTGGACACGCTGAACAAAATACAGGCATAGATATACCCAGCCAATGAGAAGAGCAAGTTTGATTGGATTAAAAGACAGAGATACCACCTGCAATACGGTATTCAATAGCAGGCCTTCCTGAAAAAACTTCACAAAAGCCGGAATTCCCATACAATACCACACACAACAAAGCTATAAACCACGCACCAAAACAGAATACTATTAAGATAGTCTTGTTGTACCTGTAAAATCAGAAAATGTCAAAACTTATCAGAAGACCCATGCTCTCAGTTATCATTTTCTGGCAAATCAAAAATTTCCAAATCATCGTCTGAATTGTCTTCAGGCAACTCTAAATCACCCAGTTCTTCATCGAAGTCGTCTTCCAGCGGCTCGAAATCATCTGATTTGGCAAGGTCTTCTGTTAGCGCTGCCGACGAATCCCTGGGCGAATCTTTTTTCCCCGTTTCTGGTTGTGATGGTTTTTGCTTATCCTGCCTTGTAGGGCTAATCTTGTGTGGCTGTCCGTCAATCTGCAACACAAAAGTTAATGGTCCTACTTCCAAAAAATCGCCGCCTTGAACTACCGCTTCATTTATGGTTTTGCCGTTAAGGATGGTGCCGTTACGAGAGCCTAAATCCCGAAGTGTCAAAACCCCCTTGTTTAAGCTAAGTTGGCAGTGCCTTTTCGATATAGTTGCAAGAGGAATACGTAAATCGCAATCGCTGCGCCGTCCAATTACCGTAACACTGCTCGGCAATGAGAAATTCTTCTGCAAGCCGTTTTTTTTCAATAGAACTAAATTTACCGCCATCTCGCCTCCCGCCTAATGCCAATATTTCCAATGCTGTATGTTATTATACAATGCAAAATAGAATATTACAAGAGACAAATCAGATTATAAATACTCAAGCTTATGGAGGTTTTTGAAAGAGATTTTTGCGGATTGTTTACCTCGGGACGCGCCCCTTGTGTGGAACGGCATAAGGGGTGATTTTTGATTTTACGTAACCCCTTATTACACAAGGAGATACGCTATATTGAAACATAAAGCTCTAATGGAATTATTATCGTCAAACCTGCTTGATTTTCACAAAAAGACAAACAAAGATTTACCACTGCCGAGCAGAAAATTCCACCGCAATACCCTGATATGCCTTTTGCAGACCGTCGAGCCGGACGTTTGTCAAAAGCCATAAGTCTCAGAATTTTTACACTTGATTTGTAAGCACGTGCTGGTATAAATTTCTATATTTCAAAGTTTGTAAGCAATTCCGAGAAAGATAAGTATATCTTTGTGGTGTGTTGTCACAAACCAGGTAAAAAAAGTGTATAATAGCTAATGATGAGAATTGTAGAGACGACATCAGAGTTCAACAAAAAAGATTGTGTGCTGACAATCGGCAATTTTGACGGTGTTCATATCGGTCATCAGAAGATTTTAACCGCAGCTAAACGCACCGCAGCGCAAAAGGCAGTGGATTTGGTTGTGATGACTTTTGAGCCGCATCCTGTTGCGATTCTGCATCCGGAGAAAACGCCGCAGGTCTTGACGCCTTTGGAACTTAAAAAATACCTCCTGGCAAAATATGATGTCGATTATCTGATTGTTTTGAAGGACAGCCGCCAATTGCTCAATCTTTCGGCGGCCGATTTTGTAGAGCAGTTTCTGGTTAAAGAGGTTCAACCGGCGGTAGTGGTTGAGGGCGAAGACTTTAACTTCGGATACGGCCGAGGCGGAAATATTCGTACACTGTACAATCTGGGGATTGAAAAGGGCTTTGAGGTTAGCGTAATCCAGACCAAAAAGGCAAGACTTTCTATCGGGCATTCGGTTGAAATTTCCAGTACGATAATTCGCAATATACTGACAAGCGGCAAGGTAGCCGATGCCGCTATCGCCTTGGGCAGGAGATATCGGCTAATCGGCCCGGTGGTGGCCGGGCGGGGCAAGGCAAAACAGTTGGGTTTTCCTACGGCCAATATACAGCCGTACCGGCAGATTATCCCCGCCGAAGGTGTCTATGCCGGTTTCGTAGGAATCGGCGAAAGCGAAAAAGACGCCTGCGCAGCCGAAGAGCTAATCCCTGCCGCCCTTAGCATAGGACGAACGAAAACCTACGGCACTGATAATCCAATGAAGATAGAAGCGCACCTGCTCGAGCAGGCTGGCGATGATTTAGTCGGCAGATGGTTGGCGATGGATTTTGTTAAAAGAATCAGAGAACAACTGAAGTTTGAAACCGAAACGGAGCTTTCCGCTCAGATTGCGAAAGACTGTGAAAAGACAAAGGAAATTTTAACTTTGAGTAAATAATGTTCACTTGGGACTCATTATGTGGGAATTAATCAGAGCAAATAAACGAAACTCAATCGTACTGATGGCGCTGATGGCGGCTGTCCTGCTGCTGTTGGGCTTTATCATCGGCATAGTTTTCTTTGGTCCGGACGCCGGGTTTTACGGACTGATTATCGCAACAGCCATTTGGCTAATCCTTCTGATGGTAAGCTTTGCCGGCGGCGACCAGATTCTTCTGGCTTCGAGCAAGGCAAAGCCGGTAACTCACGACGTTCACCCACAGTTATTCAACGTGGTCGAAGAAATGTCCATCGCGGCGGCACTGCCGATGCCGAAGGTTTATATAATCGCCGACCCCGCACCGAATGCCTTTGCTACGGGACGAAACCCGAAAAACGCCTCGGTTGCGATAACTGCAGGGCTTTTAGGCCGACTAAATCGAGATGAACTGCAGGGCGTAGTCGCTCACGAAATGAGCCATATCCTGCACCGCGATATCCTTTTTGTAACGCTGGCGGGCATTATGCTCGGCAGTATCGTCTTGCTTTCGCACGTTTTCCTGCGGGGTATGTTCTACAGCTCGATGGGCTCACGCCGAAGGTACTCATCCGGCGGCCGCGGCGGCGGACAGGCACAGCTTATTATGCTCGTAATTGCCATTGTTGCTGCGATTCTTGCGCCCATTATGGCCTATCTATTATACTTTGCCTTATCGAGAAGGCGTGAATACCTTGCCGATGCAGGGGCTGCAAGACTGACGCGCTATCCACAGGGACTGGCCGATGCGCTGGAAAAAATCGCCAATGACAAATCTCCGCAGTTGGAGGGCGCCAACAAGGTTACCGCACCAATGTATATCGTTAATCCATTCAAGAAGAAGAAGGGTATGAAATTGAGCGACCTTTCCAGCACACATCCGCCGATTTCCGAAAGGATACGAATTCTGCGTAATATGACTCACGGCGTATCTTTCAAAGACTATTCAGATTCTTACAGCGGCGTAACGAAACACAAAACCATTGTTCCGCCTTCGGCCCTGACCAAAGAGGATATACAATTGCGGCAGGCTTCAGCCGAGGTAAAAAAGGAGCAAAAGCGTCAAAAGCAGGTCCGGCAGGTCGGCGATATTATGCGAATAGTCAACGGCTTTGTATTTTTGACGTGCGTTTGCGGGCTGAAATTGAAAATTCCGCCGAATTTCAAGGCCAAAACCATCAAGTGCCCGAAATGTAAAAGAACGCTCGACATACCCAAAAAATAATGCACTGCTGCGCTGGACTGGTTTTAAATAGGTTCGACAAGCTCACTACAGGTTGGGTTTGATTGGGTTTGTTTTGCAGAAAATAGTTCGTAGTTCGTTGTTCATAGTTCATTGATATAACAGAAGTTATGTTCATTTGGGCATTCGGGAAATTGGGGTTGTTTTGCAGAAAATAGTTCGTAGTTCATAGTTCATTGATATAACAGAAGTTAT
>CAZMCN010000069.1:6090-11504 GCA_964564845.1 uncultured Pirellulales bacterium | reverse complement strand
GATGTCAGCAAGTGTTTCAACTTCCCCGGCTTCGGTCGGAATTTTTACTTTATAATTTCCCATTTACGCGCCTTTGAAGTCTTGTAGGGTGGGGTCATACCCCACCATTAAGTTGCTTATGCTTACCATTTTTTGATTCATACTCCTTATGTTCTTCTGCGGTTTCGTAGCCGGGCGCATACCAGCACGCAACACACCGTCCATCCCGAACCTCTCTCAGTTTCGGCTCAACACTCTGACACCTCTCGTCATCCCGGCCCAACTCGCAGCGAGGATGAAATTTACACCCAGACGGAAAATGTAATGGCTCAGGAACATCACCATTTATCGTCTGCAATCGTTTTTGGGAAAAACCTAATCGCGGCAGAGACCTCAACAGCCCCCGTGTATAAGGATGTAGCGGCTCTGAGAAAAGCGACACGCAATCCGCCACTTCCACTATCCGCGATGCGTACATCACCGCAACACCATCTGCTCTTTCAGCCACAACTCCCAAATCGTGCGTAATCAGCAGAATACTCATCCCGCTTTGCCCCTGCAGCTCACTCAGCAAATCCAGTATCTGCGCCTGAATCGTAACATCCAGAGCGGTTGTCGGCTCATCGGCTATCAGCAGTTCAGGCCTGCAGCTCGCCGCCATTGCTATCATAACACGCTGCCGCATACCACCGGACATCTGGTGCGGATATTCACGAACTCGCCGCTCCGGCTCGGAAATACCAACCTTCTTCAGCATTTCTACCGCATCCGCCCACGCCGCTCTTGAACTTTTGTGCTGATGAAGTCTGATGGCCTCGACAATCTGATTACCCACCGTATAAACAGGATTAAGACTTGTCATCGGCTCCTGAAAAATCATAGCAATCCTGTTGCCGCGAACACTTCGCATCTGTTTCTCACTCAATTCCAGCAGAGACCGTCCACCTAACATTATCTGCCCCCCGACTATTGTCCCCTGCGGCTCCGGAACCAATCCCATAATCGAAAGTGCCGTAACACTCTTGCCGCACCCGCTCTCACCCACTAATGCGAATGTCCCGCCTCTTTTTATCGAAAAGCTCACATCCTGCACCGCTTTTGCAACACCTTCTTCAATATAAAAATGTGTCGAAAGATTTTCAACCGACAATAATGTCCCGTTATCATCCATTCTTACTGAACCCTCAGCTTAGGGTCGAGAGAATCCCTTAAAGCATCGCCAAAAATATTCAATGCCAGAGAAATAAAGAATATCGCCGCTGTCGCCGCCGCCATTTGCCACCACACCCCGCGCGACAGCTCCACTCTTGCATCATCTATCATCACTCCCCAGCTCGGACAATTTGACTCGCCCAAACCCAAAAAACTCAATATCACCTCCGCATGGATAAAGCTAACAAACCGAAGCGAAAAATCAATAATAACAAGATGAAAAACGTTTGGTATCAAATGCCTGAATATAATCCGCCCTCCTCCACAGCCGTAGCTCTTTGCCGCCAGAACATATTCTCTCTCTTTATGTTTGATTACCTCACCGCGAATCAGCCGGCAAATCCCCACCCAGCTCGTAAGCCCTATCGCTAAATAAACCGCCGTAATCCCCCTAAGATGATAACCAAAAACACTCTTGTCGCGCAGCACAACGGCAAAAGCCAGTATCAGCAGAATATACGGAATCGAACTTAACGTCGAATAAATCCAGACCACTATCTCATCGACGAACCCCCGGAAATAGCCGGCCGCAGCCCCCAAAGGCACTCCAATAGCAATACTGATAATCGAAGCACACAAAGCAACCGTTATCGATATCTTTGTACCGTACAGCGTCTTTCGCAAAACACATCGGCCGAATATATCCGTGCCGAACAAGTTCTTAAAACTCGGCGACTCATACCGTTGCCCCACCTCCTCCGCCCACCGCATCGGACCAACCTGCCAATCGAACATTTCAGCTAAATATACAAATCCCCCCAGTAGAAAATACAATGCTATTACAACCAGACACAACATCGCCCCCTTGCGCCTCCAAAGCCTCCCCACACCGTCCACCCGAAGACTCCTGCCCTTTTGTTCAGTTGCTCTTGTTATTTCTTTATCTTCACTCAAAGGAAACCCTCGGATCAACAAAGGCATAGCAAATATCTGTTATCACATTAAACACCACAAAAAGCATCGCACTAATGTAAGTCATCGCATTTATAACGAAATAATCCCGAGAACCTATCGCCTCTATCATCAGATACCCCAGCCCAGGTATCCCGAAAAATCTTTCCAGAAGCAAAGACCCCAGAAACAAAAACGGTATCGCCAGAACCACCCGCGTAATAATCGGTATCATCGCATTTTTCAAAACGTGCTTGAACAGGATGCGCCTTTTGCTAAGCCCCTTCGCAAAAGCCGTCCGCACATAATCGCTGCGCATCTCCTCGAGCATAACCGTTCGATAAAATCTTACATTGGCCCCCAATCCCGTCACTATACCGATTAGAACCGGCAGGGCTACATATTGAGCCGTCGATAAATCCGGCGAAAAGAACACGGGGAAAAGCCCCAACTTGTATGCAAAAAAATACTGACCGAAAAGAATAAAACTCAAATAAGGAATACTCATCCCAGCCACGCAAATAACTACCGCTGCAATGTCCCACCTCGAACCACGCACAAAAGCTATTATCAGCGACAGACTGACCGAAATTATCACCACACCGAAAAACATCGGCACCGTCAGTGCAAGAGAAGGCCCAATCCCGCGCCTTATCTTATCCATTACCGGCTCCAGGTCCCTCGCCCGCCCAAAATTAAATGTCAAAGCATTCTTAAAATGGTTTACAAGCTGACTGTCCCGCGATAAAAACAACGGCTTATTAAGACCGTATTCCTCGCGAATCTCTTTAATCGTCTCAGCCGAAGCATTCTTACCTGCCAACTCCGCCGATATATCGCCCCCCACAACACTGAACAATATAAACGTCAGCAGCAGTACACCAAGTACAATTGGTATCATATACAACAGCCGTCTTATTATGTACGTCGTCATCTGACTTTTTTTAACAGCCCCCTATATCCCGCCCGCTTCTTCATATCTATTCTGCGATACTTACCAATCCCGTATGCGAAAACATGTGGCTTGTAATTCTTATACCAGTCGTGATGCAGCGCATACGCAACGCGATGATTCAAAAAAGCCGCGCAACAATCTTCCAGAACTATAAGCTCCATCTCCCGATAAAGCCGCCGCCGTTCCGAACCACCGAACATCACCGACGCCTTTTTATACAACCTGTCAAATTCCGGATTTGAATAGTTAAATTTGTTCGACCCGCCGAAGCGGTTCTTGCTGTAGAACATCCCAAGAAAATCCTCCGCATCGGGTATGCTCGCCACCACACCCGAGCAGAACATCTGCACACTTGCCGTGTTCACTTTCTCCTGATAAGTAGGCCAGTCCATATATTCAATCTCCACCTCAAGACCGACAGCCCTCAAATGATGGTCGAGAAACTGACCGTATTGACGAGCAAACATACCTGTGCCCGGCATAGCTATTTTCAGAACTGGTAGTTCGCCACCGTAAATCTTCTCCGCCTCTCTCAAAAGACCTCTGCTCTTTTCAGCATCATAACAGCCATACCCTTTTTCTTTTATATTCGGGTCGTAAGAATCCATCAGCGCAGGGATGAACCCATGTGCCACTTCATCTCGATTATTAGTAAACAGCTCGATAAACTTCTCACGGTCTATAGCATAGCTTATCGCTCGACGAAGCGGCTTGTTCCCTCCCAGAACCTCATCGGCCATATTAAAACCAACCCAGAACGTCGAAGGGTCGCAGAACGTCTTCAAATGTATCTCGAGCTGTTTCATCTTCGGCGTCAATTCTCTTTCAGCCGTTATCGCCTCACCCCAGTTATCTTTCGGTATCGACATAGCATCGATTTTCCCCTGCAGAAATAAAAACCATCTCGGCTGAGATTCTTCGATTATCGTCCAGACTATCCTGTCGGCAAAAGGCATCGCTTTGCCCGCATCGTCAAGGTACCCCGACTCAGCGTCACCAATCTGGCCTTCGCTCGGATACGCCTCACCACGAAAAGTCTCATTGCGAACAAGTTCTATGTAACTGCCACGACGCCAATGCTTAAGCTTAAAAGGCCCAGTACCCACAGGATGGCTTATAATGTCCCTGCCGTAGTAATCGACCGCCTCTTTGGCCACCGGCGCTGTCACCCTGTCCGCAAGCACCGCCACGACAAATTGCGGCCACGGCCTTTTCAACTTGATAACAAGCGTATAATCCTCCGGGGACTGCAATCCTTCTACTTGGCGGGAATAATCGACATCCGACCTGCTTTTACAACCTTTCGTATATTCGCGAAACTCATCAAGACCGACAATCCTGCCGTCAAAAAGTGACCAGTTTTGACTCAAGTTTTTGATGTTGGCTACCCTCTTGATTGAGTAAATGAAATCCTCCGCTTTCAATTCCCTGCCCTCACCCCCCTCAAAGCACGCATCATCCTGAAAGAAAACCCCACTCTTGATTTTTATGGTATAGGTGAGCTTATCGTCACTGATTTGCGGCCTCTCTTCCGCCAGCAGCGGCTCCAATGCGTATGGCCGCTTAAGATAGTGATACTGATACAGACTCTCAAAAATTTGGCTGCTCACTATCAACGAATAGACGTCACGCACATCAGCCGGGTCAAAACCTGTTAGCTTAACGCCGAGACTATACTGCAGCACCATCTCATTTGAATCGTCCCCTGATGGCGAAACGCCGCACCCTGAAATTATAAAAAGAACCGCTGTAGATAAAATGCACAAAATTTTCTTCATTTGCCGGCATAATAACCAATTCCCAAAAATAATCAATACCCGTCCTGAGATTAGCCCGCCCTGAGCAAAACGTCCTGTCCTGAGCTTGTCGAAGGTAGTGAAGTCGAAGGGTCGAAGAAACCAATTATACCAAACATAATAAGTTCTTGCGCTTGTTAAGATTAATTGTGCTCAAATGTCTTTTTAATATTTAGCCCGCCGTTTTACGGCGGGGTCGCTCAACCAATTATCCATCTCGGAAAAGCTTATCTCACATGGCGCAAATACTTTTTATGATTGGTATTACAGCATTCCTTTCGAAACCGGCCCATCAGCGCATAAAAAAACAGGGCTGGGATGCGGAGGAAGAGGGAGGGAAAGGCCCAGCCCTGAAAATTAGCTCATAAAACACTTCTCGCTCTCATTGTTACTTCTCTAATTATATCACATCTCTACTGCCCCTCAAGCCTTTTTTGCAAAAAAATTTTCAGACCAAAAAAAATTAGCTGCGCTGTCCTGTGTGGCGCCGAAGGGCCGATGCTAACAATGCCTGACCTCTTCAATCCTGTAGTGAGCTTGTCGAATCTACACTGTAGTGAGCTTGTCGAATCTACACTGTA
>CAZMCN010000069.1:0-5990 GCA_964564845.1 uncultured Pirellulales bacterium | reverse complement strand
TCTACACTGTAGTGAGCTTGTCGAATCTACACTGTAGTGAGCTTGTCGAATCTACACTGTAGTGAGCTTGTCGAATCTACCGGCCCCTTTGGCCTAAAAACCCCCCTCAAACCATCAATCCCCTCTTCCGCCGCCCTCGTCCTGGATGTACGTCTTTTCTCGGTAGCCCGCTGCGACAAAAATAAAAATAACCGCCGTTATAAGCATCATTACCGTAAAGAACCAGTAATAACTCGCACCGGCCAGCTTGCTCGTGCCGTCTTCATTCTTAATAAAGTAATTAACTGCACCAGTAAAGGCGTTCCCCAGCGATATCGACAGAAGAAACACCGCCATTATAAAAGACTTCATCTTCTTCGGCGCCTGCGTATATGAAAACTCAAGACAGGTAATGGAAACCATCACCTCAGCTGCGGTCAGAATCACATAAGCAAAAAGCTGCCAGACGATATTCGGCTTCAGGCCCGCCACAATCTGCGTCTCAACCCACGCCGGCACCACAAAAGACAGGCCCGCCACAAATAAACCAAGAGAAATCTTTCGAAGGGCCGTCAAAGGAAATATCTTGTCAATCACAGGATAAATCACATAGGAAAATATCGGTATCAGGAGCATAACCAGCAGCGAATTAAAAGCCTGCGGCTGCTCGGGAAGAAGCTCGAACCCGAAAATATGTCTGTCCATATTTTCGGCCTGAAGCACCCATGCCGATTGAGATTGGTCGAACAATGCCCAGAACATCGCCACAAAAACATAAATTATCGAAAGTTTTAATATCGCCCTAAGACCTTCACCGCTGAAACACTCTCTGACAAAACCTATACCGCTTGCCGGCACATGAACGAACTTCTCCCTGCCCAGCCGGAAAGCAGCAGTAGCAATCAGCATAAACACCGCAGGAACACCAAATCCCACACGCGGGCCGTATTCCTGTTGCAGCCACGGACAGAAAAACATCGAGACAAACGCACCAAGATTTATCGCAAAATAAAACCAGCCGTAAACTTTGGCCATCAAATGCTGGTTGCTTTTGCCGAATTGGTCACCAACGTTAGCCGAGACGCACGGCTTGATAATCCCGGAACCGATTGCCATCAACACCAGCCCGACTACCAATCCAACCCGCGTCTGGTCTAAAGTCAGTGCACAAAAACCCCCACAGTAAACAAGCGAGAAAAAAAGTATCGTCCGGTATTTACCCGCCCAGATGTCTGCAAGCAGTGCGCCTAAAATAGGCGTCAGATACACCGCCGATTTGAAGAAATGAAACCAAGTCTTTGCCTGCTCACCTCCCATCAC
This sequence comes from uncultured Pirellulales bacterium, assembly GCA_964564845.1. Taxonomy (GTDB): domain Bacteria; phylum Planctomycetota; class Phycisphaerae; order Sedimentisphaerales; family Anaerobacaceae; genus CAYXPG01. The sequence continues at coordinate 4,691 of CAZMCN010000069.1, read as the reverse complement.
ATTGAGCATACCGTCCCGACCCATAAGGTAATGCGTCATAAAGATAACAAGAATAGAGCTCATCCCATAGAAGGAAAAACGCTCCGCCGCCTCATTCGTCAGTATATATGGAATCCCTTCCGGTATTTTCTTCGACGGAATTGGAGAGGTTATATACTTACTTTTAGTCATACCGGATTATGCTTTTTGACTGCCGGGTTCAGCGGACATATGTCATGACCGCTTTTCCTTCTCACCCATAAGAACGAACCTCCGGTGTTTGTTTTAGCTATATGGTTTGGGCAGAAATATCTCTATTTATCTAACTTATCACTGGGCGGTCTCGGCAGCGCAAGCGGTTCGATACGTTTAGTCCCGTCACTGTTTTCACCGTAGTCGAAATTCAGTTTCAGACCCATCTGCCCCGCTCTTGTCTTATCACCCAGTAATCTATTGTGCTCCAGTAAAAGCGCCGTATAATCATCTCGCTCAATAGCCCTTCGGATTCTGACTGCCAGCTGCGGCGGCTCCCCCAACAGCTTGCTAATATACAATGACTCGGTTTCAACCAATACCGAAATCAACTGCTGCCGCTGGCTCTCTGTTAGAAAATCCCGCCCCATATAATACCTCTGAATAGCGTAAGAATACAATTGTGCAAAACGCCTTGCAACTGCGCCCCCGCCGACTCGGCCCGATGACATCTTATTAAAAAGTGCTTCTAAAATCGTTGCATCCACCAACGCATTTTCCACACCCCACTCAGCATATTTCTTTATTCGCATATCAGCTATACGCAGCAGAAGGTCCTCTGCCTGGCTCACCTTCACCGCACCTGCAAATGCCACCATCATTGGTAATGCTTCAGGACTGCACCCATCAATCTGCTTTTCAAGGGCTTGAACAATTCTAACGACCAGCTTCACATTAGAAACAGGGTCGGAATTTAGCTGCTCTGTGATGCCGGCGTTGGTTATAGAATGAACCGCCCAGTAACGAATAGACGTATTCGCATCGTTAAGCCGCTCTATCGCCAAATCCACTAATTGCAAGTCTTCCAGACCATCCAACAGAATCAAAAGATTAAGCATCACCCTGAATTGTCGCCTTTCAGAATTTAACTCCAATGCCTGTTCAAAGCCCAAAGAGATATACTTACGGGCTGAACTGGAAAATTGCGCCGCATACTGAGGCTGGTTGCTCCTCTTACGAAGTATAACCGAACGCGTCAATGATACTGATGTAAAATCTGTCGTCTGCACCAATTCCGCTACCGCCTGTCCAACAAAATCATCTATTATCTGAAGGTCCTCGCTGTCAAGTACCGCCTTGTCGCGAACAGCATCAATGGCCTTCGTCTCAACAGCTTCACAGGCCGAACTCAGCCATAAAACCAAAAAGAATCCTGCAAAAATAGAAAAAATAGCGATTCTTCTTCTCATTAAAAATAACCCTAACAATCATATCACTTTGTTAGCTATGCCGTATCTTATCCAGAATAACCTTAAAACTGCCTTTTGTCAAGCCAAATTGGCCCTGGCTGCCTTTTTTACTTTCGTCTATCCGCCTGCTTTCCTTTATTATATTCAAAAACTCTTGTCCTATCGATCCAAAAAGCTGATATAATAAGAATCAGTGAAGTGTATTAAGGCCTTGCTTATGGCACAGTCTCACCCCCAGCTTGTTCGTTCTGACCCGCTTCGGCTGTATATGCACCGACACGGCTCAATGGTTACAGATGCCGCCATTTTCGCCTCAGAATCAATCAACCTTGAGCCAGATGCGGTTCAGCAGCTTTACGATGCCGCATCCCTGCCCCCGGCAAAGAAAGTCCTTGCCACCGCCGACATTCACGTCGGCTTCGGAATACCTATCGGAGCGGTAATAGGGCTTGACAAAGCAATAATGCCGGCCGCCGTCGGCTACGATATTAATTGTGGAATGCGACTGCTCTGCACCCCATTCTCAAGAGGAGATATTGACACCGATGCAATCGCAGCTTCCATCGCACGTGACATCCCTCTCGGCGAAGGAAAATCAAATCTGGCCCTGGACAAAACCTCTCTCCAAGCCGTCATCTACCAGGGCGTCGCCTCCGTACCTGCGCTCGCTCGAAAAATCAGCCACCGTGCCTGGGAGGCTTTCCAGACCGATGAGTTTGCCGATGACCTGAAAAGGATTGAAGACAATGGCTGTTTGCCTGCAGACCCCGCCGCCGTTCCGGACATCGCCCTACAAAAAGGCGCAAACCAGCTCGGAACACTTGGCGGCGGAAACCACTTCGTCGAAATACAATACGTCCAAAAGATTCTTGACCGCCCCCTGGCAAAGACACTCGGACTTTTTGAAAATCAAATAGTTGTTATGATACACTCCGGTTCTCGCCGATTCGGCTATGAAATCGCAGACAGATATATGGCCCTTGCCGCTCAAAGACCGGATATGGCCGGGCGAAAAAAAATGCTCAGCTTCCTGCCCACCGAAACTAACATCGGCAAAAACTACATCAAAGCAATGGCTGCCGCTGCTAACTTCGCATTCACTAACCGCCACATTATGGCCCTGCTGGTAAGAAGGTGTTTCAACAGAATGTTCGGCCCAACGCCGCTGAAGCTCGTTTACGATGTCGCGCACAATATGGCAAAGCTCGAAACACACAATAATGAGAAACTCTGGGTGCATCGCAAAGGCGCTACACGTGCCTTCGGCCCGCAAAGAATGGCCGACACCATCTTTACAAAAATCGGACAGCCGATAATAACGCCAGGCTCAATGGGCACCGCAAGCTATCTGCTCGTCGGCACCGGAAACTCCCAGGAATCTTTATGCTCGGTCAATCACGGGGCAGGCAGAGTTATGAGCCGTACCGCTGCCCTGGGAAAAACCAGAAGGGGAAAAACTACCACACAGGCACTTATCAGCGACGAACAGTTCAAACGCAGTATGCACGGAATAAAACTAATCACATCCGATAAAAGAAGAATAAAGGAAGAAGCACCGGATGCCTACAAAAACATCGACGAGGTCGTCAGAATTGTAACGGAATGCGGATGGGCAAAAGCCATCGCAAGAATGGTCCCATTGGCCGTCCTGAAGGGATAAAAAACACAATCTTACCTGTCTTTTACATAAACAGACTTCACAAACTCAACTTTTTGTTGTAAAAGAACAATCAGAACAGTTATTATAACGGCGCATTTATTACTAAATGCCTTTTCTGAGTGGATAAAAACAGGCAATTGGTATAACGCAATTACTTTAGGAAAGTAATAAAATGGCTAAATGGTTTTGTGCTTTTTTAATTTCAACAATAGTATTCATTTTCATTACCGGCTGCTCTTCACAGAGGCCCGAACCCGCAGAACCGGTTAAGACCGAACTACCTAAGACCGAACTACCTAAGACCGAACCCAATGAAATCATACCACCCGCGCCCGAACCCAACGAAATCATACCACCCGCGCCCGAACCCAACGAAATCATCCCTCCTGAAATCGAACCAAAACAAATCTACCCTCCAAAACCACATCCTAATAAAATCGAACCCAACCAGCTAAAACCCTTGCCAAAAGTTACCTTTCACCACAAATGTGCCGACCTCTTAAATGACTTTGTTGATGACAATGGGATGGTTGACTACAGTACCCTTCGCCGACAGAGACTGAGGTTGATGAACCTCTTAAAGGAATTTGCCGAGCTCGACCCGAATGAATATAACTCCTGGCCCAAAAACGACAAAATCGCCTTCTGGCTCAACGCCTACAACACACATACTCTAAAAATTATTGTCGATAATTATCCTATCCAGTCACTGCGATATATGCATATATTCCCCGGCTGGGGACCGCACAGCATCAGGCACATCAACAAAAATATCGACGGCATAAAAAATCAAAAATTTATCGTTATGGACGAAGAATTCACCCTCACAGAAATCGAAGAGCGATTCTTCCGCAAACAGTTCAAAGAGCCAAAAGCCTTCTTTGCAATCTGTGATGCAATCCTCTCCAGCCCACCTTTGCGAAATGAACCGTATTACGGCCACAAGCTGTATCAACAACTGGACGACCAGGCCGAAAAATTCCTCAACAGCCCTCAGGGTTTCTGGATAGACAGAGAAAATGAAACTGTTTACCTCTCAGCTATTCTCAAACCAGGCTGGGACGGCAAAGAATTCGTCACCGAATACCACACGGATAAAAAATTCAAAGACCAGACCCCCGCCGTCCGGGCCGTCTTAAATTTCGTCACTAATTATATCTCACAAATAGATAAATCTTTTCTGGAAACACAAATCTATAACATTAAATACATTAAATACGATTGGAGACTAAATGACCAGACCTTGAAAACAGCTATTGATTAATGCAAAAAAAATTCAACGGGTATTTTTTATTTGACCATATACAAAAAATTTCTTAACATAATTGTTTCTGTTTTGTGCCCTTAAAAACCTCCAATTTCTAAAAGGAAAAATAGCAAATGACAAAAAAAATGATTCACAGCAATCCTCATTGTGACACCAAAAAATACCTTTTCACAAGTGAATCCGTAACAATGGGCCATCCTGACAAAGTGGCCGACCACATATCAGACGCAATTCTTGACGCAATGCTCGCGCAGGACCCAAAAAGCAGGGTCGCCTGCGAAACTATGGTAACAACAGGCCTGGTTGTCGTTGCAGGGGAAATCACCACAAAAGGATATGTTGA
>CAZMCN010000068.1:0-11557 GCA_964564845.1 uncultured Pirellulales bacterium | reverse complement strand
AATGTGAAAAGTGCGGCTGCGATGATTTAGTTCAGGACCCCGACGTTTTAGACACGTGGTTTAGTTCGGCGCTCTGGCCTTTCAGTACAATGGGCTGGCCGGACGATACCCCGGAAATGAAAACATTCTACCCGGGTGACGTGCTCTGCACAGCCCGGGAGATTATCACGCTGTGGGTTTCGCGTATGGTTATGATGGGACAATATTGCGCCGGCGACATTCCCTTCAGTGACGTATTCATCCACGCTATGATTCAGGATGGCGAAGGACGCAAAATGTCCAAGAGTCTCGGCAATGGAATCGACCCTCTGGTGGCCATCGACAGTCACGGCGCCGATGCTATGCGTTATACCCTGGCCAGTATGACCACACAAACTCAGGATGTCCGCGTGCCGGTGGAAGTTATAACCCTGCCCGATGGACGAACGGCAAATACATCTCCAAAATTCGATATAGGCCGAAACTTCTGCAACAAACTCTGGAACGCATCGCGCTTTGCAATAGATAATCTGGAAGGAATCGACCCGGAAAAATTTGACAAAGACAAAATGACAATCACGGACAGATGGATTCTTTCCCGCCTGGCACAAACCATTGCTGACGTTACCAAATCCCTGGACCAGTACAAATACAGCGAGCCGGCAGCACAACTTTACAGATTTTTCTGGAACGATTTTTGCGACTGGTATCTGGAGTGGGTCAAACCAAGAATGCAGGATGAGCAGCAAAAACCTGCCGCCCAAAATATCCTTGCTTTTATACTCGACCAGATTCTTCGATTGTTACACCCTTTTGTACCGTTTATCACTGAAGGAATATTCCAGAAACTGAACGAGATTGCACCGGTAAGAAAACTCAAAGGCCTTGCCGAAGCAAAAAATGCCAAAGCGCTGGTTATCGCCGATTGGCCAAAAAAATTGGATTCCTTAATCGATGAGGATGCTGAAAAACAAATTATGGCTATCCAGTCTGTAATCCGAGCCATAAGAGGCGTCAGAAGTAAATACGATAAACCGCCCAGTGAAATGTTGTTCGTATCCGCAAAGTTGCAGCGAGAACATGTTGAGATTTTGAGTCGAAATGTAGAATTGATATGTCAGTTGGCAGGAGTAAAAGAATTTAAGGCGGGCATAACTGTTAAGAAACCCGCAAACGCTGCAGTTGCAATTGCAGATGCAGCTGAAGTTTACGTTCACGATGTGATTGACCCGCAGGCCGAACGCAAACGGCTGCAAAAACAAAAGGGAAAAATAGTAAAGGCCAAAACAACCGTTGAGGCCAAATTAGGCAACGAGAATTTTATTGCCAAAGCCAAGCCAAAAGTGGTACAACAGGCTAAGGAAAAAATGGCCGAGTTAACTGAACAATTGCAAACAATAGAAAAACACCTCGCCGAGCTGGAAAACTGATTTAGTAAAGGTGGTGCCGAAATGGATGTGGAAGCAGAATTGTCGCGCATAATCATTAATGAAACATCCGACCAGCAGATAATCGTTCTAAAGGAGCTCAACGGACAGCGCAGTTTCCCCATCGTCATCGGCATAGTCGAAATTTTTGCAATCGACCGGCGGTTAAAAGGCATCGAAACACCCCGCCCAATGACACACGATTTACTGGAAAGCATAATTGAAAATCTCGGTGCTAAAATTGAAAAGATAGTTATCAACGACCTGCGAAATCATACCTTCCACGCAAAGATATGTCTGGACTCAAATGGGCAAACCGTCGAAATTGATTCCCGTCCTTCTGATGCAATTGCGCTTGGGGTTGCTTCAAACGCTCCTATTTATGTCGCCGAGCACGTCTTTGATAAAACTTCCGAGTAACATTATTTGTAATTGAATATTGACTATTGATTTACAATTTTCGATTTCAATTCGGCATTCGACAATCGGCAATCGGCAATTATCCATAGGGGCGCTTGGAAAACCAGAGAATCGAAATAGACATTAATCCCACGCCAACACAGAGCATGCTGTCTGCGAGATTGAATGCTGGCCAATGGTATCGGTTATAATAGACGTCGATGAAATCACGCACCAGCCCGTCATTAAAAATCCTGTCATAGAGATTGCCACAAATACCGGCTCCAAAAAGGCCGAGAGCAATATACATCAATTTGCCCTTGGTCCTGCCGAGAAGGAAGACTGTAAAAATAATCACTACTGCAATAACTGAAACAGTAATCAATAAATAATGCTCTCCTGCAGCTATTCCAAAAGCGGCACCGGGGTTTTGGGCTTTTACCAATCGCAGAAAACCGTCAATAACTGAAACAGAGTTGTACGGCTGCTGCTCCAACCATTCGAACACAGCCCTTTTGCTGGCCAGATCCAGCGTGAAACCGACTATCATTAAAGGCCAAAAGATAAGATGGGCCTGAAGGTTTGGCAGCCTCAAAGGCAGGCGTTTCAAAAAAGCCCAGCCAAAACTCGGCTGGGCATCACTTTCTTCTTTTTTCACCTCTGCCATAATAGCTGTTCAGAATAGCAGCAGGGCAACCTGCTGACGTGCCTGCAGACTTATTCCTGCTTTGAATAATATGCTATCAGTTTAAGTAACCTTTCACGCTCAGGCTGCTGGGGATTGATTTCCAATGACCGATGCCACTGCTCAAGTGCCTTTTCCTTCAGCGCATTATCTTTGTCTCTGCGTGCCCTCAACATATACGCCACTCCCAGCCCCCTTAAAGCCTCCCAGTCCTTATCATTTATTTCAATCACTCTGCTGTAGCTTTCTGTAGCATCATCGAGTATTTTGTCTGCCTTTTCTTTTAGAGAAGCAATAAGCTCAGGTTCCTGGGTATTTGTTTGGCTGGCTTTTTTGTGCAACTCAACAGCCTGGGAGTAGAGCTGGAGATAACAATATCCAAGATACTTATAAGCGGTTTTGCTGTCAGGCTGGATTTGCAGCACTGTTTCTAACAGCACCTTTGCAGGTTCGTTGCGATTGGTGTTCAGATATGCAACTGCAAGAGAGGCCATAACAGCAGGGTTGTTGCCGTCTATTTCCAGCGACCGCTTATACGAGCTAATTGCCAGTTCATAGTCTTTTTGCGACCCATAAACATCACCGAGTATTTTTTGTACTTCGGCGGTATTAGGGTCAATGCGTTCAGCACGTTCGCCGTAAAGCAAAGCATTTTGGTAGTCCTGGATTTCATAATAACACTTGGCATTATTGAGATGCGCCTCGAGATGTTCGGGTTTAAGCTCGCAGGCCCGGCTATATGCCCTGACCGCCTGCGTAAATTTTTTTATAAGCTGATAGACCCGCCCAAGATTGAAATGGTCGTTAAAAGACCACGGATTCAACTCTGTTGCCTTTTCGTAAGAGACGGCACTTTTTTCATAATCCTGCATTTCCTGATAGATCTCGCCAAGCAGCGAATAGGCCAGGGAGAAACTTTCATTTATCTGGACAGCCGAGTTGAGTTTTTTTATGGCCTTCTCCCTCTCGCTGCGCTCGGCAAGCGTTACGGCGTCAACGTATAAATCAATATGGGTATTATCAACTTTTTGCCCGGCGGAACAGCCGCCAAAAAACAACAGCGCAGCGCTCATCAGCCAACAAAACAATATACAACTCAAAGCAGACACCACATTGTCGGCTGTTTGTAACTTGTGCCCTGTTATTCGCAGCTCATATTCTGAAAACACCAAGCCATCGATTATAAACTTGTTATCAACTCTTTGCGCGCTAACAGACACGTATATTCCCCTTCTATCTTCTCAGGACAAATCACCTGCATCAATCTACGGATATTCAGCATATCGAACAGTCAATTATCGCACAATTATACCATAGTTAATATTACTGTCAAAAAATTTTACCTGTATAAACCTTGCGTTTTTGAGTTTTTTCTTAATGTTTGACATTATTAAAGTCGGCTTATATCATATTGGGATATTTGGTTAATCTGGTTTGAGCTGAAAGTACGGATGAGGTTGTATCTTATTTGGGTTGCTTTTGCTTGAAAGGTCTTTTCCTATGGCAAAACAAAAAGTTACTTTAAAGAGCAAACCCTTTGTATTAATCATTCGCGACGGGTGGGGACATAATCCGAATGAAGATGAAGATAAATATAACGCCGTCAGGTGCGCTCATACTCCGGCAGATGATATGTTGATGGCCGAATATCCGAACTGCCTCATCCACACCTCAGGCCAGGACGTGGGACTGCCGGAAGGGACTATGGGCAACAGCGAAGTGGGACATCAAAACATCGGGGCAGGCAGAATCGTTCCTCAGGAATCCGTAAGAATCAGCCGGACTATCCGTGATGGGTCGTTTTTTGAAAATAAGGAATTTTTGAGACTAATCAAATTCGTAAAAGAAAATAACGGCAAAATGCACCTTATGGGTCTGTGCAGTAACATCGGCGTCCACTCACTTCTGGACCACTTATACGGGCTGCTTGAGCTGGCAAAAAGAAATGACATAAAAGACGTTTTTATACACGCCTTTACCGACGGAAGGGATTCGCCGCCGGACAGCGGCGCCGGATATATAGCCGAAATTGAAAAAAAGGCCGATGAAATAGGAGCAGGTAAAATTGCGACCGTGATGGGCAGGTTCTATGCAATGGACCGCGACAGCAGATGGCAGCGCGTGCAGAAAGCTTACGAGTGTCTCAGAACAGGCAAAGGGCTCAAGGCAACCAGTGCGGCAGAGGCGGTTGCCAAAAGTTATGAAAGAGATGTAACAGATGAATTTATCGAGCCGACCTGCATCGTAGATAAGGATAACACACCTGTAGCCACTGTCAGCGACGGCGACGGCGTGATATTCTTCAACTTCAGAGGCGACAGACCCCGCGAAATCACCCGCGCATTTGTTGAATCGAACTTCAAGGAATTTGACAGAGCAACCAGGCCAAACATATATTATGTCTGTATGACCGAATACGATGCTACAATACCGGCGCCGGTGGCTTTTGCAAAACCACCAAAAATGAAAAATATCTTAGGAGCGTACTGGAGCTCACTGGGGCTGAAGCAATTTCGCTGCGCCGAGACAGAAAAATATGCTCACGTTACCTTTTTCTTCAATGATTACACCGAAAAACCCTTCAGCGGTGAAGACAGACAAATCGTGCCTTCGCCACAGGTCAGAACATACGATTTGCAGCCCGAGATGAGCGCTTTTGAAGTTACCGACATCGTACTTGAAAGGCTTAACTCAAACAAATACGATGTCGTAGTAGTCAATTTTGCCAATCCGGATATGGTGGGCCATACCGGCATATTGGCTGCAGCAACTAAAGCCGCTGAGGTGGTCGATGAATGTGTCGGCAGAATACTGGATAAGCTAAAGAGTCTTGGCGGCGCTGCAATAATCACCGCCGACCACGGAAACTTCGAAAAAATGGTGCAGGAAAATGGTAAACCGCACACCGCCCACTCTGTCGGCGATGTGCCGTTGATTGTGTTTGATGAACGCTATAAAAATAACAAGCTGCGGCAGGGCGGAAGGCTGGCCGACGTAGGGCCGACATTCCTGGAGATGATGTCTCTGCCGCAGCCAAAAGAGATGACCGGAAAAAGCCTGCTGAAAAATTAATAATTGATTACCAACGAGACGAAAAGACCCCGAAGATAATAAATAGAAAATAATCAGTAATCATTCGATACGGGGGCGGGAGAGAATAATGGGCCGGATAGTCGTCCTTGACCAAAATATGATTAATATGATTGCCGCCGGCGAGGTAATTGAAAGGCCCGCCAATGTGGTCAAGGAACTGCTGGAAAACAGTATCGATGCAGGCGCCGCAAAAATCACCGTTTCCATCGAAGATGGCGGCCGAAAATTAATCTCCGTTGCTGATGACGGCTGCGGACTCGAAGGCGAAGATTTGGCCAGGGCTTTTGAACCCCACACCACAAGCAAGATTGAAACCAGCAAAGACCTTCACGGCATATCCACCCTCGGCTTTAGAGGCGAAGCATTAGCAAGTATCGCCTCAGTGGCAAAAGTCAAGGCTGTAAGCAGAACTAAGGGCTCAGATGCCGGAAGTTGTATAGAGATTGATTGTGGCCAAAAAAGTGCCCTTAGCCCCTGCAGCGCAGATTACGGCACGGCAATCCAGGTAAGAGACATTTTTTATAAGCTGCCGGCCAGACGCAAATTCCTCAAAACCGCCAACACCGAAGCAGGACACATCACCGAGCACTTCACACGAATCACACTGGCAAACTGTGATTTGGATATGACGCTGATAACGAATGGACGAGAGCTTTATAGACTGCCGGGCAAAGAAAGTCTTCGGCAACGCATAACAGAACTGTTCTCTGCCGAAATCTCTGACAATCTGATTGAAAGCGAAAGCAGCGAGAAAGGAATATATATTTATGCACTGTTGGGCAGACCCAATATCTCAAGAGCAAACAACAAATATCAATATATATTTCTAAACGGCCGATTCATCCGTGACAAATTCATCTCGCACGCAATCAAAGAAGCATACCGCGGCTACCTTGAGCCGAACAGATACCCTGTTATCTTTTTGTTTGTCCGGATGCCCTATGAGGACGTGGATGTGAATGTCCATCCCACAAAAATCGAGGTACGCTTTTATAACTCCAATCTGGTTCATTCACAAATCCTCGGTGCACTGCGGGAAAAACTTTTAGCGACAGATTTCGATATGGATGTTAGGCTGCCGAGAAGTGTACATCAGGACACCACCGCAACGCAGCATAGAAGCCAAAAAATTGCAGATGCGATGGCCGAGTTTTTCGAAAAACATAAACCGGTTCAAACACAACAGCAATTAGGATTTAGACGGACAGCTGCTGCAGCTGCCATACCGGGCAGCACCAGTATAGACGACACAGGAAAGCATTTTGCGGCAACAGGAAGAGAGACAACCGCTGTAAAAACCAGGCCGCTTAACGCCATCCAAATCCACGACAGCTTTATTGTCGCACAAACCGACGAAGGATTTGTCATTATCGACCAGCACGCACTGCACGAACGAATAATATACGAAGAGCTGCGACGACGAATACAACAAAGCAGACTCGAATCACAGAAACTGCTGATACCTGAGAGTTTTGAGCTGACCGATGCCCAGGCTGAGTTACTTAGAACCAATGCCGAATTGATTGAAAAATTAGGAATCGAGCTTGCCCCATTCGGCCCGCAGACAATGGCCATCCAGGCATTTCCTACACTACTGGCAAAGGCTGAGCCGCTTGATTTCGTGCGGGATTTAATCGATTTGCTCAAAGATAAAAATGCTGCTTCCGACCATGAAAGAATGCTCGATGAAGTCCTGAATATGGCCGCCTGCAAAGCGGCAATCAAAGCCGGGCAAAAGCTAAATGACAGTGAGATAGAAAAGTTGCTCGCCGACAGAGAAATCCTCGAATTGCCGAGTCGCTGTCCGCACGGCAGGCCCACGACAATAAAATTCTCTATAGCCGAACTTCAAAAGCAGTTTAAGAGAACCTGATGAATAAATGGTGGTGGTTACTGCTGATAACCTTGTGCTGGAGCTGCGCAGGATTTGCTATCTTCAACTCCCGCCACCACCAAAGCACGCACATACCCACACCGGATAATATCAACAGAATTGTCTCTACTGCTCCGAGTCTTACAGAAATACTTTTTGCCCTCGGCCTGGGCGATAAAATCGTAGGCGTAACCCTCCAATGCAATTATCCGCCTGCCGCAGCAAAGAAGCCAAAGCTCGGGACCTTTTGGCAGCCGAATATCGAAGCGGTAATAGCTGCCAGACCGGATTTGGTAATTACGCTCGGATTTGACCGCCAAAGAAATATTGCCCATCGGCTGAAACGAATAGGCTATAAATGCCTGACAGTAAATATTGAAAAGGTCGGCGATTTTTTTGATGCGGTCGAGAAAATCGGGACTGCAACCGACAGCCGGCAACAGGCAGACGAACTTGTCTCAAGTATCAGAAAAAAACTGGATAACCTCTCATCTTTGGCCGGCACAGGCGGCAAGGTCAGGGTGCTGTATGTCGTTCAGAGAGAGCCGTTACGAGTGGCAGGCAGGGACACATTCGTTAACGAGATGATTGAACTGGCCGGCGGTGAAAATGCTATCGCCCCAACGGTGCATAAATATCCGCCAATCGCCTCTGAGCAGGTTTACGCCTGTAATGCCGACGTTATAATTGAGGCGGCAATGGGACAGAAAGAGATATCGGGACAACAAGCCGGTGCACTTCGGTACTGGAGCAGATTTAAGAATACGCCGGCTGTAATAAACGAAAGAATTTACGTTATCGACGGCGATACTGTCTCACGCCTTGGGCCGAGACTGTATGAAGGGATAGAAACCATTGCCCGATGTTTAAGGCCTGAGTTGTTTGAGAACAAAAAATAATGGACAAATCACTGACAGCAAAAAAACTGATTGTGACAGTCACATTGGCACTTACTCTGCTTGTGGTAGTGATGTTCCTTTGCTCTCTGATGGGCACCGAAAGAGTTTCACTGAGAAAGGTATTCGGTTCAACCGGCCCACAGGAGTTGGTCAATCCTGATTATGAAATTTTTGTCAGCGTCAGATTGCCTCGCATTATCCTGGCAGTAATAGTTGGTGCCGCCCTGGCATGTGCCGGTGTCGTTTTCCAGGCCATATTGCGCAACCCTCTTGCTGACCCATATATACTTGGCATATCCAGCGGGGCAGGATTAGGGGCAATCATCGCTGTGCTCAGTGGATTAAACTGGGTATTTTGGGGACGGTCACCGATAGCAGTTTTCGCATTTGCAGGGGCGATGGGGACAATTTGGCTCGTGTGGTTTATCGGGCGATTGACCGGCAAATCACATATAACAGGACTGCTGCTGGCAGGTGTCGTGGTCAATGCATTCTTTTCAGCGGTGATTATGTTCCTGACGTCGGTGGCAAAATCCGAGCAGGTACATTCAACGATATTCTGGCTGATGGGCAATATGGCGGAAGAAGATTTTTTTGTGCTCTGGCTCAGTGCCGGTGCTGTAGCCGCCGGAATATTGGCATTATTTTACATTAGTCCACAGTTGAATGTCATCAGTTTCGGCCAGGACGATGCCAGGAATATGGGGGTAAACGTCACTGCAATCCAGACGATTGCTTTTGCAGCCGCAGCTTTCATAACCGCTGTTGCTGTCAGCTTGAGCGGCCTGATAGGGTTCGTCGGATTGATTGTTCCGCACGGCGTCAGACTGGTATTTGGCCCCGACCATCGACAGTTGCTTCCGCTTAGCGGAATTGTTGGCGCGATATTCCTGGTGGCTGCTGATACGCTGGCACGCATTATCGTTGCCCCCGCGCAGTTGCCGGTCGGTGTGGTTACAGCTATTGTGGGCGGGCCTTTTTTCCTGGTGCTGCTGGTTAAACACACACACAAGGTTGGCTGGTTAGGCAAATGAATGTTATAGAAGTCAGCAATTTGAGTTTCGGATATTCCAAAAGCCCGGTTCTTGATGACCTCAGCTTTGAAGTCGAGAGCGGCTCTTTCCTGGCAATTGCCGGCCCGAACGGAGCAGGTAAAAGTACACTGCTCAATCTGCTGTGCGCCGTGCTAAAATCAAAATCGGGAACAATTCGGATTGACGGCTCCCCGATAAAATCCTACGGCCCAAAAACCCTTGCCAAAAAAGTGGCGGTTGTACGACAGGAATTTGTGCCGGTGTTTGGTTTTTCGGTATTCGATACGGTAATGATGGCAAGAACCACTTATTTCGGTCAAATGGGATTTGAAAGCAGGGCCGACAGAAAAATAGTCAACGAAGCTCTTGAGGCAACCGACACGGCACAGTTTTCTTCCCGGCTGCTCGGTAACCTGAGTGGCGGTGAAAGACAAAGAGTTTTCATTGCAAGGGCGCTTGCACAAAACACGGCTATCCTGCTTCTGGATGAGCCGACAAGCTTTCTGGACTTGAAACATCAGGTTGGCATATACGATTTGTTAAAAGCCGCACAACTTGAAAAAGGAAAAACCATTGTGGCTGTAACACACGATGTTAATCTGGCCGCCCAGTATGCAGATGTTGTTCTGCTTCTTGAGGTCCGGAGTAACTACCATCACGGAGAAGCGAAGGAGGTTTTCTCCACGAAACATATTGAAAAGGTATTTGGCGTCAGGACATTTACAGGCAGGGTTGGACGGGAAAAATTCTTCCTGCCTTTAGGCAGATTAGCCAAAGATGGCCAAATAACTCCTCCAAATCCCAGTAGTGAGCAACCGAAATAACCTCCCCCGGGTTCACTTTATCTTTTTTTGTAGAAATTTACGATATTAGCAAATTATCTTGAATAATTTGATTGCATCGCTATACTTTTAGCACTCGATTTTGCAACTTTGATGAACATAAGTACTGTACACAATATAGAATAATTTGTTATAATACTGTTCCTTACAGCCGACTTAAGAAGGGCTAAGTAGTAAATGATGGTGTAAGAAAGGCAAGGGTAAAAGTGGCACAAAAACGTAAAAAGGCATCCAGTGAAAAAACAAGCTCAGGCAAGGCAAAGAAAAAACATTTAAGTGCCGCCGACATTGAACGTTTCAAGCAAATGCTGCTGGAAAAACGCCACGAGATTATTGGTGACGTAACTGAAATGCACAACGAAGCCCTTAAAAAATCCCGACTCGATGCAAGCGGTGACCTCTCAAGTATGCCGATTCATATGGCAGATATTGGGACAGATAACTACGAGCAGGAATTTGCTTTAGGATTATTGGACAGCGAAAGAAAATTACTTCGGGAAATTGACGAGGCACTGGAGCGTATCGAGCAGGGCACCTATGGTATATGTATAGCTACCGACAAACCGATAGCTGTTGCTCGGCTCAAAGCCAGGCCCTGGGCCAAATATTGTGTTGAATATGCCCGCAAGCTCGAACAGGGTCTCGTCGAAGAGACCAAAGAAGAAGAACCTTGAAAATTTAAGCTGTTTTTTAACTAACCACACTAACACCGGCCGCGGACAACACAAAAATTGAAAATCTTATTTTGCAAGACAGGTTTGATATGCTAGTGGAAATTAAGCTCAGCGGAGTAGACAACCAAGAATATACAATTTTATAGGGGCAATACACTATTCTAAAAGAATTAAAGAATCAATACAATGGTCTATACCTATCTGACCAAACTATCGACACAACAAAAAATATGGTTCATCGCGGGCGTAGTAACGGTGCTTTTAATTAGCGTTCTTGGTATATTATATGAACCTGACAGGCCCAGTCAGGCAAGAAACCAATTCACGATTAGTATGAGCATAAATGAAATCGCCCCAAAACTGGATGTTACCGGTAAGGGGCTGGCACGTGAACTTGCCTTACCACTGGACACGCCGAAGAAAAAACCTCTTAACAAATTGGGGATTTCTCAGGAGCAACTGGATCATGCGACTACACATATCCTTTCCCATCACTCGACAGGACTAAAATATTACCTATTTGCAGCAATCGTGCTGTTTGGTTTGGTGTATCTGACTCGCTTCGGTCGGCCGGATAATGCAAATATCTCCGAGCGCAAACTGTGGTATCCGCGAATCCCATATATCACGTGCCTCCTTGCTGCCGTGCTTG
>CAZMCN010000067.1:0-11605 GCA_964564845.1 uncultured Pirellulales bacterium | reverse complement strand
TACCGTATCAGTTGTTAAAGAGCTAAACTAACGTCAATTTTCTTGGAAAGTACAGCTAAGATAGCACTAATCCAAAAAGCACGATTATCTCTTATATTTCCACGCTTATTTAAATTAAATTGACCAAAAAGGCCTAATCTGCGATTATATCCTTCGGTTAGCCTCATTTTTTAACGGTTCATCAGGAACTTTTAGAGGCGGTGTCGGTCTAATAAAGGAGAAAAGACGTGCAGTCAAAGACGTCCATGGCCAATATTGATGATACTGTGCTGGTTGAGCTGTGCCGCGAAGGCGATTCTGCAGCGATGGAACGACTCATAGTTAAGTATCAGAATCGCATATATAACACCATTTTGAAAATTTGCGCAAATGTTGATGATGCCGCGGAACTTACGCAGGAAACGTTTGTCAAAGTAATAGAGAGCATAGATAAATTTGAAGGCAGAAGCAGCTTTTACACCTGGGCTTTTAGAATAGCCGTCAATCTGACTTTGAATTACTGCAAAAGAAACGTTCGACTTACATTTAAAAGCCTGGATGCTCAAAACAATGGAAGCAATAAGCAGGCCAAAAAAGCATTGAAGGAGTTTTTGACTGATGCTCGTTCGCCTAACCCTGAAAGGGTGCTTCAGGAAAAAGAACTTGGCGAATTAGTGCTCAAAGCGCTGATGAAACTGGATGATGACCATAGGACGATAATCGTTCTGCGGGATGTCGAAGGTATGAATTATGCTCATATTGCACAGGTCCTCAATATCGAATTGGGAACGGTTAAAAGCAGACTCAGCAGAGCCAGAAGCAGTCTGAGAGAGTTTTTGGAGGCGGTTTTGCAATGAAAGAGAAAGAAAATATCGACGAATTGCTCAATAGCTTCATCGATGATGAATTGACAGAAAGGCAGCAGACCGAGGTTCAACGCCTTGTTGCGCACAATGAGCAGGTTGCCCAGAGGCTCAAAGAACTTAAGAAATGTAAAATTCTCGTCAGCTCTTTGCCTTTTGAAGAAGCTCCTGTTGGAATGCTCGAGGATATAAAAACTTCGCTGGAAAGAAGAACATCACTCTCCGGGTCGCCCGAACATTTTGACCGGCGCATCGGTGCCAGGCATTTATTGCTTCGCAGGATTGTCTCTGCCGCAGCTATGATTGCTCTGGTTGCCGTTTTAGCGGCGGTTATTTACTCGATTGTCGCAACAGAAACCGTTACAAAAGAGCCGATTGTTGCCTACGGGCAAAAACCGGCTATGCTTGATGTTAAAGTCGAAAAACCGCAACCTACATTAGCGACCGTGGCTGATAAATCTGTCCCTCAAACTACTCCTGTCGAATTTGATTGTCGGCTTGAATTGACCACCAATAACTTGTTTGCCGCCGATGCAGTTGTCAGCAGGGCTATTGAGGATAATGGCATTTCGGCTTACAACATCCCCGCAAAAAAGACCGATAAAAGAATATATGCCGTCAGTTGCAGCCGGCAAAAACTTGCCTCACTTTTGGCCGATTTGAAAATTGTTTGGGGCAGATTTAATTCGGCTGTGTTCTCGATTGAGACCGAACAGGAGGGTGAATATATCACAGTTGACGCAGTGGCTACAGAGCAGATTGCCGAAATCGTTAAGCAGGATAGTCTCGAAGCGACAATACAAATGGCAAAGGATTTTGCCGTCCTCAACAGACTTGAGGGACTGTTACCGCACAGAGAGTTGGCTCTCCTCGAGGATGAAAGTACAACTCCGACAGCCATACCCAAACCACGCCTGACTTCAAGCCAGAAAACGATTAAGAAGGCAGACGCTCAAATCGAAGATGAAAAAAACGTACATCTGACCATCGTGGTTACAGGTAACTGATAAGATATGCTTGATATACAACCGTGCTCTCTGGTGATTGTTGACGTCCCGGGAAGATTAGCCCAATTGATGAATCACAGGAACGCTTTATTTAACAACATCCGGATTCTCATCACAGCCGCAAAAATCCTCAAAATCCCGATAGTAACGTTATTTGAGCTGTTAAAGACCGTAGAATACACACAATTTTTAAAAATCATCTAACTGGCAAATTTGAACAGGCAATATCACCGAAAACAAAATTGGTTATGTTGTGCAGTCCGCACAATCCTGTCGGAAGGGTTTACAAAAAGGAAGAATTGGAAGCTGTTGCCGAAATCTGCCTCAAAAACAATATTATCATCTGCTCCGACGAAATTTTCTGCGACTTAATCCTCGACGAAAAAACCATATCCCGATAGCGACTTTAAGTGACAAGGTCGCAGACAATACGATAACTTTTATGTCTTTCTGCAAAACGTACAATTTCGGCGGGCTTAATTGTGGATATGTGATAATCCCGAATGAAAAAATCAGAAGGAAGTTCCTGGCAAAAAAAACGGAAATAATCTCTCGTATGGGCATCCTCGGTTTTACAGCAACTCTTACTGCTTATACTCAGTGCAGCGACAGGAGAGAAGAGTTGCTCGAATATCTGCGACAAAACAGGGACCTCGTTACAAGGTATATTAACGAGGAAATTCCGGCTCTTTCTATGGACCACGTAGAAGCAACTTTTTTAGCCTGGATTGATACAAGAAAGTTAAAACTTCCTGCCCCTGCCGCTTTTTAAAAACGCCGGCGTTGGAATGTAGGATGGAAGAGAGTTTCATAGCGACGGCTTCATAAGACTCAATTTCGGCTGCCCGCGCAAAACCTTACTTGAAGTCTTAAACAGAATAAAAGCTGCTGTCAAAAAGCGCTTGGCCTCCTGACTGCTCACAGCCATAACTTGTTTGCTATACGCTATGCGCTACTCCTTATTCATAATTCATTATTCGATATTCGTTATTCATTACCTGTGGCAGTCCTATGGACTCCGCCGTCAGGCGTCCCCAAGCGGACTAACGGAGAGCTATTCGATATTCCCTCCGTGTCTTGCCACCTTTGTGGCTATATCATTTTTTATTATCAAGCAGTTGCAGTTTAAGCTGATTTCTTCTTGTCTTTCTTGCCTGGCTTGGTTTGAGCGCTGTTTTTTTTATCTTTGCTTTCGGCTGCGCTCGTGTCAGCGGTGCTTTTCTCTTTTTCTTTACTTTTCTTATAGTCTTCGCTTCTGTAATCGGTTTCATAGAAACCTTCGCCTTTGAAGATTACGCCGGCACCGGCCCCTATAAGTCTTTTCAATGCTCTTCTGCCGCACTGTGGGCATTTACGCAGCGGCCGGGCCGTTATCGACTGAAACCGCTCGAATTCATATCCGCAATTTTCACATATATAGTCGTAGGTAGGCATAATAATTACTGTGTATCTGTTGTTTGCTCCGGCTCGTCCGTTTGCTCCGGAGGCTGTTTGTTGACGATAACTTTGCTTGGCCGAATAACGCGCCCGTTGAGCGTATAACCAGTCTGAAACTCTTCCAGAACAATATTTTCTTCTTTATCGGCCTCGTGCCTTTGCATCATCGCCTGATGCAGCGCAGGGTCAAAGTTTTCGCCCAACGCCTTTATTTGTTCGACATCATGAGATTTTAGGATATCGACCAACTGGTCATAAACAATTTGAACACCTTTGATAAGGACATCGACATTCTCAGCCGTGTGCGCATTTTGCAGAGTATGTTCAAAATTGTCCAGCGCCGGAAGCAGCGTCTTTATTATTCTTTCCTTTTCGTAAGTAATCGCATCGGCATTTTGTTTTGAAGCACGTTTTTGGAAATTTGCATAGTCGGCGCTGACTCGCTGCAGTTGTCCGAAAAGCTCGTCTTTTTCTTTTTGCAAATCTTCTATTAGCCCCCGAAGCCCTTCGCCGGCTTTGTCGTTCGACTGGGCTGTCTTTTGCACTTTTGGTTTTTCTTTTTTCTTGTCTTTCATTGACTGTTGCCGAAATTTTTCTTTAGCTTCTCAAAGAAACTTTTAACTTTTGGTGAAACTCTTTTGTTCTCGGTTTTTGCGAATTCCCGAAGCAGCTCCTGTTGTTTTGTATTTAATTTCGTGGGAGTCTCGATAATGATTTGCACGAGTTGGTCGCCGGTTCGCCGTGTTCGCATATCAGGCAGGCCCTGTCCCTTTATTCTGAATATATTTCCATATTGTGTGCCCGGCGGAACTTTTAATTGTTTCATACCATCCAGACTCGGAACGTCAATCGTAGCGCCCAAAGCCGCCTGCGTAAAACTTACCGGAACAACGGCAATAAGGTCGTTGCCGTCACGCTGCAGGAATTCGTGCGGCCTTATCCTGACGTAGCAGTAGAGGTCACCTCTGTGCCCTCCGCCTCGGCCTGGTTCGCCCTCGCCCCCGACCCTGATGCCCTGGCCTTCGTGAACGCCCGGCGGAATCTTGACACTGACGATTCTTTTTTTCGGAACTCTTCCGGTACCTTTACATTTTTTACAGGGGTTCGTAACAACCTGCCCACTGCCTCTGCATTGTGGACAGGTCGAAATCATCTGGAAAAGGCCGCCGCCCCTTGATACTTGGCCGCTTCCGTTGCAGGAGGGACATTTGCCGGGCGTTGAGCCTTTGGCACAGCCGCTGCCTCTGCATTCCTCGCATAAATCCTGACGTGTAAACTCAATGGTCTTTTCAGCCCCTTTGGCGATGTCGTTTAGCGTAAGTTCAACCGAGGTCTCCAAATCGTACCCGCGTGTGGGCCCCGTACGTCTTGTTCGCCTGCGTCCTCCCATACCAAACAAATCGGCAAAGTCACCGAACCCGAAAATGTCTTCGAAAATACTGCCGATATCCTGCCACCTCATATGACTATAATCGCGCATACCCATTCCGCGAAGACCTTCGTGCCCGAACTGGTCGTAACGCCGCCGCTTTTCAGGGTCGCTTAGGACCTCGTACGCCTCGGCACATTCCTTGAACCTGGTCTCGGCATCTTTATCGTCCGGGTTCTTGTCGGGATGATACTTCATCGCCATTCGCCGGTACGCACGTTTTATATCATCGGCCGAGGCGCTCTTGCCTACTCCCAGAACTTCGTAATAATCCCGTTTAGCCATAGTCTCTTGTATAAATTCAAATTGTCTGCTCTTACGGTCGCGGCTCTTTTACTTGTCTAACCTGATATCCTGATTCCTGGTATCCCACACCCTGATTCCCTGATACTCTGATATCCAATTTATCTTACTGCGCCTGGTATCGGCTCTTCGTCCTTATCTTTTAGTTCGGTTACTAACACGCTGGTGGTTAACATTAATCCTGCCACCGAAGCCGCCATTTCCAGTGCGGTTCTCGCCACTTTTGCCGGGTCGATAATGCCGGCCTTGAACATATTGACGAACTTACCCGTATTGGCGTCGTAACCGATGTTCTTATCTTGCTGCAGTTTCTCGAGAAGTTCGGCGACGACAACGTCACCCTGGTCGCCTGAGTTGTTTGCGATTTGCATAGTCGGCGCTTTAAGGGCTCTGCTTACAATATCAAAACCGATTTTTTCGTCGCCTTTGGCTTTTGCTTTGGCCTTTTCAACTTGGCTGATGGCTCGCAGAAATACGACTCCGCCGCCGATAACGATACCTTCTTCAGTCGCCGCTCGCGTTGCGTGCAGCGCATCTTCCAGAAGGTCTTTGCGTTCCTTCATTTCCGTCTCCGTTGCCGCACCCGCTTTTAAACGGGCCACTCCGCCGGTAAGTTTTGCAAGTCTCTCCTGCAGCTTCTCACGGTCGTAATCGCTCGTTGTCTTTTCAATTTGGCTGCGTATTTGCCCGCACCGGCCGTCGATATCTTTCTTTTTCCCGGCCCCTTCAATTATTGTCGTTGTTTCCTTACTGATAACGATTTTTTTGGCTTGGCCTAACTGCGAAAGCTCGACTTTTTCCAGCTTGATGCCTAAATCTTCGCTGATTACCTGTCCGCCGGTCAATACCGCTATGTCAGCGAGCATAGCTTTTCTCCGGTCGCCAAAACCCGGAGCTTTCACGGCACAGACCTTCAATACTCCCTGCAGACGATTGATTACCAATGCCGCCAGCGCTTCGCCCTCGACGTCTTCGGCAATAATCAACAAAGGCCTGGCTACCTGGGCTGTTTTCTCAAGCAGTCCGATAAGCTCACGAACATTGCTTATCTTCTTTTCGTGCAGCAGAATATAGGCATCTTCAAGAACCGCATCGAGCGTCTCGGGATTGGTCATAAAATAGGGCGATATATATCCCCTGTCGAACTGCATACCTTTGACAACGGTCAGTTCATTTTCCATCCCTTTGCCTTCTTCAATTTCGATGACACCTTCTCTGCCGACCTTATCCATCGCCTTTGCCAGGATTTCACCGACCTCAGGGTTGTTGTTTGCGCTGATGGTTGCGACCTTTGCAATGTCACTATGGCCTTTTACAGGAACACTGACCGAATCGATAAATTTCGTAACAGCTTCAGCGGCTTTGTTGATGCCCCGTTGAATGGCCATCGGATTTGAGCCGGCTGTGACGTGCCGTAGCCCTTCGGTATAAATCGCTTCAGCAAGTACTGTTGATGTCGTTGTGCCGTCACCCACAACGTCGCTGGTCTTGCTGGCAACCTCGTTGACCATCTTGGCGCCCATATTTTTGAACGGCTCAGGCAGCTCTATTTCCTTGCTGACCGAAACGCCGTCTTTGGTTACTTTTGGTGAGCCCCAGCTCTTGTGCAAGATAACGTTTTTGCCGGTCGGGCCGAGGGTGACTTTGACCGCATCAGCCAGTTGCGACAAACCGTCTTTAAGTTGTACTCGTGCCGTATCGTCAAACATTAATTGTTTTGCCATTTTTTTCTTACCTCTTTAAGTTTTTAGTTATCACCTTTTAATTTGTAGTTTTCAGACTGCTTACTTTTCAACAACTCCAAGGATGTCACTTTCCTTGAGAATCACATATTTTTCGCCTTCGATTTCAACGTCACTTCCTATGTATTTTGCGTAGATGACCTCGTCGTTTTTCTTTACACTCATTTTGCTGCGTTTGCCCTCTTCGAGCAGTTTGCCGGGCCCGGTGGCGACTACTTTGCCGATTTGTGGTTTTTCTTTGGCCGTGTCGGGGAGAATTATCCCTCCGGACGTTTTTTCTTCTGCTTCCAATTGTTTTATTACTACGCCGTCATCTAAAGGTCTTAGTTTCATAACTGTCTCCTTTATCCACTTTGCTTTTACTTCTTAACTCTTCATTTCAAACGAATGTCGAAATCACCTTGTTTATTTTTACATTGGCCAAAGTTTTACCGACTTTAAATTTATCGCCGAAGTCTTGACTCTCGCATCCGGTTCAATCGATAGCGCATATTTACCCGCCCGCAGTATATCGGTATTGCCGACTTGCTCAGTCTTGCTGATTTTCGCATCGCCGTCAATTGCCAGAACAACCACTGTGTCAATACTGTCCGGGCATTTTTTGGGTAGGTTCACAACAATTTTATCACCTTGCTGTGTAGCCGGCAGTTTAGTTTCATCGGCAAGCAGATAAGCCTTTTTAAGTTTATTTGTCAGCCCGACTACTTCCAGTTTACCATCCGTTGGCCAGTCGAAAACATGCAGATAGACCTTGCCGGTCTTGGTGGTGCATCGACCCCAGGGAAGTTTCCCTAACGGACTGGCAACTGTCCCGTAAATGCTATCGCTGTTTTTGTCCATCCAACTGCCAACCTCTCGCAGGATATTCACCGATGCCTCAGGGATAACTCCCTCAGCCGTAGGCCCGACATTTAGAAGATAATTTCCCCCCTTACTTGCGATATCAACAAGATTATGCGTTATTTGTTTGGCGCTCTTCCAGTTCGTATCGTTTTTCTTATAGCCCCACGTCTTGTTTATTGTTGCTGGTGTTTCCCAGTCGCCAATCCTTCGCGAACCTGGAATTTTGTTGTCACCCGTCGAGCCATAATCGCCTAAACCGTGACCCACGCGACTACTTATCAGACAGTCAGGCTGTAATCGACGCACCTGATTAACAAATTCCATACTCTGCTCCTTTGTTATCGCCCGCGGCGTGTCGTACCATATCAAACAAATCGGACCGTACTGCGTCAATATCTCACGAACCTGCGGCAGGCCCTTCCTCTTCATATAGTTTGGAAAAGTCGTCCTTATCCAGCTGCGCCTTTTACCTTTCTCGGTTTTTTGATATTTCTCGGGCGACTTGTCAAGGTTGTCAGGAAAGTCCCAGTAGTTCATATATGCGTCCGGCTCATGCCAGTCCTGCGATTGGCTGTAGTAGAAGCCAAGACGAATGTCGTGTTTCTTACAGGCCTGGGCCAATTCTGCTATTACATCCCGCCCGAATGGCGTGGCATCTACTACGTTGAACTTGCTCACCTTGGAATGATACATCGCAAAACCGTCGTGGTGCTTCGAGGTAATTACAATGTATTTCATCCCCGCAGCCTTGGCAAGTTTCACCCATTCTTCCGCATCGTACTTGACCGGATTGAACTGTTCCGCAAGCTTTTCATATTCTTTTACCGGAATCTTAAAATGGAGCTGAATCCATTCACCTAATCCTTTATCCTGCTGGCCTTTCCATTCACCCGCCGGAACCGCATAAATCCCCCAGTGGATGAACATCCCGAACCTTGCCTGGCGCCACCACGCCATTCGCGTATCTTTCTGCTGCTCGGTCTCTATCCAGTTGCCGTCAGCGTCCAGATAACCTTGTCCCTGCTCTTTATTTATGGCCATAATAGTGGTGCACGGGGTGGCCCCAAACGCAATAATAAAGCCCAATACCAGCAAAACTACAGGTTTTAACATCTTTTTTGATAGTGCCATTAAAAACTCCTTCAGCTTTAATTAGCTTTTGCTGATTAGAACGGTTTTACATCATATTCATACCGCCCATACCGCCCATTCCGCCGCCCATACCGCCCATTCCGCCGCCCATACCGCCCATACCGCCCATACCGCCGCCCATACCGCCGCCCATACCGCTTGGGCCTTCTTCTTTTTCCTTGGGCTTTTCGGTAACAAGACAATCGGTGGTCAAAAGAAGAGCCGCTATACTTACAGCGTTTTGCAGAGCGATTCGTGTTACCTTGACCGGGTCGCTCACGCCTGCCTCCAGCAGGTCTTCATATTTGTCTGTGTCGGCGTTATAGCCGAACCCACCTTTGCCTTGCACAACTTTATTGACCACGAGGTTCGCCGTCGCTCCGGCGTTGTCGGCAATGTAATAGCAGGGCATTGTAAGTGCCTTGGCAACGATATCAGCTCCTGTTTGCTCATCACCGGAAAGTTTTAATTTCTTGGCTGCATCGATACAGCGGATTAGTGCCACACCGCCGCCCGGCACGATACCTTCTTCAATTGCTGCTCTGGTAGAGTGCAGGGCGTCTTCAATCCGCGCCTTTTTCTCTTTCATTTCAGCTTCACTTGCAGCCCCGACGTTGATTTGAGCCACACCGCCGGTAAGTTTGGCCAATCGTTCCTGAAGTTTCTCCCGGTCGTAATCGCTGGTTGTGGTTTCAATTTCGCTTTGGATTTGTTTGATTCTGCCGCTGATAGCTTTGCTGCTGCCGGCCCCTTCGACAATAATCGTCGTATCATTGTCGATGGTTACTTTTTTAGCTTGTCCAAGCTGGTCAGTGCTGATATTTTCCAGTTCGATACCGAGGTCCTTGAAAATCGGCTCTGCTCCCGTCAGAGTGGCGATGTCGGCCAGCATCGCTTTTCTGCGGTCGCCATAGCCCGGTGCCTTTACCGCTGCGACTGCGATGATGCCTTTTAGCTTATTGACCACCAGTGTCGCCAGCACTTCGCTTTCGACATCTTCGGCGATAACCAGTAAAGACCGTTTGCTTTTTGCAACTTTTTCCAGCAGCGGCACAAACTTGGCAACGTTACTGATTTTCTCCTCATAAACCAGTATATACGGCTTTTCCAGTTCGCAGACCATATTGTCCACATCGGTTATGAAATGTGGCGATAAATACCCGCGGTCGAACTGCATCCCTTCGACAAAATCAACTGTTGTATCAAGGCTTTTGCCTTCTTCGATGGTAATCACGCCGTCTTTGCCGACACGCTGAAAGGCGTCAGCCATAATCTTGCCGACTTCTCTGTCATTGTTGGCTGATACCGCAGCGATGTTGATTATGTCGTCGGCCTTGGTGATATCCACCGGTTTTGCCAGTTTGGCAAGATTGTCGGTTACCGTTTTGGCGGCCCTATGCATCCCACGCGCAAGTGCCATAGCATCTGCGCCCGCTGCAAGGTTTCGATATGCTTCTTTGAACATCGCTTCGGTAAGCACTGTAGCCGTTGTTGTGCCGTCGCCGGCGATTTTTGACGTCTTGCTCGCCGCTTCTCGTACCAGTTTTGCGCCAAGATTTTCGTTTTTATCGACAAGGTCGATTTCTTCCGCTACCGTTACACCGTCTTTGGTTACGGTAGGCCCACCCCAGCTTTTATCGATAATTGCGTTTCGACCTCTCGGTCCGAGGGTTGATTTGACTGCTGCCGATAGTTTTTCAACGCCCGCAAGCAGACCCGCCCTTGCCTCGGATTCAAATGCTAATTCTTTAACTGCCATAATTTATGCTCTCCTTAAATAGGGTTCATTTGCTAATTTCCTGTTAATTAAACACCGACTCTTTTTCTTAAATCTTTGTGTCCTGCCTTTTTCTTTGTGTTTTTCCCGTAATTTATACCAGATATGCAAATCAGATACCAGCTTTTAGCCCCGCACTGGCCGATTTAAGCTTCGTTTCTCCTAAATGCTTTTATTATAGGTGGTTGTAACTTGCATAAATTACACCTCACCCGGCTCAGACCACCATTTTCAACTGCCGATTATGCCAATTTTGGCAACTTTTCGCAAACCCAATACGCCAAACTGACAGGCAGGCGAATATTTAATCGCAAAAAAATTAACCTGAATCCTCAAAATAGCCGTATATAAATAGAGATTGATTTGATTTTTGATGAGTGTTTTTTGGCGAAAAGACTGGAAAATGCAGGTAAAGCCGGAAATAAAAGAATGGCGGTGTCATATGCATAAGCCCGAGAGCTATGGCCTGATAATGAGAACGAGGAAATTTTCAAAAGAGCATCCTTTTTGGGAGGTTATCATCGTTCTTGTTGTTTTAACGACCTTTTTTATTGCTTTAGGGCTCTGGCTTGACTAATCAAATAACCACCCCACCAACCCCAAAAACGCGCTATTTACCACACCTGTTAGTGGATAGGATATGTCTGAAATTATGAGGGTGTTTGGACATTTAGTTTTTAGGATTTTTTTGAAAAATTTTTTAACTCCTTTACAATAATGGAGTTAGCTCATTCTGAGCAAATTGTGAAAAATGGCTAAAAATTGGCAAAAATTGCAAAAAATGCGCACTTTTTTTCGGCATACCTGCGTGTTCGATTCGAACGATTTGCGCAGGCATAATCATTGATTATCGATGATTGATAATTGATGATTTTGTTGAGATTCTTCGCCCGCCTACGGTGGACTCAGAATGACCCAGTCTATATTTTTTATTGCCACTAAGGCAGAAAGACACGAAGGAAATAGGAAAAGGGGAGCAGGGAATCAGGGGAGCAGGGGGTAGGAAACCAGGAGAGCAGGTTATCAGGGGATTAGGGAGTAGGAAACCAGAAAATCAGGATAACAGGATTTAGTTTGGTAATTGGCAATTAGGG
>CAZMCN010000066.1:0-11740 GCA_964564845.1 uncultured Pirellulales bacterium | reverse complement strand
GTATCAGTTGTTAAAGAGCTAAACTAACGTCAATTTTCTTGGAAAGTGCAGTATTTAAAGAATAGCGGTTAATAAACCAGGAGCCGACCGCCTGTGGCAGATTAAATACCGGCAACTTTAAATGAAAGATTTACTGATACAAACTGCTAAACGCACCGCTCTTGTCGATTCGGCAAAACTGGCTGAGTTTCTCGAAAACGACACGAGCGGAGACAGGATAGATGAAGCCCTGCTTCGCTGTCCTTATTTTACCGAAGAAGAGGCTTTGAAACTTTTTTCCGCCGCGCTCGGTCAGGAATTTCTGGCTGACATACAGGCCAAAGATGTCCCCGCCGAGTTCATAGAAGCCATTCCGGCAACCTATGCTCAGCACCATTATCTTATCGGCTTAACAAATCAGAACTCTCAGAATGATGAACTTACTGTGGTTTTATCAAAGCCGCTGGACGTGGATATTCTGGACAACGTTTCCAAGATGCTCGGGGTGCCGGTAAAGGCGGCGTTCGCAACACGCACAGTCATTACTGCTGCAATAGATATTGCCTATGAGCAGAGGACAACCGTCATTGAAGAGGTGGCTGAAGAGCTCGATTCGCAAAATCTCGACCAGCTTGTCGATGAAGTTGCGACCTCGGACGACCTGCTTGATGTTGTCAATCGTCCGCCGGTGATTCGGCTGGTTAATGACATTCTTTTTCGGGCGTTGCAACTGCGGGCCAGTGATATTCACGTTCATCCGTATGAGACCAAGATTCAGATTCGTTATCGCATTGACGGTATTTTATATGACACGCTGAGTTTGAACAGGAACGTTCTGCCGTTGATTATCTCCCGTATCAAGGTTATGGCGGGTATGGATATTGCCGAGCGTCGGATGCCGCAGGACGGCCGGTGCAGTGTCCGCCTGGGACAGCGTGAAGTGGATTTGCGCGTCAGCACGGTGCCGACAAGCTTCGGAGAACGAAGTGTCCTGAGACTGCTGGATAAAAGCACCGCTCTTTTCGGGCTCAACGAGCTGGGTTTGTGGGAGGACGACTTAAAAAAGTTCGATGCTCTGCTCGGCCGTACGCACGGAGTCATTTTCGTTACCGGCCCGACCGGAAGCGGCAAAAGCACCACTCTTTACGCCTGTCTGAACCGGCTTAATTCGGCTGAGAAAAACATTATGACCATAGAAGACCCTATCGAGTATCAACTTGAGGGCATAAGCCAGATGCAGGTCGCCGGCAAGAAAGGGATGACTTTTGCCACGTCACTTCGGCATGTTCTTCGTCAGGACCCCGATGTAATAATGGTTGGTGAAGTTCGCGATATTGAAACGGCTCGTATGGCGATACAGTCGTCGCTGACGGGGCATCTGGTTTTCAGTACACTGCACACCAACGATGCTGCAGGAGCTGTCAGCCGGCTTTTGGATTTAGGAGTTGAGCCGTATCTGGTAAGCTCATCTCTGATTGCGATAATGGCACAGCGGCTGGTTCGAAAGGTTTGTCCTGACTGTCGGCAGAAGTATGAACCCACGCCTCGCGAGTTGAGGGAGCTTGGATTGGCCGCTCCCGAGGCGGTACTGTCCTCTTCAGGCAGGCAGGGTGGAAAATTCTTTACCGGTGCCGGATGTGACAGGTGTTTTCAGACCGGCTATCGCGGACGAACCGGCGTTTATGAGCTGATGCTGATTAACGAAGAAATTCAAGAGCTGATATACAAGAGGCGGAGCGCCGGCGTTATAAAGAAGGCGGCTCTTAATGCGGGACTGCAGACACTGCGAATGGACGGCGCCAGAAAGGTACTCGCAGGAACAACGACAATCTCTGAAGTATTAAGGGTTACGCAGGCAGACGTTATGTAAAACGTATCTCGTGAATCGTGAAGCGTATCTCGAACAGGATACGAAATACGAAATGCGAGATGCGAAATACGAGATACGAAAAATGCCACGATATCATTATACAGCAATAGCAGCAGGCGGTAAGAAAAACAAAGGAACTGTTACCGCCGAGAGCGCTTATGCCGCACGAAAACAGTTGAGAGTGCGGGGTGTTCACCCGACATCGATTGCGGAGGTGGGCAGCGCCGGTGCGGGCACGACCGCACTATTTTCGATTTTCAAAAAGGGCAGAAAGAGCCAGATGATAGATTTCACCAAGCAGATGGCCACACTGCTTAATTCGGGCATTAAGCTGACTGAAGCTCTTTCGGTGCTTACGCTGCAGAGTTCTGACGTGCGGTTCAAAAATGCACTTGTCGATATTCGTGACCGCGTCGTCAGCGGCGAATCATTCACCGATGCCTTAAAGGATTACAGCGATTATTTTGACGTGATATATGTAAGTATGGTGCGAGTGGGTGAGGTTACCGGCTCGCTGGGGGCCAACTTTGCGACGATAGCGGGCTTTATGGAGAAACGTCAGCGGGTTGAATCAAAGGTCATCACGGCAATGGTGTATCCTGCCATCCTGATTATGTTTTGCCTTGCGGTCATTCTGATTTTGACGATTGTGGTTATCCCAAAGATAGGCGAGCAAATCGTAAAGACCGGCCAGGAGCTGCCCTGGATTACCCAAAAACTGATGAACGTCGGCTATCTGTTGAGCAGCTGGTGGCTGTTGGTGGTTATTTCGATAATCTGCGGGTTGGGATGGGCGATTAAGCGCTTTTTTGGAACTGTTCGTGGCGCATATTTACGTGACAGGATTTTATTGTCTCTGCCGTTGTTCGGGCCTCTTGTAAAACAACGCGTCGTTTCACGTTTTGCTTCGACGCTCTCGACACTTCTCGGCTCGGGGCTTTCGATGGCCGAATCTCTTCGGGTGGTCTCTGAAGTAACCGGCAACACTCTTATGAGACAGGCAGTCAGTCAGGCGCGAGAAAGAATTCTTGCCGGTGCCGATATTGCAACGCCGCTTCGGGACAGCGGTGTAATCGACCCCGCAATCGCCCATATGGTTACTGTTGGAGAAAAAAGCGGGGAGCTGGAGACAATGCTCAAAAATATCAGCGACAACCTTGAGGCATCGACAGACATAGTCATTGAACGGCTCAGTGCTGCGATTGAGCCGATTATTATAATTATTATGGCCGCAATAGTCGGAGCAATTGCCTATGCGACGATATTGCCGATGCTGGAAATTTCAGCGGTTAAAATTTGAACGATTAATAAGGAGTTTTTGATATGGCAGGAACAAAACGGACAAGTAGAAAGAGAAAAGGTTTCACGATGGTTGAGTTGATGGCTGTGCTGATTATCCTCGGTCTGCTCTTCGGTCTGGTTGCCAAGAAGGTCTCTGACAAGATAGACCAGGCGCGTGTAACAACGACCAAGGCCAACCTGAAGGAGCTTCATACTCTGGTCAACCAGTTTTATATGGACACCGGCCGATACCCTTCAGAGGAACTGGGGCTCGCCGAGCTTATCGAACAGCCAAGCGATGTTATAAATTATCCGCCGGGTGGTTATCTTGAAACCACGGAAATTCCGAAAGATGCCTGGGGTCAGGAATTTATCTATGAGCGGTTTCCACCGAGCGGAAAAGAATTTGTAATCGTAAGTTATGGCGCCGACAAGGAAGAAGGTGGTGAAGGCTATAATAAAGACCTGCTCAGCACGGATGCCTTCTAAAAAAGAATGATAGCCGGCATATAGAGACGGTGGGTTGATGATGGCAGATAGCCAATACAAGCTAAGGCATACCGGATATGCTAAACGCTATGTGCTAAAGACAATTGGCAGCAGAGAGCGTGCCTTTACGGTAGCCGAGTTGATAGTGGTTATCGTGATAGTTTCGATGTTTGTGCTGCTTGTGCAGGTGCGTCTTTTCGGTTTGCTCGGCAGAGACAGGTTCCGGGCACAGATTCAGGAGTTTGTCTCGGCGATGCAGATGGCCGTAAATGCGGCTGCAGAGAGCGAGAGAAGATACGAAGTCGTTATCGATTTTACAGAGCAGAGCTATTTGATGCGCCAGATTACTTCGCCCGATTTGTCGGAAGTTCTGGAAGAAGAAATTATCCTTCAAAATGATTTCAGCGACAAATGCATCGCAGTTTACGTCTTGTTTGACGACCTTGACTACACCGACAGCGGCATAGCAAAATTCAGGGCGGGGCATTCGGGCTGGCAGTATGGCGGCAAAATTGTCTTCTTCGATAAGGAGCAGCAGCCGTATTCGGTAGTTCTCAACCGGATGAATAGAATGGTTGTGCTTAAAGAGGGTGATGTTGTTTTTACAGTACCGAAGGCTGAAAATGAAATCTTATTTTAAAAAAAATCGGCTTCTCGGCAGAAGCAACTCACAAAGCACGCCTGCTTATCACAGGGCTTTTAGCCTGGCTGAGGCCCTGGCGGCTTTGATTATACTGGCCTTTATCTGTACGAGTGTGCTGGTCATTATCAACCGCAGTATAGCCTCGGCATCGGATTCGGTGATGCAGATGCAGGCCTTTGAGGTTGCCCGAAATAATATGGAGAAACTTCTTGCAAAGGACTCGGCCAAAGAGATGGTTGAGTTCGGCATCAGCTGGAAGTATCCGGCGATTCAATGGCAGACAACTGTTGAGACGTTTTATGAGCCGCTCACTTCGGCAATGTGGCTAAGGGCGGTTTGCTCGGCCGAATATACAGACGCTGCAGGTAACGAACAAAGTGTCGAATTAACGCACTGGCTGACCGCTTTGACAAAAGCGGAATTGGCGAAAATTTTAGAGCGAAAGCTTCTGGCCAAGCAGACTTTAGGAGGACCGGATGAGGAGACTAAACCGGATGATGAGACTAAACCGGATGAGGAGACTAAACCGGATGAGCCGCTCGTAGATTGTGACAGTTTGCCGTTCTGTGAAAGAGCTTTTTGCTATTATGAGCAGTATGGCAGGCTGCCGATGATGGAAATGGAAGAATTGCTGAGATTTGTAAATGAGTGTTGGTCGTCGTTATAGAAGAACGTTTGGAAAGAGAGATATTACTTAACTGAGATGAAATATATTTCTTACAAAATGCATGGCCACAGCAGTGCTTTTACA
The DNA here is from genome assembly GCA_964564845.1 of uncultured Pirellulales bacterium. Taxonomy (GTDB): domain Bacteria; phylum Planctomycetota; class Phycisphaerae; order Sedimentisphaerales; family Anaerobacaceae; genus CAYXPG01. The sequence continues at coordinate 6,727 of CAZMCN010000066.1, read as the reverse complement.
TTAGCTGAAGTTCTTGCAGCACTGGTGATAGGGACGATGATTTTGATTACAGTGCTGGGAATTTATAATCGCTCCGAGCGGGCTGCGGCAGCAATTACGAACAAACTTGAGGGCCTGCGAGCGCCCACTGAGATCCTCCAGCGCATCGCAGAAGACCTCGACAGGGTAATTACACACGGCGAAGATACGAAAATCACTATCGAGAATAAAGTTACCGAAGGTTACCAATCCGCCAGGATGAGAATTACAAAAACTATTTATGACGACAAGAACCGGAAGCAGACGTTCGAAGAAATTGTCTGGCAGAGCGGCTATGACTTTCAAAGTGAAACAGACGGTCTTGTTTTGTACCGCAGTCATAAAGGGATGACGCTGGAAGATAAACTGCTTGACGAACAAAGACCCAGCGAGGAGAAACCCTTTTCTTTTATACCTGTTTGCAGCGGCCTGACTTTGTTCAGGATACAGGTCCCCAGCGGCCAGAGGTTCCTGAATAAATGGACGTCCGACAAATTGCCTGTCGGCGTTGTGATAACGATTTCTTTTGCCGAGCCCGTTGAAACGCTCAGTGGTGCTCTGGAGGTGCCTGAGGAGCAAATAATCACACGGAGCATAGCTATTGACAGGACCAGAAAACTCAGATTCATAATTCCCAAAATAGAGGATACAAACGAAATTGGAACCACGCCTGTAGAAGAACCTTATGATGCGTGATGAAAGTTTGAAAAACCGGTTTAAGTGTCGAAGCCGTTCAGGCATAGTACTCTTGGTAACATTAGTGCTGCTGGTGGTCCTTTCTACTCTGGGTTATCTTTTAAGCAGCCGGTTGTTTGCCCGGCGTCACCGCAACCGTTATATGATAGATTATCAGATTGCCTGCTACGGGCGGGACTCAGCGGTGAAATACTCACTTACCAGATTACAGATGGTTGACCCGAACCTTATCAATCGCCCAGATGAGCCGGATTTTTCCGATTTATTTGCTCTTGATGATGTTGAATACCAGCAGCTTTTGGCCGAGTGGGCGGCTAAAAGTGATTTCTCGGACAATGAGACCGGGGGCCCAAAACGCAAAAGAATGCGTTTAGGGAACCCCACTGCCTACAAAAGAAACAAATTACGTGATGTCAATGACATCAATGATGTAAATGATGCTAATGATTTTTCCGGTTTGGACGATGTTAATGATATTAACGATGTGGCCGATTATAACCAGCCCACGTCAGTGCCAGGCCCTTATGGCCCACCATGGCCGTTGTTGGTTGAGCCGATGGAATTCGAAATTGGTTCAGCCACCGTCAGGATTGAAATTGAAGACGAAAACGCAAAATATCCAATCGGATGGATGCTGCTTGACGATAAGAAAGTAGAGCGCGAAGCCGTGGCCGGGTTCACGAGCTTCTGCGAATGGATGGACGTCAACGAAGCGCAAATTAACTCGTTAAAAAAACAGCTAAAGCAAATCAATTCAATAAAAAAATTCAAACTTGAATTTAAGGACGTAACGCTCACCGAACGAATACCAGCAACAAGAACTATCAGAAGGAGGGTCGGCAGAAGAACCCGCGCAGCCAGAGCAAGGAATATTAAGAAAACGGTTATACCTGCTGCGGTGCACCTGACTGATTTTGCAAAGCTTTTTCACAGTTCTCTAATCGATACAGAGCCTCTTGCCCGGCCGACAATAGAGAGCGAAAGCCGAAAGGAATCGGCCCTGAAGTATATGGGAATATGGGGCTCGAGCAAGGTTAATATCAACACTGCGCCTCGGCAGGTGCTGGAAGCCGCTTTTACTTTCGGAGGTGACGCAGGGAAAATTGCGGAAGAAATAATACAGCTCAGACGCCTGGAACCTTTTAAAAATGTGGAAGAACTGAGGCAGACACTGCTGAGATATTCTGATTCGATTAAGGAGTGTGAAAAATATATTGTAACGAACAGCACTTTTTTTACGATAAAAGTAACGGCGGTAAGCGGAATGGCAAAGGCCTCGGCAGTTATAGCAGTAAGAAGAAAAGGCGACGAAATAAAGCCGATTGCCGTAGTATTTGGATGAGTGTAAGATTGTAAGGAGCCTGTTGCGTGTAGCACAAAGTGCTTACCGCATTACGCATCATAGTAGGCGCAATATAATGTAGGAGTTTGCTAAAGTGGAAGGTCAGAATTATCTGGGAATTTATCTGGGAAAAGAAAGAGCAACGGTGGTCTGTCTGGGCTTGCAGGGCCGCGACCGAAGTGTTCTGGACTGCTTTAGCGTCTCGGTCGAACAAGGTGAAGAGCAAAAAACACACGCCCTGGCCAATCTTATTGCCCAGGGCTGTCTTGAGAGGGAATTGAAGTTTTCCGAGGTTGGGGTAGCTTTAGATTGTACGATGTTTATGCAGCATAACTTGCACAGTGAGTTTGACGACCTCAAACGAATCTCTGCTACCATCAGGTTCGATACTGAAGAGGCTCTTGCAATAGACATAAGCGGTGTAGTGACAGCTTTTAAAGTAAATTCAAGTGACGAGACCGGCTCGGAGCTGACGGTTTTTACCGCACAGAAGAAGATGCTCTCGGAGACCCTTGGAACTTTGCAAAGTAATAATATAGACCCTGTTACGATGGAGCCGGATGTACATTGTCTCTCGAGATTTATCAGGCAGAATATATCTTCGGCAGGCTCTGAGCAGGGTGGGACTTTTTTTAGTTTTCTTTCCGGCCACAGTGGTTATTTGTTTGTTTTTTCTGATTCGCGGCAGGGCGGCTGGGCTGATGTTGTCAGGATGCGCACATTCCTTCTCGGCACGGGCCGGGACAGAACCGAACTTCTCACAAGAGAAATACCTGTAACCACCGCTCTGGCCAAAACCGACGAGCCGATAAACCATCTTATGGTTTTTGACTCTTCGGATTCTGTGAACTATCTTCAGCTTGCTGAAAGGCTGGCCATCAAAGCCGAAGCAATCGATTTGGTCGAGGCCGCCGCTGCCTCTTCAGAGATGCTGGCTGATTGTCCTGATACGGTTGATTTTGCAATTGCCTATGGGGCGGCTTTGAATTATCTGGAAAAGATGCAAACTACAAATTTCCGCAGCGATTTCAGCCCCTATGAAGGCAAAAAAATGCGGATGCAAAAAACACTGAAGTTTCTGAGTATATCAGTTACCGTTCTGCTGTTTGCCTTGGGGGTGTATTTTCAAAAACCTTTGCTGCAGAAAAGCAGAGAACGCCGGATGCTTCGCGAAAAACTTGCGACACAATACTCAGTGGTTATGTTAGGCAAAAAACCGCCGGCCGGGGCCAAGGCTATTGCAGATAAACTCGGCGGGGAATTAAGACGCATCAAAAATGTTCAGAGCGGAAAGCTCGGTGCAAAAGGAGAAAAAACAATATCGGCAAAATTAACGCTGGTACTAAACGCTTTTAATAAATGTGCAAAACGAACGGATTTGAAAATAGACTCGATATCGATTACCGATAAGAACATCAGCCTCCAGGGCAGCACCTCAAGCCGGGCAAAAACTCTTGAGCTGCGCAAAACGCTCGAAGCAAACGGACTGGAGATTTCGAGGGACAGTGTCGAGTCAAAAGGTGGGCGGGATAATTTCCGAATAATGATTGCATCAAAATGAGGAAAAACTTTATGAAGGATATATATAAAAACCCGATTTTGTATTACATACTCGTTCCTGTGGTCGTGGCTTTGTGGCCGTTGTTGGCCTGGACCGTATATACGCCAAAGGCCCAGCAGATGTGGCGGTACGAGAAGAACCAGTATATCAGAGCCGAAAAAACCATAGACGAAATTCTGGCCCTCGACGATGGCCGACTGGACTCTGCCGACCCGAATAAGACCGGTACCGAGTTTGATTATACCAGTGAGGTTAACAGGTTTGCCGGTATGTTCAGAATATCGTCGAGCGATTACACGATAAGTTCGCTGCCGGTTATGGTTTCAGGCGGCCAGAAAAGTCAGGGCGCCAAGGTAGTTCTCAAGCAGATTGGCATAACAAGATTTGCCCAGTTTCTTTCAGCTATTCAGCTTCGCTGGGCAAATCTCCAGTGTATGCGGGTAACGCTGACCCCAAGCGAGGGTGTGCCTGATATGTGGAAGATTGACCTGGACTTCAGATATTACTATTAAAAACCCCGCAACCGCCCTATCCAGCTTTGTGTTTCTTAACATTTTTTCTAACCACTATATATAGTATATTACCTATTTCCCCCAAATAGACTTTTAGAGCTGTTTTTTGTATAAAAATTATATTTAAAAAACTGCTTTTAAAATGTTGAAAAGGCAATATTTGGCCTTAAATTTTATTTAACTGCCTTCTTTTATGAAGGTTAAGTAAAAGTCAAACTTTTCTAAAGTTTTTGAGCTGCTCCTGTCGATATTAGTACAGTAAGACTGTTTTTGACCTGAGAAGGGATTTGCGGGGCACACAATATATAGTGGTTTTCAGCTTTCGGACGAGAATCAAGGATGCTTTCGCCCGCAGCTATTCATACAAGGTATTTGAAATGTCGGATTTCGATTCCAGGATTCCTTTTGAAGAGGAAAATCAACAGCTCGGCCCCATCAATGAGAACGGTGTTCTGGAGGAGGATTTGCTTATGGAGCAGATTCTTGAAAATATCAATACTACGCCCATAGGTCAGCTGTTAAAGAAGATTGCAGCCCTGCCGGAGATTCGCAGTGAAAAAGTTCTTGACGTTCGCCGGCAGCTTACCGATGGCCAATACGACCTCAATGGGCGATTAGATGTTGTTCTTGATAAGGTTCTTGAGGACCTTACCGCATAAAAAGCAGCTAAAAGCACAAATCAAAACTGCCTGTGTTTGCTGCAGAATTGTAAGGCTTGCAGACTCGAGAGGGCAGATTTAGAAGAGCTTCAGCGGTAATTTCAGTACGCTTACCTTAGTTGCAATGGGTTTGCCGGCCTTGATTGTTTTTAACGGTTAGACCACTTCAGGAACATCATCGTCCGGCTCATCCATATCAACGGGCTTATAGTCGGGCTCTTTCGACCTTTCCAGCTCTTCTTTAAATGCAGCCGTAACTTTTTCCTGAATTTTCTGCCTGCATTCCGCATTAATTGGATGTGCTATATCAGCGTGCAGCTTCATTCTGCCTTTGAGGTCTTTCTTTGCCCGGTTTTCGGAAAGGGCGGCCCCACAGTTATTGCAGAACCTGGCTCTGAGATGGTTTTTGCCCCCACACTTTTCGCAGTGGTCGCTCATTTTTCGAGACGGCATAGCGACAAAATAGCCGTTTGTACCTTCGATAATCTTAATGTCGCGAACCACAAACTCATTGTCCATCGTAATTGAGCAGAAAGCTTTTAGCCTGTCGTCTTTGTTGTCTATTAGTTTGACTCTAACTTCGGTGATTTTCATTTTCTTTGCCTCACTTAAAAGTCGGGCCCCCGCGAAGCAGGAACCCTTTACCATCTGTTGTTGCTCACAATAATACTTTTGCAACCAGCCTCTTCTTCGAGTTTACATTGATATTCACTGATTCTTTTCTCGTTCCTCTTACTGAAAATACAATACATAGCCGAACCGCTACCACTAAGGCACAAAGGCCTGATACCTAAAGATTCAACCTGGGCCTTTAACACATAAAGTTCCCTGTATAGACTCAAACAAGCTGCTTGAAGCATATTTGCGCACATTCCTGAGACCAAATCAATCCTGTTTTTTTCAAGATGGGCTTTTATTTGGGTTTTGAGCTTGTTATAAAGGGCCGAATCGTGCTTATAATTTGCATAAACCTCTTTTGTGGAAATATTTACGTTTGGCAGGAGCAGCAGGCCGGAAAAATTAAATTTTTTCTCTAATTTTTTAATTTTTTCGCCTTTTCCCGTGCAAAATGCCAGAGGTCCGCCCAAAAAGAAACTTACGTCACTACCCACCGCAGCCGCCATTTCGCTGAGCCGGCGGCTATCGGCCTTCAGTTGCAGGTGCCTGTTGAGACCTAAAAGGACCGCCGCAGCATCGCTGCTGGCTGAACCAAGTCCCGAACCTGCCGGAATGTTTTTGGTCAGGGTGATTTTGATATTGGCCTTTGCGCAGTAACTATCCAGCAGCATTTCGCAGGCACGATAGACGAGGTTTTTTTCCCCCTGCGGTGCCCGGTATGGGCCTTTACTGACAACCTCAATGCCGGTCCTTTGCCCCTTCTGGATGAGTAGTTCATCGTAGAAATTGACCTTGGCCATTACTGTTTCTATTTCGTGAAAACCGTCAGGGCGCCTGCCGGCTATAAGAAGACTAAGATTGATTTTCGCCGGCGCCAGCACTAATAATCCGTCACCGACAGTTTCAAATTGCTTTTTATCAGTCATAATTGCTCGCATCTCGCAAGACCGGCTGAAAATAGTGTGTGTATCTTCTTATCCCCTAATTTCTTTCAGTTTTTCCTCTGCATTAACCTGCCGTTTCCGTTCGCAGCCCCTTTGATAGCTTCCCATAAGAACCACTAACGATACGCCCAACAGGGAACAAAAGAACATAATAAAAACATCTGATATCCGAAAAGACGCAGTTGCAACAATCTTTTTTAAGGGGGTACTTAAAGCCCCGATTACGAGGCCGAGAAGGACATAAAGTGTCCTGCACCTGTTCTTCTTAAAAAGAAATGATATAATTCTTGAAATGCTAAAAGCTCCCAATAAAGCACCCGCAATAAATATTAAGAAATAACTTATATTACCTCGAATATCATTCAGGACACCAATCA
>CAZMCN010000065.1:0-11798 GCA_964564845.1 uncultured Pirellulales bacterium | reverse complement strand
AACCTGGCCGGTGCAAAAGTTAAGTCCTCTCAGGGCTATCCCGGCTGGCAGCCTGATATGGATTCACCACTGTTGGCACAGTGCAAAAAGGTTTATGCCGAGCTTCGCGGCAAAGAGGTGCACGTGGAGGTTGTTCATGCCGGCCTTGAGTGTGGAATTCTCGGCAAAAAGTTTGAGGGTATGGATATGATTTCTTTCGGCCCGACAATCCAGGGTGCTCACAGCATAACAGAGCGTGTTAATATCGAATCGGTGGACAACGTCTGGAAGTTTCTCCTCAAACTGCTCGCTACTTTGAAATAAAAGCCACAGTCCACAATATTATATATATCAATAACGTAAATGAAATGGGATGTAATGGTTAGGTACGGTGAAAAAGATTCCAATGCGAAAGATACCAAGATATTGTCAAATGAGTTATTACAGTAAAAAATGCGAAACTTTGCTAACGTAAAACGAGTTGTTGTTAAAATAGGCACGAGCAGTCTTACGAAGAATGGTGGTGTAAATACCGCTTATGTTCGCCGGACAGCCCGCCAAATCAGCGGTCTGCTTGATAGCGGCAGGCAGGTCGTTATTGTTACCTCGGGTGCTATTGGTATGGGGGCGGGTCTTTTGAAGATTGCCGGCAGGGTGCAGGGTATAAAGATGCGGCAGGCTTGTGCAGCCATCGGCCAGCCATTACTAATGGCTGAATACAGGAAATCATTCCTGCGATACGGCGTAGCCGTTGCACAGGTTTTGTTGACCGCTGAGGTATTCGACAACAGAAAAACATATTTGAATCTTAGAAATTCCATCGAGACATTGCTTGAACTCGGCGTTGTGCCGGTGCTGAACGAAAACGACAGTATTTCGACCGATGAAATCGGCACATCTTTCGGTGATAACGACAGAATCAGTGCGCTTGTTGCCAGTAAAATCGACGCCGATTTGCTGATTATGCTAAGTGACATCGACGCCCTTTACGACAAAGACCCTCGCAAATTTGCCGATGCCAAACCGATATCGGCCGTCTATGAAATTACAGGTGATATTTTACGCAGTGCCGGCGGCAAGGGAAGTATGCACGCTATCGGCGGTATGAAAACCAAGCTGGAAGCTGCAAAAATCACTTCCAATGCCGGCTGTAGAATGGTCCTCGCCGACGGAAGACTTAAAAATGTTATTGGCAGGATAATCGCAGGTGCTGAAATCGGCACGGTCTTTATGCCGAAGAGGAAACTGAGCAACCGTTTGCGGTGGATTTTATACAGCACGCCCACAGGAACAATAAAGATTGATGAAGGCGCTATGCGGGCGGTCAGAAACCGTAAAAGTCTCTTGCCCAGCGGGATAGTTTCGGTAACAGGTTCATTCAAGGCCGGCTCGGTGGTGATGCTCAACGACAAGGCAAAGGCCGTTACCAGTTTTGGCAGTTCACAATTAAAGAAACTGGCGGGCAAACACAGCAGCGAGATAAAAAAGCTTCTCGGCCCCGGCCACAGAGACGTCGTCGCAATACCCGAAGACATCGTTATAATTGATTATTGATTGATATTGACAAAAAATAATGAATAATCGATAATCAGTTAATTCAGCCGGAGTGGCGGAATTGGCAGACGCGCGGGATTCAAAATCCCGTTCTGGCAACAGAGTGTGGGTTCGAGTCCCACCTCCGGCAGTTATCTCTGGTACACCCAAAAACGCCAAATTCTGGTTTTTGAAGGCTCTTCGTGAGGAGATACGGTTTTTAACAGATGTAGCGATTCGCCCTCTGTCAACAACCGTATCCCGCTATCACCGCCTCAACCTTTCCCGCCGTCGCGGCAATGCCATTCGTTAGTCACTTGCCTCTGCCGGTATTATCAAGCCAGTCACTATCGCCACACGCTCCGGACAGGTTGTACTGTATGAACTGACCGATTTCGGCAGAACGGTATGTTCTTCGGAACATATTGAGGTCGCTCCCAAAACATGTCAGAGTATTGAACATCGCTACTGGGTGAGGCAGACTGCCAAATACTTTGAGAAAAAAGGCTATGAGACTAAATGTGAACACCCAGTCAAAGGTAACGGTGCTATTGATATATTAGCAACAAGAGGCAGCAGAAAGGTCGCGGTTGAGGTAGAAACTGGCAAATCGAATATCAAAGCGAATCTCGACAAAATAAAAGATGCGGGATTTGACCGGATAGTCTTTGTCGCTACATCTGCAGCTGCGATCACGGCCTGCCAGAGGGCTATTGAAGCAGTAGAATACAGCGATTCTGAAACTACTGAACTGCTTACATGGCTGGATGTTTCATAATATCAGGTATTCGAGAGTTGAAAGCGATACAGTAATCAATTATAGTACGCTAATAAAGAAATTGCTATCGTGCAACATTTAAATGGCTCATGGTCAAGGATAAATAGTGGATGGAAAATTCTGAACACGAAATTTCATTTGATCATTATCTTACAGAGCAACTTGGTTTTTGGCTACGGCATTCGCCTGAGGTGCCATTGCCTTTATCAGTATTCTACAATATTCTTTCGTCAAACACAGTTATTTGTTTTGATGAAAATTTTTATTCGGAGAATATTTATCAAGGCTGTTGGGGGAAAGAACTAAAAGAACTTATTAAAATTGGAAAACTGCAAATATCAAGACGTGAACTTGAAATGGCTGACAGTATCTTACTATCACATATACCACTTGACCTAAAACCATTAGGACGATTTGAAGATACCGTTTCTCTAATTTACTGCATAAGACAAAACATTCCTTTGAGACTATCAGAAAGAGCATGTGATCATATTGACTACGCCGTCGAAAATGCAATGCATGTTCTCCAAGTTGGAGAACTACCTATTGATAATTCAGGGCTTAGAAGCAACAAATACTTAAAATGGATTGTCGATGTCGAAGTCCCTGAACTTGAACGACGCTCACAACCCTTGCGAGAAAAAGCGTTTCGCGAAAACCCAATTGTTGCTGAGAACGATCCAGACATGACTTTGCTCCAAGCGCAACAATCTTGGGATTACCTGCAGAACAGTGTTTTTATTACGCCACCTGAACTACTTTCTATACTAAAAAATACAGAACAACTTCAGGCACTTAGAGAGGTGGTTTCTCGTGCTGCCACTCTAAATTTAACAGAACCAGATATTAAGGCATTGTTGCGGGAGCATTGGGACTCTCTCTTGGGGCGAATGGAAATAGCTGATATTGTTTTTACCGGATTGGATGTTTCACTGATCCCCTTAGCTTTACCAGGGCCAATCACGAAGCCAGTTCAAATCCTTGTTAACTACTTTATCCGAAAACGTGAAGATTGGCTTCTCTCGCTTAATTCATTCAACAAATTAATACGTAAATCAGATAACGGTGAAAAAAACGAAAACCTAAAGTGCTAATTTTAATATTTCATGCCATAAGCCAGTGGGTTATGAAACCGGCAGAATTCTTCTTTCAGCTTTTGGTATAGATCATTTCGGAAATTCGGCTTTTCTAAATCCTTAGGCCCTAACACTGTAGCGGGAATCTGATTGTAGTTGTAGATATCTTTTCGCTTTTGAATAATATTGTCTTCGCTATTCTGGTCGTTTGCCTGGGATAGATAGTCAATGACATAGCAGCCTTGCTGAGGCAGTGTGAATGTCGGCTTCCAGATTTGGTTTTTGCCATCATGGTAAATTACCGTGGCCTGTTTATAGAAAAAAGGTATTCCGTATTGGTCCAATATACGGCCAATCTGTAATTCTTCTTTTGATTCATATGGCGGGTCAAGTTCATCGAGTAAATCTGTAAGCTCTGGTTCTTTAATTTGCTTATTCATTTTTTGTTTACCTCCCGGGTTTCTTTGGCGATTTTTTTGGCGATAGTGGTGAGTTTACCTTCTGTTCGCTTAATGATCTTGAATAACCTACTGTTATGGCCCTGGAGCTTTTCAGCGGCTTTAAGGCAGTCAGTTAGTTTTTGGTAATCATAATTGGTGGTATATTGCTGTGCCTGGCTCTGATAATGCTCCGCAAATCAGGCAGTAATAAATTCTCGTACATTTTCCCTATGCCTATGTGGGACAAAAATACAAATAGCTTTTATTATGAGCTAAAGTGTATTTCTTTTCCTTCACGAACCAAATCTACTTATGCAGTAGAATCTTTTGCTGTAATTATCCAAAAACCGCTTATTCTTGTCCAGAAAATTCCATTAATGCCTTGATAGCCACTTTGGCTCAAAATATACAACAGGATGGAGATTTTGTTACCTGCCCCGCTGGTGATACTCAGCTTGTTGTCACTATCTTCTGCCGCTTTCGGTTCCGCAGGTATTCCGCCTTAAAGCCGGTCTGGCCTTTTCTTTATAAGGGAGTTTGTACTATTTAAGAGCAAAGACCTCTTGCCTGCAGGGAACATTTTGTAAAGGGCTCTGCCAGGGCCTGCAGAAGTGAACGCGGAAGAACAGAGGTTGTTGAGATGCCGGTGCGAATGGTTGATGTGCTCGGTCGCTTGGCAGCCGAGCTTGAAGTCTCAGACGTTGAAGCGGTCATAATGCCTGCTGAATTGGCTTGGGCCGAGGAAAATATCGAACGAGATGAGCAAACCTTTCCTGCGGATGTAATGGTGGAGCGTTTCATTGAGATTATAAAAATGATAGCCTATGAAAATTTTCCCAACCAGCTGCAGACGGCAGCGGGCGCACTTTAAGTTACTGTTAAAGTTTTCTTACCAGTCCAATCACCACTGCTTCAATTCGGCAGTTCTCTGAATATATCGGCTCATAGTTCTCATTGGCCGGCTGCAGTCGAACACTGTTTTTTTCTTTATAGAATTTTTTCAGAGTTGCATTTTCATCATCCACGACAGCGACAACTAATTGCCCGTTATCAGCCGTCCGGCTCCGCTGGCAAATCACATAATCACCGTCGCAGATACCGGCCTGGAGCATACTGTCTCCTGCCACCTCAAGCGCAAATATATCATCCCCATTTCCGAAATGTGAGCTTAAGCAAAAGTCTTCTTTATTCTCTATGGCCTCTATTGGCGCCCCCGCTGCAACCCTGCCGGCAAGTGTTATGCTTTTGGCCCGCTCGGCGATGCAGTTTGAATCGTAACCGCCCAGCCCCTCAAGCAGTTTTTGCGCCCTTAAAGTCGGATTCAAAGAGCGTGCCCTGCCGGGAGAGCCGGATAGAAGTCCTTTTTTGCGAAGTGCGGTGATGTGTTCGAATACGGTGCTTCGGCTTATGCCCAGTTGGCGCGCTAATTCGCCAATCGTCGGCGAATAACAGTGGCTCGCCTGAAAGCTGGCTATTGCCTGTAACAACTCTAATTGGCGGGGTGTGGTCTGGCTCGCTGGATTCACTTTCACTGCCATAATCGGTTTTCTCCTTTTGAACGGCCCCAGCTTCTATCAAGCCGAATTCTTCTATTGGGCCGGTTGTCGGCCGGCTGTGCTCTGAGCTGAGAAGTGCGGCTATTATTTCACTTAGCGAGTTTAATACCCTGCCCAGCCGGTTCGATGAGAGTTTTGATAGGTCCGCACAGTCGCCCGGCCAGTCGGTTATAAAATCCCCGCCGGGACCGAATCTGCATAACGGCTCAAATTCTTTGTCTCTGTTAATTTCCATTTTAAGATTTTCTCCTGGCAACTATGCTGATTGTTCACATCGGCAAATATTGGTATCGACAATACCGCCGCAAAAACCCTAACAAAAACCGAACAAAATTCAGCCGTTCGGGAAAATTTTTTCTGCCGCCGAGTCGGACATTTGATACCTGCGATAATATAGGACTGCCCCTGAAAATCTTATGCTCCTGCTACACTGTGCATTTGTGTCCTTGTGCCATTATGCCAGCATTTACTTGTGCGCCACAATTGATTTCAAGTATTGCCTACGCTTTCTATCACCTAAAATTTAGTGTTTGATACCGGCAGGAGTTTTCGTATAATAGCCGGCCAATGCAAAAAGCTGTTTTTTCCTTATTGGAAGTTGTTTTTTATTATAGAGGACATATGTTAACGAGTTTAACTTATGCTGACATATTAAGGCCGAGCGAAAAAAGATCAGCCATATTTTACGATATTGCCCTTATTATTGGCGGCTCTTTATTTATAGCCCTGTTCGCACAGATTGCGATTGGCTGGCCTGTTCCTTTTACCGGCCAGACTTTTGCGGTATTGATGATAGGGGCGTTATTCGGCGCTCGGCGTGGCGGTTTATGTATCCTCACATATATAGCCGCGGGTGCGGCCGGCCTGCCTGTATTTGCGCAGGGCAAAAGCTCCTTTGCAGCACTGGCAGGGCCGACCGGCGGATATATCATCGGTTTTGTGTTTGCCGCATACATTGTAGGTTTGCTTTCTGAGAAAGGGTGGGACCGGCGATACCAAACGACCGTTTTAGCAATGGTTTTGGGAAATGTCATCATATACGCTTTTGGACTGTTTTGGCTCTCTGTGCTGATGGGTACAAGGAAAGCTTTGGCTGTGGGGTTGTATCCTTTTATTGCGGGTGATTTTTTTAAGATAGTATTAGCGGCGGTAATTCTGCCGACAGGCTGGAAACTGCTCAAAATGATAAATCCACCTGCAAAAGACAGTAAATAACAACAAACCACATTTGATTCGGCTAAAGGCGACACTTCAAAATTGGGTTTGAATTGGGTTTGTTTTTCTTGTAAAGGTGAGTTTTTGGCGCAAAAACGGGGTAAATTGGGTTTGTTTTGCATAATTGATTCTTTTTGTGCGCTGAGGGATCTGGCTTGGCTGGGACAGGCGGGGTAGGCGATGTGTTGGCTATAATATATCCAGAATGCAACAGCAGCAGCAAGCTTTATGATGAGTGGCAACGGGTAAAAGGTGGGAGGTGAGGAGTGGTGGGTGATAGGCCAGGGGTGAAGGGTAAGGGATGAGGGGGGCAGGAAGGCAGATAAGCCAAGAGGGGGTCGGTGGATTCCGGGGGCAGCCGGCTTTAGCTGATGCGGAGGGTATTCAAGGCGAAGTGCTGCCGGAGGCCGGAATGAGGAACATACAGTATTACGCAGGAGCGAAGCACCGCAGCAAGTAAAAACAATCCGAACTGAAGGCAGCACGAGTGGTGGTTTGTAGTTTGTTGTTCGTGGTTCGGTGGTCATTTCAACTTATCCTAATTTAGTATTTACTTTTCAGGGGGGGTAAAAAACATGCCTCCCATAATTAGATGAACCTGCGCATTTGGTACGAAAAAAGTACTCGATTTTCGCTTCCCGATTCTCGTAACTCGATGTGTGATAAGGAAATAAAAATTTTCAGAAAAATTCCGCTAAGAAAAAGACTACCTGCGCATTTGATTCTACTCCGCTCAATCGCCGCGGGGGCTATTGTCCCGCTCAAGCGCCGCGGAGGCTTTTGTCCGCTGCGCGGGGTAAGGAAAAAGAGTAAGAAAATGCAAGAAAATGGCAAAAAACGTCAAAAAATGGCAAAAAACGTCAAATGTTGGTGCTTTAAGCACGTAAATAGCGGTTGTTTCGGGTGATTACTTCGTTGTTATTGCCTGACTGCACGTCCTCGATGTACAATAGTACGCCTCCGGGCGGCAGCAGGCAAATGCCTTGTACTAACCCGGAACTCCGCGCAAAAGGGGTCTGAGACCCCGATCAATTCCTAAAAAAGAGTGTTTTGTTGTTGATTCGTCTTCGCCAGAGGCTACGCCGCGACAAGCGGGGCTTACGCACGAACAAAAAGAGGGTGGAAAATGGTTTGACGGGTTTGGGAAAGAGGATTATAATTTTGGGCGGAATTGACAGCGGTTGGGAAAACATCTTTGTATTTGGTTGAAAGAAATATGGCCGGACACCTCTAATTTACCCCGCGTGGGCTGGAGTTTTTATGGGGGTGTGGTTTTTGTTGACAAGTGGCGCTGGATTTAGTAGATTGACAAGTGCTAATTGATAATGCTGCATCGATCGTTACATACTGCTTGCGAAGGCTGCGATGGTTAAGCCGTTGGTAATATTAGTTTCAATTTAGAACGAGTTGGCCTTATGGTAGTTAGAAAAGGGATGGTACAAAAATATTGGACTCACCCGTCTGTAATTAGTATTTCAAAATCTGGGAACCCGGTTGAAGATATTCTAAACAGAGCAAGATCGGTTGTGTTTTCCGCCATGCAGAAGGGCTGGTCAGGGCCTCCTTTCGATCCCTTTGGTCTTGCGGATATTTTGAACATCAATGTGATAGCATCAGAGGATGTATTGGATGCGCGCATGATTCCAACAAGAGGGGAAAAGCTTACAATCGAGTATAATCCGAATAGGCCGAAGGCTCGAATAAGGTATTCGATAGCACACGAGTTAGCACATACTCTATTTCCTGATTGCGCACAGCGAGTTAGAGAGAGGCAGCGAAAGGAAGAAATGAAGAAGGGTGATTGGCAAGTGGAAATGCTTTGTAATATTGGGGCAGCAGAATTCTTGATGCCGATTGGAAGCTTTCCTGACTTGGCGGAAAAAAATCTAAACATCGACATACTTATGGACTTAAGAAAGCAATATGAGGTATCGGTAGAGGCGGTTCTTCTCAGGGCCATTAAGCTAACAGACGATCGATGCGTTGTCTTCTGCTCATCAAGGAGAGAGTCAAATGGTAGAAGCGCATGTTATCATGTCGACTATATGGTTACCTCAAAGACAAACACTAAAGCTTTACCCGCTGGATCCATGCTGCCGCGCGGCAGTGTTGTTGAAGAGTGCAAGGTAATAGGTTATACTGCAAAGGGAGATGAGGACTGGCCGCATAATCTTGGAAGAGTACATGTTGAGTCTGTCGCGTTGCCGCCATATCCTGCGCATCCCTATCCAAGGGTCGCAGGGTTGGCTTTGCTCAGGAGGCGGGAGAAAGTTTCCATAAACAGGATAAAGTATCTCAAGGGGGATGCAACAGAACCACGGGGGAAGGAAAAGAAAATCATCGCGTTCATCATTAACGATAAGGGGCGTTCCTGGGGTGCAGGATTCGCGCGAGCGGTGCAAAAAAAGTGGCCATTCATTCTTGAAGAATTCCAGTACTGGCTGGAACACAACAGATCAGAATTCTCACTCGGCAATGTGCATGCCTCGAAGGTAGAGGAAGACTTGACGGTTTTTAAGATGATTGCGCAACACGGATACGGAGAGGCGCCCATTCCTAGAATCAGATACGGAGAGCTGGAGGCCTGTTTGCGAAAACTCTACAATGAAGCTGTCAGACAAAAAACATCTGTACATATGCCACGCATCGGCTGTGGTCAGGCGGGAGGTTCTTGGTGGATAGTTAGTGAATTGATCGATGATATTTTGGTAAAACGTGGAATCAAAGTTGCAGTGTACGACTTACCTACTGGGGAGAAAAGAAAAAGGGAGAAACAGATGAGCTTTGTTAAGCAATAAAGCTAATTCGAAGATGCGGTTAGTGGAGAGATAATGTTTAAGCAAGTCGTAGTATTATCTGGCAGGGTACGTTCGGGGAAAACAACCCTTGCTGAACTACTGAAAGAACAATTCGGCACAATCATTTTCAGAACTAGAGACCATCTTAAGAAACTTGATCCGAAAACTGAATTTGCAAGAGACGCGATGCAGAAGCTGGGAGAGAGACTAGACAAAAAGACACAAGGACGTTGGGTTTGCGACGGGCTAATGAAGTTTGATATGACGGAAAACAAGGGTGAAAATAAAATAGTTGTTGTTGATGCTGTTCGGATCAGAAACCAAATTGTTGCTATAAGGAAAGGATATAAGGACAAAGTTATACATATCCATCTGAATGCACCTCTTGGTGAGTTAGTACAGAGGTACAAAAAAAAGAAGAAGCGCAAAGGGATAAAAGAACTAAAATCTTACCGTCTAGTCCAACTTGACCCAACTGAGGCAAAAGTCAAGAAGTTGGAGGACATAGCAGATGTTGTAATCGACACTAAGCGGTGTACAAAACAGGATGTTATGGTAAAAGCGGCGAGCCATCTGGGTTTATATGGGCGCGAGAGCGTGCGGCTGGTTGATGTTTTGGTAGGGGGCCAATATGGAAGTGAAGGTAAAGGTAACATTAGCGCATATTTGGCAAGGGAATACGATATTCTAGTAAGGGTTGGAGGCCCAAACGCAGGACACAAAGTTTACGCTGAGCCGAAACCACACACTTTTCATCACCTACCTTCAGGTTGTCTTTCTGCGCCTGTGGCTAAGATCTTAATTGGGCCTGGCGCTACCATTTACCCACCAGACTTTTTAGATGAGATTAATCGATTCGAAATCAATTATAAGCGAGTATCTGTCGATCCCCAAGTCATGATTATTTCGAAGAAAGATAAAAATGACGAAAGAAGACTCGTGAGCACAATAGGATCAACTGGGCAAGGAGTGGGTGCTGCTAATGCAAGGAGAATTCGCCATCGTCAGCCCGGAAAAGTTAAACTAGCTAAGGATTGTAGGGATCTGCGTCCCTTCATACGTGATACCTGTGAAGTTATGGAAAAGGCTTTTCAAAAACAACAAAAGGTTTTATTAGAGGGTACACAGGGCACAGGACTAAGTCTCTACCACGGACATTATCCACATGTGACTTCGAGGGATACAACTGTTGCAGGATGTCTTGCAGAGGCTGGTATATCACCAAGCAGGACGCGCAAGATAATTATTGTATGCAGAACATACCCTATACGAGTAGAGAGTCCAAAGGGGGGAACATCGGGCCCAATGTCCAGAGAAATTACGTGGCAAGAGGTTGAGAAACGTTCTCGGTATGGAAGAGGTATTCTGACTCGCAATGAACGTACCTCAACGACAAACAGAATAAGGCGAGTGGGCGAGTTTGAGTGGACTTGGCTGCGCAAAGCTTGCTCCTTAAATGCTCCTACCGATATTGCGTTAACTTTTGTGGATTACATAAGCAAGCAAAATGATAAAGCGAGAAGGTTTGAGCGGCTTGATGAGAAAACGCTTCGGTTTATTGAAGAGATCGAAAGAGTTGCTGCTGCACCAGTGTCTCTAATTTCTACGGGATTTGAATACAGAAATATAATTGACAGGCGTGCTTGGTAAAGGAGTTGTAATGACAAACGAACAGTTCTGCAAACATTATCCTTATCTTTACCACATGGCTGAGGCTGGTACGTGGGACAGCATCAAGAAGCTTGGGCTATTGAGTACATTAGCACTAACTGAGTTGTTCGAAATAACGGGTGATGAAAAAAGGAAACTAGTTTCTGAGCGAAGAGACGAAATGGTAAAGATTTGTCATAATAAGTATGGAATAGTTACCATACGAGACAATAAGCCAATTACTGACAGTAAACTACTCAATTGGCTAATAGATATGTCACCAAGAGAGTGGTATGAGACTCTCAGCCGAAGAATCTTTTTTTGGACTAATAAGGAGCGTCTAAATAGCCTACTAAACGCTAGAGCATACCGTCAATACACCCACACGGTTATTACTGTAGGAACGGCTCTCTTGCTAGAATACAACAATGAAAGAATCACATTGTCGCCAATAAACTCAGGCGCAATGCCTTTCGGAGGATCACCTCGAGGAGTTGGTACTTTTTGTACATTGGCTCAGTGGCCTGACGCTGAAGGGTCACGTTCTGGAAAACTGAGAAAGCCCGTGGTTGAGTTGGCAGTTGAGCACTCTATAAACAACATGCAGGATATTGCTATAAGTGTTGACGAGATGAAGGCAGACAGGATAATCAAACGGATTTGGGCGCGTGCGGGGCGGTGAACGGTTGGAATTTTTGGAAGTATAAGGACTGTCTTTAGGGCGTGTTGCCCAAAGCTGTTTTTTGGATAGAGTTTAGTTTTCTTGTGACTTT
>CAZMCN010000064.1:0-11903 GCA_964564845.1 uncultured Pirellulales bacterium | reverse complement strand
ACCAATAACTCAACATTACCTGCAGGTGCCTTTGTAAAATTCTCATCACTGCAATAGCCGGCATCTGCCAAAGCCACAGTTTTTTCTTTCTTTATTCCAACTGCCTGTCGATTCGCTTCAGTTTGCTCAAGCATCGGATGCAACTGCTGTTTGTCGTTTTCTTCCTGCGTTACATCTTCAGCAACGATTATTTGTT
This sequence comes from uncultured Pirellulales bacterium, assembly GCA_964564845.1. GTDB lineage: Bacteria > Planctomycetota > Phycisphaerae > Sedimentisphaerales > Anaerobacaceae > CAYXPG01. The sequence continues at coordinate 11,707 of CAZMCN010000064.1, read as the reverse complement.
CTTCAGTTGTCACCGCCTGGCCGTTAAGACCCTGAACATAGCCTTTCCGTGTTTTCATTATCCGGCTGTCAGGGTCGGTAACATTAGTTTTGGCATCTTCATTTCCAGCTTCTTCGGGCAACTTCGGCTTACGACCGCGAGGCTTTTTTCCAGTGCTTTGTTCTTTGGCTTCACGCTTGTCTATTTTATCCTGTTGCTGTTTTTCAGCTTCTGCCTTTTCCTGCTCTAAACGTTCTTTACAGGCTTTTAAGCGGTTTATCCGGCTGTTGCGATCCCGCAAATCTCCAGGCATTTCATCGCCTCGCTTATCAGCACCATAGGCTTTGTCTTCCTCGGCATCTTTAGCTTCTGCCTCCGAAAGCATCTCATCTATTTCCTGCTTTAGATGCTTTAACTTTCGATTGGCTGACAACGAAGCATTGGCCTTAACCTTTGTGCCGTCCAGTGATACCTTGCCGAGCTTGACCAAACCGGCCTCAGCACAGAGACGAAGTATTTCCAGAAATAGCTTCTTTAAATACGACTGGTTGTCCTTGCGAAACCGGCTGATAGTACTGTGGTCGGGATACTGATTGGCAGTAACGACTTTATAGGCTACATCTGTCTGGCAATGTTTTTCAATCTTTCTACTGGAACGCTCGCCTGTGCAGTAAGAATATATCAGCAGAGCTGCCATCATCGATGGATCAAAAGCAGAGTTGCCAACACCATCAGTGCGGTATTTCTTGTAGAACTGTGAAAGGTCAATCTGTCCCACCGCATCAAGGACAAACCACGCCAGATGATCTTGAGGCAGCCAGTCAATCAAAGATGGCGGTAACAGATATGCCTGATTTCGGTCGCAAGGCAGGAAATTGTAAGCCATGTCATAATCCTTTAATGTTTAACAATCCATTACGCCCATTATAACCGAAAAGCTGGAATTATTCACTTGTCAAAAGAACAATTATTTATGCAACAGCCTCAAGGAATTAATTTTTAAGCAATAACTTTCTGTCAGTGCTTCTTGTTTCGCCTTCTGCGGAGACCCTTATTGCTTTTTTACCGCTGACAGGGCATTCGTGTTCACAAATACCGCAGCCGATGCACTTTTCAATATCAATATAGGGCTTTTGCAGCCGAATTTGAATCTCAATTTTACTGTTTGCAGCAGGGACTTCACGGAATTGTTCATTGTTTGACAGGACGATAGTATTTTCGGTATTTGCTGTGATTTTCCTGCGCTCACCTTTCTTAGTGATGCAATAATAATCACCTGTAGCGAATTTGTCAGGCAAAAGATTTGTTTCTACGGTCTCTATCGTGTTATCCATGACTTTTTTTGCGGTAAAAGTGCCTTCTCTTATCGTATTGAAATATTCGTGTGTATAGATTGCCTTGGGACTTGTCGGGCAGTTTTCCTGGCAGACGATACAGGGCCTATCCATCGCCCAGGGCAGGCATCTGTTGCGGTCGATAAAGGCGGTGCCGAGTTTTATTGGCCCTGCTTCGGCAAATTCGCCGAGACCGTGTTTTTCAGCCGGCGTAATTGGCCTGATGGCCGAGGTCGGACAAACCTGCCCGCAGGCCACACAGTTATACTGACAGCCGCTTGAGCCGATTCTGTTGTTCAATACGGGCGTCCAGAGATTTTCCAGCCCACCCTCGATGCCGCCGGGCTGAATCACGTTAGTAGGACAAATGCGCATACATTGGCCGCACTTGATGCACCTTTCTAAGAATTGGCTTTCAGCGATTGCTCCTGGCGGCCGAATGACCTTATGGTACCAGTTGCTGCCGAGTTTTTTGCTAAGACCCAAGGCCGGAACGGCAAAGATGCCGCTTGCCAATGAAAAGACAAAGCCCCTGCGGGAGATATCAGGGTCTGTTATTTCCCCTCCCAAAGACTTCTGTGTCTGATAATTTATTATTTCATCCTTACAATCTTCTCGGCAGTTAAAGCAGAGCACGCATTCGCTTATTCTGATACTGCCGGCCGGCTCGCAGCCGCCTTCGCAGGACTTCTCGCACAATTTGCAATTACTGCACTCGTTCTGATTTTTGCCGATTCGCCAGAGTGCAAATCTGTCAATTACGCCAAACAGTGCACCCAGCGGACAGATGAACCTGCAATAAAATCTTGGAATTACCAGGTTAAGCAGAACCGCCGTTAGGAATATCGCAAAAATCAGCCACGCCCCTTCATAGAAGCGCCCCTTTACCGAGATAAAGTTGGCAGTTTTGTCGGCGATTGGCAGCAGCAGAAGGTTGACCGAACGTGTTAGAAGCGGTATCGGGTCAAGCAAACCGGTTTGCAAAGTTGCCCTGATTGATGGAAACGCAGCCATACTGAGCAATACCACCAGAACCAGGTATTTTATGCACTGCGGCTTTCGGTATTTGTTGAGCTGGATTTTTTGTGCCGGTGTTTTTTCCCTATTGCCTAAAAAACCTACAAAGTGATGTATTGAGCCGAAAGGACAGACCCAGCCGCAGAAAAAACGCCCGAATATAATCGTCAATATAACAACAGCCAGTGCCCACAGCAGCGGCCAGTAGAGTGTATGAGTAGTTAATATCGTCGCCAGAGCAACCAGTGGGTCAAGCTGCAAAAACCAGTTTACCGGCCAGCCCCGCAACTGCCAGAACTTTTCGCCTAATGTGCTGACAATGCAGAACCAGACAAACATCGCAAAGAAGAATACCTGGCTTATTCGTCTTGTCTGTACAATTTTCATAATTTACGTTTTTAGGTTACTGTAGCAAGTTTTGGTTTTAGTAACTCATAGTCGGTAGTTCCGGCGCCGAATTTTTGTGCCCCGGCAAGGTAAGGCAAATCCGAGACCTTCAAATCCAAAAGCCCGCAGCCGCAGGAATCAGCCGCTACGCAATCGGTGCTTGCGATTAGTGTGTTTGCCCGTCTTAAATCCGAAACTGAGCCTCCGGTCGGGCCGTTGGTCATCATAACTTCGGTGCCGTCAAGTATTACCAGTGTCGGTTTTACCATCATCGAAAGCTCGGCGATGATGGTGTTAATATCCTGATGAAAAATATTTCGTCGTCCGCCCAGCAGCCCATAGAAGTTTTTCATCGTCATTGAAGCGCCGCTTCTGTGATGGTCCTTTACAGGGGCGATGCCAATGACTTTATCCGCCTTTTCAAAAGGCCCGTAAAAAATCGGCCAGTCTTTAATCAGTTTGCCGCCGGTAAGTGTGGTATTTTTGAATAAATGGTTCTTCGGCAGTATGACTTTCGCACCGGCTGCACTTGCCGCTTTGCCTATACCGCTTAACGTAAAACAACTTGCCGGGTCGTTGATGGGGTTGTCGGCAACATACACCTTCTTTGCGCCGGCTTTGTAGCATAGCCGAACCGCCTCGCCGATAAGTTCGGGGCGAGTCGTAGCGCCCAGCATCGGCGGGCTCGCAAATGCAACATTCGGTTTTATTACAACAATATCACCTTTTTTGACGAACCGCCCAATTCCGCCGAGAAGTTCTATCGCTTTATTAACTGTTTTTTTCCTGTCGGGGCCCCGGACGATACTTATAGTTTGTCCGTCTATATATGGTATGGAAAAATCGGACAGTTTCACTTGTCCTTCTGTTTTGACAAAAGCCCCCGGGCCTTTATCGTCATAAAGACTTAATGAAACCGCGGCAGCGGCTGTAATAGAAAGTCCCGCCTTGGCAGAGCGTGCAAGAAACCTTCGCCGCGTCAGATTTTCATCTTTTTCCTGACTCACTTTTTATCCAGACTTTCAAGTTGAGCATTTAACATTACCGCCGCCTTTACCGCTGCTTGGGTATTTTCCGCCTGATGTACGCCGGCTGTATATTGCCCGCTGCTGAAGACAATTTCTGTCAAATCGTAAAAATCCACGACCCTGCCGTTATCAACCCCGTTAGAAATTTTCCTTTTTGTGGAATTTCTAACGGAGTCAACAGGCCAACCGGACTCTTTGTCTTTCGCGCCGTTGTCAATAAGAAACTTATAATAACTGTCAGCCAGATTTTTTGCCGCCTGTTTGTCAGAGCGCTTACTGAAGAATACTGTAACGGTTTCGCCGTCGATTTTATACTGTGCTGTAAAGGTATCAGTCAATCCCTCAAACCCAAAGGCGTCTCTGAGGTATAACTTCTCACTGCCAGCGACCAAAGCTTCCCGGCCAAACGACTCAAGCTCGGCAATTGCCGTATGACCAAAGTCTAAACCGGCCCCGATTTTCTGCGCGATTGCCGTCATTGCCTCGAATAGTTCATCGGATTCAGCCGAGCCGACCAGCTCAATATAGTATTGCCCGCTTACGAAGTATAATGCGTTTTCAGTTCTATAACCGAAGGGGCAATTCAAAAGTGCGATGCTTTCTGCATCGGTCCTTTTTTGTCTGCTGTAAACGGAAAAGGCATTTCTTATGGTAGCCATATCGAACAGATAGAGTTCAGCCCAGAGGCCATCGTCGGCTTTACTTACAAATCGCTGAGTGGATAATTTCTCGAAGCTCGATTCGGTATAAAAAGGCGCCTTGCCGTTTATTTTTTCGTAAAGAATATCTTCGCCATAGACCTCGGTTTTTAACAGTTTCTCATACCCGGAAGGTGTCAGGCGGCCTAAATCGATTTGACCGGCGAAGAATGAATCAGCCGGCTTTTCTGACAATAACTCTGCGGTTATGGCATCTATATCAACACCGCCTTGTGTAACGTAGAATTGTTTTACGAACACCCCAGGGCCGATAAGTGAAAGAACCGCCAAAATGCAGATACTTATAACAGTTTCAAAATACCTTGCCCGGGTCGGAACCGAAACCATAGCCAACTCCATAAAGACAATTTACTTGACCGGCAAACTAAAACAGATTATAGTTTTTGGCGGTATTTCTGTCAATATTAAAGATTTGGCAAGGCCTTATTCATTGACAAAGCAGTCCGGATGGATTTACAATAACGCTAAAGAGAAAAGGAGACTGAAATGACTGAATATATGCAGTATCTTGCGTTTTGGACGCCCGGCCCCCTTGAACTTATTATTATTGCGATTATCGCCGTGTTGATATTCGGCAGACGGCTGCCTGAAATCGCACGCAACATAGGCAAAAGTCTTACCGAATTCAAAAAGGGCGTTCATGAGGCCAAAGAAGCCAAGGACGACTTGGAAAACGAAGTCAAAGAAATCAAGGATGATGTGGCAGAAGAGGCCAAGGATGCCGCGGGGCTGAATGACTCCGACACCGAAAACCAGTGATTATTGATAAGGGATAATTCCCACTATAATCAATAATCAATAATCAATTGATTCAGATGGGCGATACCGACGAGAAAAATGACCTCTCAAATTCCACTATGAGCTTGGGCGACCACCTCGAAGAACTGCGAATGCGGTTAATCTACGCTCTGACGGGATTGGTTATTTGTGCTGTCATCGGTTTTTGTTTCGGCCCGAAAATAATAACATTAATAGAAAAACCGTACATCAGTGTGATGGGACAGGAAGCCCGCCTCCAGACACTCTCGCCAGCAGATGGATTTATCAGTTTCATAAAAATAGCTTTAATTACAGGACTTATAATTTCATCCCCGTGGGTTTTTTACCATATCTGGATGTTCGTCGTTACCGGGCTTTATCCGAACGAAAAACGATATGTTTATCTCGCCGCCCCTTTTTCAGCGGTTCTATTTATCTGCGGGGCGCTTTTTTTTCTTTTTGTCGTAGCTCCTCTTACTCTGAACTTCCTGGTAAAGTTCAATGAGAAAATGCTGAGAGTAAATTCACAATTTACTTTTCAAAACTATATGTCTTTTGTAACTCATCTTATGCTGGTGTTCGGCCTGGCATTTCAGACGCCGACAGCAATTTTCTTTCTCAACAGAACCGGATTAGTATCCCTAAACACCCTGACAAGGTCGAGAAAATATGTCTTACTCGCTGTCTTTGTGATTGCAGCTATGGTTACTCCGCCTGATGTAATCTCTCAGATAACGCTTGGGGTGCCGCTGTACCTGCTGTTCGAGCTGGGTATTCTCTTGAGTTATATTGCAAGCCGCAGGGAAAAATCATAGCACCACAACGCTACTTAGAGCTTGGCAACAAAGCTGATTTCTTGGTTGCAGATTAGTTTTTGAATTTTTATTTGTCTCTTCACTTTTTACTTTAGTTCCCTGATGCGGATGTTGCAAAACTCCACGTGGTCGCCTGCATCGACTAATCCAGAACTATCTCGTCCTGATATGCTGGAACGGTTACTTTCCAGCCGGTCTTTTCCCTGACGTAATCGCCGAAGGCCTTTGCACTTTCAGCTTCGCCGTGCACTACAAACACTTCTTTAGGGGCTTTTTTCAGGTTGGTTAACCAGTCGAAAAGCTCATCCCGGTCCGCATGAGCTGAAAAACCGTGTACCTGCACTATTTTCGCTTTTATCGAACGTTTCTCGCCGAGTATTCTAACCTCTTTATGGCCTTCAACGATTGTTCTGCCGAGTGTCCCGACCGCTTGATAGCCCACAAACATTATCGTATTCTTTGGGTCGGAAATATAATTGACAAGATGGTGTTTAATTCTGCCGCCCGTGCACATACCGGAGCCGGCTATAACCAGAAATGTCCCCGTCATATCGTTAAGCGATTTTGATTCGGCGGTCGTCTGAACCATTTTCAGCTCTGGAAACCCGAACGGCGACTCATGGTTAATCATAAGCTCTGTCATCTGTTGGTCATACATCTCAGGATGTTTTTGAAGGACCTTTGTTATTTTATTAGCCATCGGGCTGTCTAAGAAGACCTTCAATTTCGGTATCGTGCCGGCCAGCAGCAGTTCGTTGAGATAATATAAAATCACCTGCGCCCGTTCGAGAGCGAAGCTCGGCACGATAATTTTACCGCCGGCCTGCTTCGTCAAGTTTATGACCTGCGCAATCGACTTTTTTACATCTTCACACCTCTGATGAACCCTGTCGCCGTAGGTGGACTCGATAAGGACGTAATCGGCTTCATCAAAGACGGTCGGGTCGCAGACAATAGGTCTGTCCGGCCTGCCCACATCGCCGGAGAATATAATAATTCGCTCATCGGCGTCCTGGCGTACCTTTGCTCTTATAACCGATGAGCCGAGGACGTGACCGGCATCGTAAAATGTCGCCTCAACACCATCACCAAGGGGTACAGCTTCTCTGTAGTTGACCGGCGAAAACAGCGGTAAACACGCTTCTGCGTCAGTGGTTGTATAAAGCGGAATCTCATGGTATTTGCCTTTTCTGCCTTCTTTTCGGTGCCGTTTGCGCTTGTATTCTGCGTCTTCTTCCTGAATATGTGCAGAATCCAGCAGTATAATCTGTGCAATCTCCGCCGTCGCTGTCGTGCAGTATATTTTGCCTTTGAATCCTTCTTTGACAAGTTTCGGCAGCAGACCGCAGTGGTCAAGATGTGCGTGGGTCAGAAGAACCGCATCGATAGTTTCCGGCTCAATAACAAAGGGGTCCCAGTTTCTTTCTCTCAGATGCCGTTCCTGATAGAGTCCGCAGTCTATAAGCAGCCTTGTACCGTTGGCCTCGAGCATGTGCCGGGAGCCGGTAACGTTCTGGACTGCACCGAGAAACTTCAATTTTATTTCCATACTTAGCCTCTCTGGCTCAGATAACAACTAGGGATTACCCATCCTAACGTCAAATACCCTCACTGTCAAAGAACAACCACACCTTTCTTTTGATATTCGACCGCTCCGGGGTCGAAAAACAAGAACGTTGAAGGGTTCAATTACTCCCAGCAATCTGCTCGATTTTCAAGGCTGTCTTTAAGCTGTTTGCTGTTAGATTATACAGCTATATAAAAGGCGAAAATCGAGCAAATTGAACAGACATTGGCTGTGAGCAGTTGGGCAGGTGAACAGGAGGCCGCAGCAGAGAGAATTCTTTTGTGAGATTTGCCTGATTATCTGCCCGCGGCGTCAGCCGGTGTTTTGCTCTACTTTCTACTATCAACTCTCTACTGCTCTATTTTGAGCGATTTCATCGCTCAAAATCGGGGTGATAGGATTTGAACCTACGACTTCCTGCTCCCAAAGCAGGCGCTCTGGCCAAACTGAGCTACACCCCGAAACACCGAATAATCCATATATCGGCTGATGTATTCTACCGAGAACAGCCCTGCATTGCAACAAAATCGTGTTTCAGCCCGGATGTGTTTCGAAATTGCTTTCCGGCCTTCAACTTACGCCAATTTTCATTAAAAAATAGTTTGCATTTTTGCATTAGTTAAGATATAATTCTATTCAGGGTTTGTAACCGATAGGAAAATTACATCTTAAAAAACTATGAGTTTCGGAACGAAAAGACAATGGCTGTTGCCGGCGTTTATTGTTTTGTGCGTGCTGTTTCTGTTTTTTGCAGCCGGCAGGTTGAACCTGCCGTCCAAGGCGCTGGCTCAGTTAAAAGCCGGTGAGCAGAACGGCATTTTAGTGATTCCGATTCAAATCGGACGAGAAAGCTCCGCCCTGGCAATGGTCGATACGGTCGGTCAGACGCTGTGGGTTTATGAGTTAAGCAGCAAGGCGCCGCCTCACAGTCGATTGAAGTTGTTGGCCGCCAGAAGCTGGCGGTACGATAGAATGCTGCAGCAGTACAACACGGACGAGCCTACGCCGGAACAGGTAAGGATACTTTTACAGAATTTGGGTAAAGGGAAGGATTCGGGCTTTAATTATTTGCAAATAATCGAACCTAACAGCGGTAATTGAGGTAAGAATAAAAAGGTAAAGTTTCATAGTCTTTTGCAGAAGAAGCAAAATGCCGAAAAAAACAATTAAACTGGTTTTTTGGGAGAATAGATAATTATGGCTGGTATGTTTTATTCATTACAGGAGGCCGCCGGAAAGCTCAATAAAACTGAGGAAGAGATAAAAGAAATAGTCAGGGAAGGCAGATTGCGTGAGTTTCGTGACGGTCCGAATTTACTCTTTAAGGTTGATGAAGTTGAGGCTTTAATGGCCGACACGAGCATTACGGCACCCAAAGAATCTGCAGAACCTTCAGAATCCGCTCCTTCAGAGCAGCAGACAGAAAAGGACGAGGTTTTGTTGGGACCGGAGCCTGAGCCTGAATCGGCCCCGGAGCCGGAATTGAAGTCAGAACCAAAGGCCGAACCGTTGCTCGAGCCGGAAGTAGAGTCAACTGAAGAGATGGCTGGTGGAACTGATTTGACCGGCGCCGATACCGCTTTAACCACCGAAGGTATCAACGTTCTCGGAGAGACAGACAGCGAATACAAGCTCACCGATGATACGATGGGAGAGACCAGGGTCGTATCGGATGAAGGTGCTTTGGATTCACTGGACCAAGGCTCTTTAACTTCATCTGCAGGAGAGGTCTCGACTCCGTCGGACGAAATATCTTTGGAAGATATTGAAGAGGATGTAAATCTGGACAGTTTCGGCAGCGGCTCAGGATTGTTGGACCTTTCTTTGCAGGCTGATGATACTTCGTTGGGCGGTATTCTTGATGAAATTTACACACCCGAGAGCGAGCAAGAGCAGAAGATACCGGAACCCGGTTCAGCAGTGACTGTCGGGCATGAAGAGATGCTTGCAGAGGAAGGGCTTGGCACCTCAGAGGTCGGCATAGATGTTCGACCCGTTGCCGCCCAGTATGTTGAGGCGACGCCGGATACTGTGAGCAATGCGTTTGGGATTATGCTCATTTTGCCCCTGTTGGCTGTTATCTACACTGCAATTGTGGTCGTGGCGGGTTTCAGCAGTGCAAAGCCTGTCATTCTCGAGCAAATCCAGGGCATAATCTGGTATGTTATGATTGCTGCCGTCGTAGCTTCGTTTTTGATAATCGGCGTACCTTTTGCCCTTGCCGGCAAATCTGCCGGCCCCAAAGCGGCTAAGGAGAAGAAAGTCAAAAAGCCAAAAGCTAAAAAAGAAAAAGCCAAAAAGAAAAAAGCTAAAGGCAAATAAGCTCCGCAGTCGTTTGTGCAGCAGCGATATCGAGTAAAAATTAACTTTCGGTTTGTTGAAGTCGCTCGCTGACTTTCTATAAGGTAATTCGGCTTTGACTGATTGGGTACTAATGTCTGTTCCTCAATTAGCTGTGCTTTTACCCAGATAAGACCACATTGGTCTTCTCCATCTGCAAACACCTCATAAACCTCAAATTTTACCTGCAATGACCCAAATCAGCACTCTGTATTTATTTTGAAAATTATTCTTGACGGATAAATCAAAATCGGTTTTATTTGCTCACGATGGTGGACAATAGCGACATTGGCTGGTGTCAGCAACCTGAAGATATGAATCGGCTGTTTTTATGGGACAGCCGGAGAAATCTTTTATCTGTCTTAAGTTTTTTGGAAAGGAAGGAACCATGCGTATTCTAAAATTTTCGGGGGCGTTAATCGTATTTGTCTGTGCGTTAATACTGGTGAATGGTTGTGTTTCAGAGCAGGAGTATAAAGACCTCAGGATTCAAAATAATACACAGCGCAAGCGCATCGCCGACCTTGAGAGCCAGGTTGCCGCTGCTAACCTGAAGCTCGACCAGTTAAAAAGAAAACTTGAGACCGCCGAGGCCGGCGCCGGCATCGAAACCGATGCCCTGAACAAGAAAATTGCTGCGCTCGAGAAGAACATCGAGGACAAGAAGGCTTTGATTGCTTTGATGCGACAGCAACTGCTCTTTGGAGGAGCGGCTTTGCCGGTCGAACTTAGTACTATGCTGGAGGATTTTGCTAAAGATGAGGAAATGGTTGCTTATGATTCGAGCAAAGGCATTGTGAAATTCAAAAGTGATTTACTCTTTCAACCTGGCAGCGATACGGTGGCGCCGGCGGCCATTGAAGCTGTTAAATCGCTTTGCACAATTATGAATTCCAAGGAAGGTGAAAAGTTTGACGTTATAATTGCCGGCCATACGGATGATATACCCATAGGCAAACCGGCAACCCGTGCCAAACACCCGACCAACTGGCACCTCTCCGCCCACAGAGCAATAGCCGTGATGCGGGTGATGGCAGATAACAACATTGCATCGAAGCGGATGAGCGTGAGAGGTTTTGGAGAGTTTCGCCCAATCGCCCCAAACAAGCCCGGTAAAAAAGGAAATCCACAAAACAGACGTGTAGAGATTTACATTGTACCGGAGGGAGTTTGATAGAGATTAGCCGGACTTCTTTAAGATTTACAATTTAATCAGACAAGAGAGACGAACTCCCCCAGATGAGCAAAAGAGAACGTACTTTAATAATCATCAAGCCGGATGCCATACAAAGACACCTGGCTGGTGAAATAATCGCCCGATTTGAGAGGAAGGGTTTCAAGCTCGTTGCCGCAAAATTTATGCAAATCTCCGAAGATTTGGCACGCCGACACTATGTGGTTCATCAGGACAAACCCTTTTTTGAGGGTACCGTGAAGTATCTATCTTCTTCTCCCTCCCTGGTAATGGTCTGGGAGGCAGAAGGTATTATCAATATGTCGCGAAAAATAATGGGGGCTACCTTCGGCTTTGAGGCCGAGCCGGGCACTATCAGAGGCGACTTTAGCTGTTCGAGGGGCTACAATCTCATTCACGGCTCCGACAGCCCCCAATCTGCCGAAAAAGAAATCAGCCTGTTTTTCAGTCCTGATGAAATCGTCGAATACGAATTCTCTGATACAATTTGGCTTTGGGGCGGCGAGTCTTAGTACTAAACTTTTGCATTTTTAGGGCAAAGCCAATTGAACCTTAATACGTTGAAAA
>CAZMCN010000063.1:0-12303 GCA_964564845.1 uncultured Pirellulales bacterium | reverse complement strand
AAAAGTTAAAACGAAAAGCTAAAAACCATAGTGCAAAATTCAAAACGAAAAAGAAACCGCGAAGGCAAAAAGGCGCGAAAAGAAAATTAGCCGCAAAAAGGCACAAAAAATTAAGTATTAATAGCCACAAAAGGCACATAAAACACAAGAGCAAATTTGACGCGGATTACGCAGATTTCGTTGTTTCTTAACACTAAGCCACGAATCCACACAGATTACTGTACCCTGCTTGTCCGCCCCTTCTAAATTGAGTATTCTACATTGGTTATTGGATATTGAATTCCGGCCTTGCCGGCATTTTCCCCTTGTCCAAATCCAAAAAAATACTATAATCCAAAGGTCTTAATAATAGTACCTTACGGCAAACTATGAGGGATATATGGCAAAGCATGACTTAATACAAACAGTACTCAAAGACAGCAATTATCACCTGACCCTCTTCAGGGCCAAAGAGATCGACGCTTTGCGCAAAAAGGTGTCCACCAAGACGCTGCGCGGCAAGGAAACCGCCTATGTCTCCTGCATCATTCGGGGTAAGAAGATTCAGCTCAAGCCCGAAGAGATTGTCCGCCAGCTTTACGCCCGGCGTCTGATTGAGCAGTACGGCTACCCCGCCAAGCGCATCGCCTTTGAATACCCGGTCAAATTCGGACGCGAAACCAAGAGCGCCGACATCGTCATCTTCGACAAAGACCGCCCCGACACCGCCTATATCATCGTCGAACTGAAAAAGCCCAAACTCACCGACGGCAAAAACCAGCTTCGCTCCTACTGCAATGCCACCGGCGCTCCGATAGGAGTCTGGACCAACGGTGAGCAGATTTCCCATTACAACCGCAAAGACCCCAACTTCTTTGAAGACATCACCGATATTCCCAAGGCGGACCAAAGCATAAAGGATATTCTCACTGAACGCTTCACACTTAAAGACCTCATTATCAAGGACAAGATACCTAATGAGGGCAAGTCTCTAAAAAAGATTATTCTTGAAATGGAAGATGAAGTCCTGGCCAACGCGGGAGTTGATGTATTTGAAGAAGTCTTCAAACTTATTTTCACCAAGCTCTACGATGAACTGCAAAGCCGCGCCGATAAACAGCGTATTGAGGATTTTCTCGATGATAAGCTCGACGATGACGAAAAAGGCGATTTTGACAAAGTCAAGGCGGCCCTGCAAACCCTCAACGATAAGAAATTCCGCGTAATGGAGTTTCGCAATACCGGCCAGACCGATACGCAGCTTTACGAGAAGATCCACTTGCTTTTTGATAAAGCTAAGAAGAAGTGGCCAGGTGTATTTCCTGAAGGGGCGACCATTGACTTAACCCCCGGACACTTGTCCATCTGCCTTTCGAGTCTCCAAGACGTGAAGCTCTTTAATTCCAATCTGATGGTGATAGACGAAGCTTTTGAATATCTTGCATTGAAAGTCTGGAAACCCAACAAGGGGCAGTATTTCACTCCTCGTCATGTAATTGATATGTGCGTTAAAATGCTCAACCCCAAAAGAGGCGAGTACATGATAGACACCGCTGCCGGAAGCTGCGGATTTTCCGTCCACACTATTTTTCATATTACAGGGCATTTATTTACGAACGCGGAAATAACAGATGAGGAAAAAGAGGATGTCCTTAGGGTCTTTGGCATTGATTTTGATGAAAGGACAGTTCGGGTTGCGCGCATGCTTAATCTAATTGCCGGGGACGGCGAGACGAATGTGTTGCACCTGAACACGTTGGAGTATGACCGATGGAGCGAGAAGGAAAGAGACCGGAAATGGCTGGACACCTACGGCAAGGGTTATGCCAGGTTAGAGCAACTTATGGAAGACACAAAGGACAAGAAACGGTTTAGGTTCGATGTGGTGATGGCCAATCCACCCTTTGCCGGGGATATCAAGGAACCACGAATTATCCATCAATACGAACTGGGCTTTAAGGCAAATAATAAAGCCCAATCCAAGGTAGGCCGGGACATCCTCTTTATCGAGCGGAATCTGGATTTTCTCAGGCCCGGCGGCAGAATGGCCATTGTCCTGCCGCAGGGACGCTTCAACAACACCTCCGATAAACGCATCCGGGAATTTATCGCCGAACGCGCCCGGATTCTGGCCGTCGTCGGCCTGCACCAGAACACCTTCAAGCCCCATACCGGCACTAAGACATCCGTCCTGTTCGTGCAGAAATGGGATGACAAGCTCTGTCCGAAAGTCGATGATTACCCCATTTTCTTTGCCGTCAGTGAAAAAGGCGGCAAGGACAATTCCGGCGATTATATCTTCGTCAAAAACGGCAATGGCCAGTACAAGCTCGACAAAAACGGCCATCTCATCGTGGACCACGACCTGCACAATCTCGGCGGCGAACTGCCGGATGGTATCGCGGAAGCCTTTATCGAATTCGCCAAAAAAGAAAAACTATCATTCTGGCGGAAGGGATAAGGGATGATAAGTGCCATAGTCAAACTATCAGAACTTTATCGGCACTTAAGAATTGATGCCGAATACTATAAACCCGAATACCTTGCTTTAGAAATTGCTCTTTCGAAAAGGGGAAATCTATACCCACTGAGAAAATATTGCAGTTATATAAAGAAAGGGATTTTCGATATCAGCCCTGATCTGTATACAAACAGCGGCGTTCCACTTATCAGGACGAGTGAGATAAAAAACCCTCTAACAAACTTCACGACCACTGTTTATTTAGATGAAAAAACGCATCAGGAGCATTACAAAACAGAGCTTCACCCTAACGATATTGTAATTACAAAAATTGGAGCGTATATTGGAGATGTGGCGATCTTGCCGAGTAAGCATCCAATGTATAATTTTAGTCAGAATGTCACCGGATTAAGCATAAAACAAATCAGCATAAATTCTTGTTATCTTTTTGCATTTTTGATGTCTCAATATGGAAAGTCTCAAATAAAGCGTGTAATCATGCTATCTGGCCAAGGGAAAATTGAGCTTGAAGACATCAAGGATTTAACTGTTTATGAAGCATCAAAAACCTTACAGGACAAAATAGGCGAAGCGGTAACTCTTAGCCAAGATTTAATCGAGGAATCAGAGACAGTTTTCAGTCAAGCCGAGAGGTTTCTTCTCTCTGAGCTTGGTCTTTTGGATTGGCGGCCGGGTCACTGTTTGAGTTTTGTCAAGAATTATAGCGACGCCGCGCAGGCCCAGCGCATCGACGCCGAATACTTCCAGCCCAAATACGAGCAAATCGTCAATGCCGTTAAATCGTATAAAGGCGGCTGGGATACACTGGGCAATTTGGTTTCGGTCAAAAAGTGTGTCGAGGTTGGCAGCGGTGAATATCTGGATGAGGGTATCCCCTTTATCAGAGTGAGCAACCTTTCGCCTTTTGAAATAACAGAAGAAAAATATATCTCAGAAAAGCTGTACTCTGAATTGACGCAGCATCAACCCAAACAAGGGGAAATCCTGTTCAGCAAAGACGCAACACCCGGTATAGCTTATTATCTGAAGGAAAAACCCGCAAAGATGATTCCATCCGGTGGAATATTACGCTTGAAACTCAAAGATAAACGAGTCAACGAAGACTATTTAACCCTTGTGCTTAACTCCTTGATTGTCAAAGAACAAATAAACCGTGATGTAGGTGGTTCAGTAATTCTTCATTGGCGACCTGATCAGGTAAAAGAAACTTTGATTCCCTTGTTGCACGAAGACATCCAATCGCGCATTCGTCAAAAGATTGATGAATCGTTTGCTTTGCGCCGGAAGTCGAAGCACCTGCTGGCCTGTGCCAAACAGGCGGTGGAGACGGCGATAGAAAGAGACGAAAAAATTGCAATGAAGTGGATGAAACAACAGGCAGAAAAGTTGAAGATATGATATTGGGAAGTTAGTTTTATGGCTAAAGGAGTAAAAACCAGCAAGCGGAAAACTCGGCCGATAGTTACTGGTCATTTTGAGAAGATAAGCAGCGGGGTTTTTGAGCGGTATCCGGAGCAGATAACGGGGCTTACAGAAGGAACACAGGGGGTATTACATAGGGTTGGCGAGCGACCTTAAGCGGCGGATAAAGTGGGATTTGAAAGACAAGCATAAGGGAAAATGGGACAGATTCAGTCTTTGCATCATAAGAAAGACGGACCAGATACGTGAGGTCGAATCGGCAGGCTGAAACCACCATTGGCCAGAGCCTTGAAAAGCTGAATGATGCGTTGGACGCTTTGGATATAAATTAGCGGATAGCGTATAGCGTTTAGCGTACAGTGGATAGCGGATGTTCGGCTACGGGGTAGGGGAATTTTATAGTCAAGAGACTTTGTTATCCAGCCGATATTTTATTTAAGGCAGATAAGGATTTTTAGTGAATTTGAGGCGATTTTGGTCCCGGGTATGTAACTGCGAAATAAGGGTAACTGTTGAACAGGATGGAGATTAGAGGTTTTTTGGCCGAAGAAAAGGAGAAGCAGACAAATGGCGGCAACAGCAACAAGTAAGAAAAAAGCAGCGATGCTATTGATGAGTCTTGATAGTGTGACGGCGACGGAACTGCTCAAGGAGCTTGGGGCCGAAGAAATTGAACAGATAGCCATTGAGATGGCACAAATCAATGCATCCGGCTCTCGCGAGACAAAAAAACAGGATGAGATTGTTCGAGAGTTCTGCAGTTCACTTAAAGAAGGCGGAAGCCAGGGCCTTAACGTGCAAAGCTTTCTGAAGGAGACGCTGGTGAAGCTGCTTGATAAAGAGAAGGTCGAGGAAATTCAATCCAAGGTAAGAAAAGCCACAAGGCAAAGTGATATATTTGAGCCGATACGTTCGGCCAGTGGTTATGAACTGGCTCTTGCATTTGAAGGTGAACACCCCCAGACGGCTGCGGCAATACTGTCGAAACTGGAACCAAGTAAAGTTCAAGAGGTTCTGCCGCTTCTGGATAAAGATTTTTGCTGCAAAGTTGTCTGGAAGATGGCGAAACCGACACAGATGGGTGCGGGAGTTAGGCAACGAATGGCCTCTACCATCGGCGAACGGCTGAAAAGTTTTAAGGGCGAGACCGTTATTGCGGGAAAACCGGAAAAAACCCTGCGTGAACTGGCTATAGTACTAAGTGACGTGGAGAGCGAGCTGCGAGAACAGATACTTGATGATATCAATAAGCAGGATGAGCAAATGGGGACGATGGTAAGGAACCTGATGGTGACGTGGGAGGATATTCCGTCAATAGCAGACAGGTCTCTTCAGGAAGCACTGCGTTCAGTGGAGGCAAAAAAACTGGCGATAGCACTGTACCAGGCGGACGAAGAGATTGTGCAGAAAATACGAGCGAATATATCAGAGCGGGCCTCCGAAGGGGTGGAAGAAGAGATGTCGCTGATGCAGGAGCCGCTGGAAAAGGAAATTCTCGACGCAAGAGAAGAGGTCGTTGCACCTTTGCGCAAAGCCAACGAAGGGGGCACGCTCAGACGTGTAAGACAATAGTTGGGGCGCTGTATATACCACCTTCGAAGGAGCAGAGAACCGAAAAGAAAAACCTTAAGTCCCACTGATAAGCGGCCGCTACAGCGGTTCGCAGGTTTAATTTAGAATGCACCCCAATCCTGCTGGCCTGGGATGTAATAACTGGGACAGATGAATCGGAACATATTCGAAATCTTACGAGACTTTTCAATCGCCTGCAGGTCCTGTTCCTTCACTGCAGCAAGCTTGTCACCAAAGACCTCTGAAAAATACTTCTCTGCCGCTTCGTGACGCTGTTGTTCGGTATCAAATAAGCTTCTAATTTTTCTCAACTCCCCGGCGTCGAGCCAAAAGCCGCCACAGCCCGGGCATTCATCGACCTCGACCTGTTTTTTTACGCTGAAAAAATGCCTCATCATCACAATGTTACCACATTTGGGGCAGTTTAATCTCTTTGAACGGTCGATGACCAAAGTTTCATCGCATTCTATGTCCAGGAGGGCCAGGCCTGCGGCTTCGTGCGGCTCGTCAAATTTTTTGAGTTCGAAATTGTCGAACCAAATTCCGCCACAGCCTCCTTTGCAGATATCAACGGTAACATCGGCGACGGTGATTTGGTGCAGTTGGTTTGAACAAACGGGACAGTCCATAGTTCAGGAACCTCCAAAAAAATTAACTGATACATTCAATAGTCTGTTAAAAGTAATCGAAATTGTGGTTGGAGTCAAAACAAAAACAGATAAATCGCAAAGCATATATGTGCCATTTTAAAAGTGGATTTTAATAGGCTTGACTGGCGGGATTTTTTCGGTACACTGTTAGCAAATAGCGTTTAGAGCACAGCGTTTAGTGGATAGTTGCGATGAATAATGGTGCCTGGGCAAGTAAAGGTGTTTTTTCAGCAATTGTTTCTTTCAACAGACCGATTGGGGAGAAGTATTATCGATTGGGGCTGGAATTTTCGGGTGCTGGTGCGGAGGCTTTTGGTACGAGTGGGCCGGGCGAGTTTTGCGAACTGGAATTGAGCAAAGCCGCTCTGCCGGGGCCGCAAACAATACCTAAGGAGTTGGCTGATGCCTCCGACCGACAGATTTTGCTTCGTCGGCCTTTTAGTTTTGCTGACGTCAGAGTAGAAAAAAACAAAACTACTGTCGAGATTCTATATGGGGTGGTCGGGCCCGGGACTCTGCGGACGACAACACTTTCCAGGGGTGATTCGATAAGTGTAATCGGGCCTTTGGGAAGAGGATTCCGGGTGGCGGAAGGTAAAAAAACGGCGCTGCTGGTTGTTGGCGGGACGGGCGCGGGGCCGGCGCTGTATCTTGCGAAAGTGCTGAGCGAGAATTATCCGAAAATCGAAGTTACCGCGTTCGCCGGTGCAAAGACGAAATTGGAACTTCCCTTCGAGAGACGTCTGGATGAGGTTTCGCAGGGGCTGGGTTTCTCAATAGCGGAATTCGCCAAACACGGAGCGAAGTCATTTATAGCGACCGATGACGGGACGGCAGGATTCGAAGGGACAGCAGCCGATTGCTTCTCACAGTGGCTGGAGAGGTCCTCTTTGAGAAGTGAAAACACAATCATTTATAGCTGCGGGCCTGAAGCGATGCTGAAGCAAATATCTGAAATTGCGAAGAAACACAATATCGACTGCCAAATCAGTATGGAACGTATGATGGCCTGCGGGATTGGACTTTGCCAGAGCTGCGCGGTGGGATGTAAAGCGAACGACTCAAACGAGCCTATTTATAAGCTGTGCTGCAAAGACGGCCCGGTATTCGACAGTAGAGAAGTAGTCTTTTGTTTGTGATTTGTTGTTGATGGAAAGTAGTTATGGAAGAGAATTCTGATATTTCGGTTGATTTTGCAGGGGTTCGGTTAGCAAATCCGGTCTTTACGTCATCGGGGACGTGCGGATACGGTGATGAATTAGCTGATTTTGTAGATGTTAATCAGCTCGGCGGTTTTATCACCAAAAGTATCACACTCAAAGCCAGGAAAGGCAATGCAACGCCGAGGGTTGTCGAGACCAATTCGGGAATGCTTAACGCAATCGGCTTAGCAAATATCGGATTAGATAAGTTCATCGAAGAGAAACTGCCGATTTTAGAGCAATTCACAACAGCCGTTTTTGTCAACGTGGCCGGTGAGACCATCAAAGAATACGTGTCGGTGACGGAACGTTTAGCGGGTGAAAAAGCGGTGGCAGGAATAGAGTTGAATATCAGTTGCCCGAACGTCGCAAAAGGCGGAATAAGTTTCGGGACCGACCCGCAGCAGGTTGCAGAGATTACCTCTGCGGTGAAAAAGGCGGCAGGTGAGAAGGTTTTGATGGTTAAACTGTCACCGGCGGTTACAGACATCAGCGTAACGGCGCGTGCGGCGGTTGACAGCGGAGCCGATGCACTTAGCTTGATAAACACCTTTCCTGCAATGGCGATAGATATCGGGAGCCGAAAGGCGGTTCTTGCCAACAAGACGGGCGGGCTTTCCGGGCCGGCGATAAAGCCGGTAGCAGTATATCTGGTTAATAAGGTCCATAACGAGGTTGCCAGAGATAAAGGGATACCGATTTTAGGGATGGGGGGAATAAGAACAGCATCGGATGCTATCGAATTTATTATCGCAGGGGCATTGGCGGTGGGGATTGGCACGGCGAATTTCATTGAGCCGAACTGTTCGATGAAAATTGTCGAAGGTATAAAAGAATACTGCAGAGGCAAAGAAGTAACGAATATAAAAGAACTAACCGGCTCACTGGAGTAAGTTCTAAATGGAAATATTGAAATTATTGCGTGATTATTTTTCGATGGCTGTTTATACGGGCAAGAGCCTGGTTTTTATAAGCGAAGACTGGCGGGTAGAACTTACCGAACATAAGGAAGGTGACTTCAGCGCCGGCGCCGAAGCGGTATCGATCATCCGCGTCAGAATATCAAAGAAGGCCCTGAACGGAGAATATGTACGGGGCTATTATGAAGACTTTCAGATTGCAACATTAGGTGAGCTGGCGGAGGAAATTGAGAAGTATGTGCAATCGGCGATAGGCACAAACCTGCGGGAAGAGTGAAAAGACAAAGGACGATTGATGGATGAGCTTACGGCCGCTCTGAAGATACAAGAAGTCGATGGGGGTGTAGTTTTTGGGGTAAAGGTTGTGTCGGGCAGCAGCAAAACCATTATAACAGGGACGCTGGGAGGGATGGTGAAAATCAAGATTGCGGCGGCGGCGGAAAAAGGCAAAGCCAATCAGTGCCTTGTCGAGTTTTTGGCAAAACAACTCGGCGTTAAGAAAAATTTCATCAGCATCCTCAGAGGCAAAACCAGTCCGGTCAAGAGCGTAAAAATTCTTAGTATATCTGATGAGAGGCTATTAAAAAAGCTCGGGCTAAATAAAAAGGATTCGAGTAAATGACCGACGAATCAACTCTACTGTCACAAGAACATAGCGCGGACGAGACTTCGCTGAAGTATATGCTGAAGTTAGCTGGGCCGATGATAGTGACAACTCTTTCCTTTACGCTTATGCAGTTCGTGGACAGATTTATGGTATCACGTCTTGGTACAGAAGCTCTGGCAGCAATTTTGCCCGCTGGTTTTGTCAGTTTTGTGCCGGCCAGTTTTGCTATCGGGGTGACAGCAAGTGTAACAACGTTTGTCAGTCAGAGCTTCGGCAGAGGCGAGAAAAGAAACTGCTCAAACTACTGCTGGCAGGGGATCTTTATGGGATTAGGTTATTCGGCGATTGTAGCGGCGATTATGTGGCCTGGTGCGCCGTTGATATTCAAGATGATGGGGCATGAGCAGGCGGTTGCGAATATGGAAGTGATTTATCTTCGAATTATGCTATATACACAGTTTTTAGCGGTCTTTGCGTGGTGCAGCAGCCAGTTTTTTATGGGCATTCATCGGCCGATTATCACGATGTATGCGGCATTGTGCGGGCAGGTGGTTAATGTTGCGGCAAACTACATATTGATTTTCGGCAAGTTCGGTTTTCCTGCGATGGGTATCGCGGGGGCCGGCTGGGGGACGTTTATCGGGATGGTTGTCGGGGCGGGGATAAGAATGGCGGTTTTTTTAAGCGGCGATATTAACTCGAACTTTGGATGCAGGCGCACAATAAATATTGATTTTGGAAAAATGAAAGACCTGCTGAAAGTGGGACTTCCGGCGGGATTTGAGCTAATGATAAATGTGGCGTTCTGGGGAGTGATTTTATTCTGGCTGATTGGCAATTTCGGAAAAGAAGCGATGGCTGCTACAAGCGTTGCGCTTGCGTGGACAAATATCTCGGTTATGCCGGTCGTAGGGTTAGCAGGTGCACTTACGGCGGCGGTGGGCAAATCAATCGGCAAAGGCAGAAAAGATACGGCAATTAAACAAACAAGCATGTGTGTGAGGGTCGGGCTGGTTTATATGGGGTTGGTGGGGCTGTGTTTCTTTGTGTTCAGAGATGAGCTGATGAGGTTCTGGTCGTCCGATGAAAAGGTAATTGAGACGGGGGTTAATATTCTGATTTGTGCAGCGATATACCAGGTCTTTCATGCGGCACGGATTACTTACAGCGGTGCACTTCGCGGGGCTGGTGACACGATTTGGCTGGCAGCGGCCTCGGCGCTGGGAGCGGTGCTGATATTAGGGCTCGGCGGAGTGCTTATAATTGAGTTTGCGCCCGGATTAGGTTCTATTGGGCCGTGGATTACCACTACATTAAGTATTATCGGCGTGGGGCTTGCAAACAGATGGCGGTTCAAAAGTAACAGGTGGATGGAAATAGATTTGTTTAAGCGTAGAGCACGCGGCGTGCCGGTGGAAATTGAGCCAGTGGCTGAATAGCTCTTAATGTTATTGTTAAATACCGGTTCCGGTGTAATTGGTCATTTAAGTGCCAACAAGCCAACAAATTCGCACGTCATTTTTCACTTGAATTTTCAGCGATTTTCCGGTAAAATGCCTTTTGTGCCTGGGTAAGAACTATCGAGGAGGTCCTTGAAATTAAAAAGCACATCTTAATCTCTGCATATCTGGTGGCGGTTATCGGCTTCGGTGTGAAAGCTGTTCCTGTCGTAGATTCCTGTACACCGTTTTATATGGGTAACCTTTCGGAAAGAGCCGTGCAGGGATACGAGGTAAAAATGGATTATCTGCCGGCAGGTAAGAATATCAGCGGAGGTTACCGTTACGTTCCGGACGAAATAATCGTGAAATTCAGCGAGCAAGCAGCGCTGCAACTGGAAAGTGAACTTGACAAAGGCAAAAGAGCCGCTGAAATTAAATTAACCGACTCGCTGGATGAGCTTAAAGACAGATACCACATCAAAAAGTTCAGGAGTATTTTCAGGAATTTCAGGAAGCACAGAAGGAATTTAGAAGCGTTTTTGAATAAAGACCTGGGGGTTTTGAGCAAAAGAGAAAAACGGCTGGTTGGAAGACTCAAGCGAGTCGGCAGGGAGAGAAAGGTTCCTGCACTTGAGAGAATATACAGAGTTAAGATTGAGCTGAACGACGGGCAATCGCTTATGGATGCGCTCCAGGCATATCAAGACGACTCTGACGTCGAGTACGCGGAGCTGAATTACAAAGTTCGGGTATGTCTGGAGCCAAACGACCCTAATTATCCGCTACAGTGGGCGTTGGCCAATAGGGGGCAGATGTACCCGGCAAGCGGCACATATAATCCGCCGCCGGGAACTTATGACTGCGATATTGACGCTAATGAGGCGTGGGAAATAAGCACCGGAAGCGGTGATATAACAGTTGCGGTCGTTGATACGGGCGTTGATTACAGCCACCGGGACATAGCTGATAATATATGGTTCAACGAATCGGAGCTGAACGGCGCCGCCGGCGTTGACGACGATGAAAACGGCTACATAGATGACATATACGGGTATGACTTTGTCAATGACGACGGTGACCCGATAGACGACCACGGACACGGGACGCACTGTGCAGGGATAATCGCTGCGGACGGCAATAACGGGCTTGATATAACGGGCCTTTGCTGGGACTCGAAGATAATGTCACTTAAGTTTCTTTCCAGCGAAGGCTCAGGCGATACCGCCGATGCAATAGAAGCTTTCTACTATGCGGTTGCGGCCGGCGCCGATGTGGTTTCGAACAGCTGGGGCGGCGGCGGTTATACTCAATATATGCAGGAGGCCATTGATTACGCACACAGCCAGGGTGTGATAATGGTAGCGGCGGCGGGTAACGACTATTCAAATACAGCTTTTTATCCTGCCAATTATGAGCATATGATTTCAGTTGCTGCAACAAACTCCAACGATGAAAAGCCGGCCTTTTCCAATTACGGCGATTGGGTGGATATAGCCGCACCGGGCGTGGATATTCTGTCACTGCGGGCTGCGGGGACGTCACTGGGGACGACCTACGGCAATTACAAAACAATCGCATCGGGCACGTCAATGGCGTGTCCGCACGTTGCAGGGGCGTGTGCACTTTTACTATCGGTCAATCCGAACCTCACAAGCGATGATGCAGCAAATATCCTCAAGGACACTGTTGACCCAATTGCGCCGGGGGTCTGTGATGCCAATGGGCGGATCAATGTTTATAATGCGATACTCTCGGCCACAGAGCCGAACGGTCATATAAGTGTTGAGCGTGATTACTACCGCTGCTCAGATACAATCAAGGTCTGGGTGGCCGACAGCGACCTTATCGGTAACGGCACGGCTGAGGCGAGCATCGAGACCACCGGCGGTGATTTCGAAACCATCACTCTTTCAGAAACAAGTCTTGGTGTGGGTGTTTTTGCAGGTACGATTTCAGCCATTGCGGGTGAGCTGAATATCGAAGACGGTCTGCTGCAAATATCTCACGGCGAAATAATCACCGCAACG
>CAZMCN010000062.1:0-12336 GCA_964564845.1 uncultured Pirellulales bacterium | reverse complement strand
TCAAGGTTACACCACGAACTAAGAACGCACCGAAGCTTTGTCCGGCCGAACCGTGAAAAACAATTTCCAGCGTGTTGTCAGGCAGGCCTTCGGGGCCGTATTTTTGAACGATACGATTACTCAAAATTGTACCTACCGTCCGGTTCGTATTGCGGATAGGGATGTCGATTACGGTCTTCTTTTTCTTTTCGATAGCATCTCTGGCTTTTTCCAAAAGCTGCCAATCAAGGTGGTCATCAATCTTACTCGGCTGAACGCCGCATACTCCCGTCGATTTCTTTTCGAAAAGCTCCGACTGATTAAATATGCCTGAGAAATCCAATCCTTTGGCCTTGAAGTGGTCAATTGCCCTGCGAACACAAAGCCGATTAACTTTGCCGACCATATCTTCGAATTTCCTGAAGCCAAGTTCGGCCATAATCCGGCGGACTTCTTCGGCGACAAAATACATAAACCTTTCGATATATTCGGGCTTTCCCGCAAATCGTTTTCTAAGCTCTGGGTCTTGCGTCCCAATTCCAAACAGACAGGCGCCTTCGTGACACTTTCGCAGCAGTGTACACCCAAGGGAAACAAGAGCAGCGGTGCCGAAACCAAATCTGTCCGCCCCAAGCAGTGCCGCTACGACGACGTCCCTGCCGGTTTTGAGCTGGCCGTCAACCTGAATTCTGATTCTCTCTCGCAGTCCGTTCATCACAAGCACCTGCTGAGTTTCAGCCAGTCCGAGTTCCCACGGACAGCCGGTATGCTTAATCGAGGAAAGCGGGCTTGCCCCCGTCCCGCCGTCATGACCGCTGATAAGGACCTCGTCTGCGTTACCTTTTGCAACACCGGCGGCAATTGTGCCGACGCCAACCTCGGCAACAAGTTTCACCGAAACTTTCACGCCCGGATTGCTGCACTTGAGGTCATAGATAAGCTGTGCCAAATCCTCAATCGAATAAATATCGTGATGAGGCGGCGGCGAAATAAGCGTTACACCCGGCGTCGAGTATCTTAACCGGGCGATTTCATCTGTTACCTTATGTCCCGGCAGTTGACCGCCTTCCCCCGGCTTGGCGCCCTGAGCTATCTTTATCTGCAGCTCCTTAGCGTGGGCAAGATAGTTTATGGTAACACCGAATCTGCCGCTGGCGACCTGTTTGATACCACAGTTTTTTGAGTCGCCGTTGGGCTCGGGCACGTAACGAGACGGGTCCTCACCGCCTTCACCAGTGTTACTCATTGCTCCCAAACGGTTCATCGCAACGGCCAAACACTCGTGCGCTTCCTTGCTTATCGAACCATGACTCATTGCGCCGGTGCAAAATCTCTTTACTATCTTCTCGGCAGGTTCGACTTCATCGATGGCTATTGGCTCGCTGCCGACAAACTCAAAGAGCCCGCGCAATGTATAGAGATTTTTCGACTGGTCATTTACCGCCTCTGCATAATCAGCATAGGCATTTGCATCGTTCAATTTAACTGCATGCTGCAGTTTCGATACCGTAGTCGGGTTCCAGAGATGCCGCTGTCCTTCGTGTCTGAAATGATACTCGCCGCCGAAATCCAAATCAAGTGCTGCCGCAGGACGTCCACCAAAGGCCGCTTTATGACGAGCAAGGGCCTCTTTTGCAATTTCTTCGAGTCCTACTCCACCAATACGTGAACTGGTTCCGGTAAAATACTTATCAACAAAATCGCGATTTAACCCGATTGCCTCAAATAACTGGGCTGTATGATAGCTGCGAAGCGTTGATATGCCCATCTTGCTCATTGTTTTCAAAATGCCTTTTTTGACCGCGGCGATGTAGTTGTCTGCAATCTGAACCGGCTCCATATTTTCCGGCAGTTCGCCCTGGCGGTGTAACTCATCCAGCGCCTCAAATACCAGGTATGGATTGATGGCGTTAGCACCATAGCCGCATAAAAGACAGAAATGCATAACCTCTCTCGGCTCCCCGCTCTCAATAATCAACCCGGCCTGGGAACGAAGTCCTCTGTCGAGCATACCATGGTAAAGAGCCGATGTTGCCAGAAGCGATGGAATTGCTGCCTTTGCCGATGAAACCTGGCGGTCGCTGATAATTATCACTGAAGCGCCGTTTTTGATGGCTTCTTCCACCCGATTGACCAGTGAATCCAGCCCGGTTCGAAGACTTTCTGCTGCGTCCGATGTCCCGGCCTCGAAAACTGCTGGAACGGTAACGACCTTAAAGTCTTCACGGTTGACCGTCCGCAGCCGTTCTATGTCTTCATTGGTCAGGATAGGATGGGGCAGCTCAAGCTGTTTGCAATGCTGCGGAGTTTCATCAAGGATATTTTCACGCCTGCCTGTAAACATCATCAAACTCATAACCAATCCTTCCCGAAGCGGGTCAATCGGAGGATTCGTTACCTGTGCAAAGAGCTGTTTGAAGTAACCAAACAGCAGTTTTGGTCTATCAGACAGCACCGCAAGCGGCGTGTCATTACCCATCGAGCCTATTGGTTCCTGACCATAGACGGCCATTGGTGTCAGAATCATTCTGAGCTCTTCACGATTATATCCGAAGGCGCGCATCCGTCGGGATATGGTCTGAGGGTTACTTTTTACAAGCTTGGGGGCGTCAAAGAGTCCGCGAAGCTCAATTCTGTTTTCATCAAGCCATCTTCGGTAGGGCCTCCGGCGGGCAATCCTGCTCTTTATTTCGTTGTCTGTAATGATTCGCCCTTCGGCTGTATCAACAAGAAACATATGTCCGGGGCGCAGGCGCCCTTTTTTACGAATTTTTTCCGGCTCAAATTCCACAACTCCGGCCTCACTGGCAACAATCGCCAGCCCATCAGTAGTAACAAGGTAACGGCAGGGTCTCAAACCATTGCGGTCGAGCGTTCCGCCAATGAGTCGTCCGTCTGTAAATACCATTGCCGCCGGACCGTCCCACGGCTCCATTATCGATGCGTGATACTCATAAAATGCCCGTTTGTCTCTGCTGATGTGATAGTCCGGACCAAAGGCTTCGGGTATCATCATCATCATAGAATGCGGCAGACTTCTGCCAGCCCGTATCAAAAGCTCAAGCATATTGTCAAAACACGCCGAGTCACTTGCTCCGGGAGTCAAAATTGGAAACAGGTCGCTAAGGTCTTCGCCAAATACTTTGCCGGCCATTTTCTCCTCGCGGGCCTGCAGACAATTACGATTACCGCTGAGTGTATTAATCTCGCCGTTGTGAGCCACACAGCGAAACGGCTGGGCAAGACGCCAGTTGGGAAAAGTATTCGTGCTGTAACGCTGGTGAACAATCGCAAGGGCCGAGGTCAAACGTTCATCAGCAAGGTCTGGATAATAGCTGAACAACTGCCAGGCCATAAACATCCCTTTGTAGCAGATTGTCCTGTATGAAAGTGAAGTTACATAGAAGTCCCGGCCATCCTCGCCGAACTTCTCCATCACCAGTCTTTCTGCCCGTTTGCGTGCCAGAAATAAATGCCGCTCTAACACTTCATTTTTCAAACCGACGGCATCTACAAAAACCTGTTTGATAGCGGGTTCAGCCTCCCGAGCAATTCGGCCGAGACAATCGTTGGAAAACGGCACGTTCCGCCAACCAAGAACCTTCATTCCGTAATGGACAATCGCAGCTTCCAGAATTTCACCACACTGCCGGCAAAGCCCTGTATCCTGTGGACCGAATACCATACCTACCCCGTATTGTGACGGCTCAGGTAAAGAAAAGCCCAGTTTTTCGCACTCGGACGAGAAAAACTCATGCGGAATCTGAAAGAGAATCCCCGCACCATCACCTGTGACCTCATCAGCGCCGGCCGCTCCACGATGATGCAGGTTCAGCAAAATCTCCTTGCCGTATTCGATGATTGAATGGTCGCGCTTTCCGCAAATGTTTACAACCGCACCTATACCACAGCCATCGTGTTCACGCCTTCTCTCATATAAACCTCTATCCTTCGGAACTTCTGACATCCCTTTTCCTCAAATGCAAAATACCTGTAGCCGTCTCTATATGGATAACGGTACAGCGCAAGCTGCGATGTTTCGATATCCATATAATTATCGGCTAAAAATCAACCTTACTTTTTTTATATAGTCCTTTTATTGACAATATGTTTGGTTATATACCCCAGGGAGTGCCACGGTAAGTATTACTTGCTGACCCGGCCACAGGGAACGTTGCCGGTTTCGGGCGTACAGCCCCCAATGGTGAGTATATTATTTTATAATCCGCACTCGAGTTGTAATGCTCGGCAGCTTTCCAAGAAAGCGCTAAATTGCGGCTCTGTCTTGTGCTTTGGCTCTGGAAAGCCAATAGGGAGTGGGTATTTTCAGCTTTTAATCTACGACTTCAAATTCCACACTCCAGCATCAGGCATCGATAGAAAGAATCGGTCAGGCAGGAGCCTTAAGATTTTCTTACGTGTTTCATCATTTCGTTAAGTCGCCATTCTATCGAGGAGAGCATCCAGAGTTTGAAATGATTCATCTTCATCTGGCAGTGTATCATATAGATGATTTTTACCGACAGAGCAACAGTAGCTGCTTCTATCATCAAAAGCTGCCATCTTTCGCCGCCGATTATCGAAATAGCCAAAGTAATCACGATTACAACAATGAATATCCAGTTGGCCAGTTTTGTATTAAACGTTGGAACACCGCCAATTTTCCCTACAATAGCTCTGACACGTTCCTTCTCCTGCTGAAAGTTTTTCAGTTCCTGTTTTAAATCGTCGATTTCATCTTCAAGTTCTTTAAAGGGTTCGTCCATAACTGTCCTTTTCGCTCAAAAGATTATTAAATCGGGACTTCTCATTTGCCGTCAGGCATCCTGCGGATAACATTAATTTTACTATGTTTAACCAATTTTCCTGACACTCTAACCCGTTATCGCCAGGATAGCCAGCGACGAGGCAATCTCACAGCTAAGAATTGAGATTGCCTGGGCTGCCATTTTGCAGTTTGTCGCAAAATTGGACATCTTCGCTTCGCTCGCCATTACCGGCAATTTCAAATCCTGCGTAGTCTAAAGATTCTTTAAATAATTTTGAGGTTGACCCATTCTTGAGTGCAAGCTGCAACTTAGTCGGTAACCTTATAGACTGTATCCCCCTTTCGTACCCGCTCGCCGACCTTTACTCCAATAGAGTCTCCTGCTTTAGCCTGCTGAACCTGTACGTTATTAATCTGCATTGAGTCAACATTCATTTCAAGGTCGGTAGTACGACCCTTAATGTGGATTTTATCCCCCACTTTCAAAGCTGCTGTTAACTCGATACCGGCTACTACAGGTCGGGCAAAGAAATCTGATACCTTTCCAATTATATCCTCAGGCATTTGGATACCTCCTTAAATGTTAAATGCTTGCCTTTAATTTAAGCATACGCTGTTCGCTATTGTAACCAAACTATTTTTGGTTGCAAGCCTTGATTTGGCAGAAAATGGTCCGACGATATGGGTTAAGGCCCGGCAAGGCACGCCAGATATACGCAAGCAGCGTCCGTTTTGCCCAGAGGCTGTAATACAATCCGTTCGAATTCAAGAGCTTAGGGCAAACATATCGAATATAACGGAGAGGGCGGGATTCAGTTTGCCCTCTTTTTGTAAACTTACAAAAAACCTGTATTTAACGCTTAGCTCCAACAAAAACAAAGATTTAGAGTCTCTCGTTTCTTTACTGTCCTCGCACGATTTTTTACTATCTTGAACTCAATTTTGAGGACAGTTTGAGGACAGTGAAAAATACCGGCACTCAAAACAATGCTATACTAACAAAAATCGATAGGGTTGGCAATGGGGCGAATTTAACAGCAGTTACTTCAATTTCCTGACAACATTGGGATATTCATTTCTACGCAGAAAAAATAATTCGATGTACTCACTCGTGCCGTAGTGCTTCAATAGGATCAAGCCCTGCCGCCTTAAGTGCCGGAAAGTAGCCGAAAATCACACCTACTGCTGCTGAAAACAGGAAAGCAATGATTACAATTCCCGGATTAAACACGAAAGGAACCTGCAGAACATTTTTGAGTCCTGCACATGCTGACAAACCCAGTATAATCCCAAACAGCCCGCCTGACGAAGATAGTACAACTGCCTCCACCAGAAACTGCATCAACACTTCACGTTCAAGAGCACCGATGGCAAGTCGAATACCAATCTCTCTTGTCCGCTCAGTAACTGACACCAGCATTATGTTCATGATACCAATTCCACCAACAAGAAGACTTACAGCAGCAACAGCACTGAGTAATGCTGTGAGAACCTGCGTTGTCCCGGTAAGCATCTTTGCAATTTCTTTCATATCCATAACATGAAAGTCGTCTTCCTCATTTGAGGAAATGTGCCGTCGCTCGCGCATCAATAGCTCGATTTCCCCCTGTACTTTTTCTGTAGATGCCCCGTCAGTAACGGAAACCTGGATCAGGTTGATATCCTTATTCCCTGAAATCCGCCGCTGGAAAGCCCGTACAGGAATCAACACAATATCATCCTGATCGGTACCCATAGTGCTCTGGCCTTTGGCGACCAACAGACCAATCACTTGGAATGAGAGTTTTCCAAGGCGAATTCTTTGGCCCATGGGGTCTTGTTCTCCGAATAGATTCTCGCGAATAGTATTTCCTATGATACATACAGCAGCTCCGGCTCGCAGTTCACCATCATTAAATTCGCGTCCTATTGCTATAGACCAGTTTCGCACTTTTAAATATTGGTTGTTAGTGCCGGTAACTGTGGTTGACCAGTTTTCATTTCCAAATATAGCGGTGGCGGGTTTGCTGGCGGATGGAGCTACCGCAGCAAGTGAACGGATATCTCTGGCAATGGCATCGGCATCGGCCAATTTGAATGGTGAGCCCGTGGAATCACGGCCTGGACCAAGCCTTTTTCCGGGACTGACCATTAGCAGATTACTTCCCAGACTTGCAATCTGCTCGGTAACCTGCACGGTGGCACCGCTACCTAATGTTACCATTATTATTACCGATGCCACCCCAATGACAATACCCAGAACGGTC
This sequence comes from uncultured Pirellulales bacterium, assembly GCA_964564845.1. Lineage (GTDB taxonomy): Bacteria > Planctomycetota > Phycisphaerae > Sedimentisphaerales > Anaerobacaceae > CAYXPG01. Next base: position 5,343 of record CAZMCN010000062.1, on the reverse strand, counting down.
AGCAATGAACGTAAAACATGACGCCTGATTTCACGCAGCGCCAGTATAAATGTATCCCACAGCATTATTTTATCTCTCCATTTTTCTTATCCGACTCTATCAGGCCATCTAAAAAATATATAACGCGTTTTGCATAGGCCGCCATATCCGGTTCGTGGGTGACCATTACAATGGTAATGCCTTGCTTATTGTTCAGATCGGCCAGCAGTTCCATAATTTCATGGCTTCGAACTGTATCCAGATTACCTGTTGGTTCGTCAGCCATTAGTACCGCTGGTTCTGTAACAATAGCACGAGCAATAGCAACTCGCTGCTGCTGACCACCGGATAACTCACCTGGTGTGTGTTTTTCCCATCCTTTAAGCCCCACAGCGTCGAGGGCCTGGCCGGCAAGTATTTGTCGTTCTTTGATAGGAACACCCCTATAGATTAAAGGTAGTTCAATATTTTCCAAAGCCGACGTGCGACTTAAGAGGTTATATCCCTGAAAAACGAAACCCAGATAGTGGCGGCGGAGCTGTGCTCGCTGATTTTGATTCAGTCTATTAACGGTGATGCTTTTGAAGATGTAACTCCCATCGCTTGGGGTATCCAGACAGCCGAGTATGTTCAGACAAGTAGATTTTCCCGAACCGCTTGGTCCCATTATTGCAACAAAATCGCCTTGGTCAATTTGCAGGTCAATGCCTCGAAGAGCGTGCATGGCTGCTTGTCCGGAACCGTACATTTTTTTAACATTTTGAAATTCTATAAGGAGACAGTTATCTGTTTTATTTGATTGAATCATAATCACTTGCCTTTATTAATGATATCAACCACTAACAACATCCCAGGCTCGATATAGCCGTCTAATATTTCCGTCATAACTCCATCTGTGGCACCGGTAGTAACAGCAACGGCAGTTGGCTGCCCATCTTTTAGTACCCAGAGTTGTTGCTGATTACCGCTGATGGTGCTCTCCTTCTGTTTGGACTCACCTCTGGGTGGATGAGGAAGTAATGTTCCCACCAAACCACCGTTATTATTCTTCTTGTCATCTTCTGCCGATATTTTAAATCGCAGGGCTGAATTAGATACCAAAATGGCATTTCCAATTTTCATGACTATGATGTCCGCGGTTGCTGTCATTCCAGGCCGCAGAGATAAATCTGTGTTATCCACTTTGAGCACAGTTTCATAAGTTACGACACCATCCACGGTCTGTGAGCCATAGCGGGTCTGGATAATCTGTGCTTTGAAAGTTCGATTAGGGTAAGCATCGACGCTAAATACAGCATCCTGGCCCTCTTTAACTTGACCTACATCTGCCTCATCTACATTTACGTGCAATTCCATCTGTGCCAGGTCTTCAGCTAAAGTGAATAACACAGGCGCTTGGAAGGCCGCTGCTACGGTTTGCCCAGGTTCTACACTTCGCGTCAGGACAATCCCATTAATTGGTGAACAAATAACTGCTTTGGATAAATCTGTCTGGTAAGCTTCGAGAGTTGCCTGAGCTTGAGATACTTCGGCTTCTGCACTGGCTACATCAGCTTTAGCACGTTCAAATGCTGCTTGAGCTGCATCAAATTCGGTCTGAGATGGAACTTTATTATTACTTAATTTACGAACCTTTTCATATTGAGTCAGCTTGTTGCCCGTTTCGCTTAGGGTTGCCTGAGTCTGTAACACTTTGGCCTTTGCCGAATCCAAAGCTGCTTTGGATTGTGTCACCTGAGCATCGAGTTTTGAGGTATCGAGTTTCGCTAAAACTTGGCCAACCTTAACCTTATTGTTGTAGTCTGCTTCAACGCTTTCGACTATACCCGATAATTCACTGCCCACTTCAACTTCATTGGTTGGTTCCAAGGTACCCGTAGCCGTTACAATAACAGTGATGTCTCCACGAGTGACCTGCTCTGTTTTAAATTGTATCTGGCTGGACTTGCCATTTTTCGTCCAAATAATAATAAATATTACTATTACTACTGCCAATATGCCTAATATTAGCCAGCGTTTTAGATGGCTTTTATGATTAGAGGACCGATCAGTTCCTAATGTTTTGGCAATATCCAAATCCGGATTTGTTCCAGTATTCATTTTTTCTCCTTTTGCTGTTTATTATTTTCTTCAAGGGCAAATGATGTCCATCCGCCTCCGAGGGCTTTGTATAACCGAATGAAATTTGAGGCTATTGTTCCATCACTTTGAGCCAGCTCATTTTGAAAAGACAACAGAGAACGTTGCGCATCAAGGACATTGCTGAAATCTATCAGACCAGCCTGGTACTCTTGTTTTGATAGCTCAACAGCTGATTGAGCAGCGTCAACTGCCTTTTGAAGGCTATAATTTTTGTCCTGCTCATCTGCATATGCGGTGAGGACGTTTTCGACATCTTCAATCGCTCCAAGAACTGCTGATTCGTATTTTATCAATGCCTGTTCCTGGAGTTCTGACTGTGCCTTTATATTCTGACGGATAGCACCAGCATCAAATATCGCCCAGCTAATACCTGGGCCGCCACTTAAAGTCAAATCTCCTGACGAGGACAGATTGTTTACCAACCTATTAAATGAAACCGCTTTAGCACTAATAGAACCAGCTAACGTGAACTTTGGGTAAAGCTCGGCAGTGGCTACCCCAATTCTTGCTGTTTGCGCTGCTAATTCACGCTCTGCTTTACGTATATCGGGTCTTCGTCGTATCATATCAGCCGGCACACCAACAGCAGTTTGTGGAGGAACTACTGGTATGGGTTTGCTTTTTTCAAGCTCTTCATTAACCTTACCTGGCTGTTCTCCAAGAAGTACTGCGATACGGTTCATTGCCTCCTCGATACCTGTGTTTAAAGATGGTATTTGTGAACGGGTACTTTCGAGGTTGTAACGGGCTTGTTGCACGGCAAGTTCGTCACTTAGACCTGCCTGAGACCTCCATACGATCAATTGATATGTTTCACTTTGCGTTTCCAAGTTTTCCCGTACCGTGGCAAGACGATATTGATATGTTCTTACTTCTATATAATTCAAAGCGACTTCGGCAGTCAAAGTAACGAGAGTATCATGCAAGTTTTCCTGAGTAGCCTGCAGGTCTGCTTCTGCAGCCTCGATGGAACGCCGAACCCCTCCGAAGATGTCTATTTCCCAGCCAGAATCAAAACTTGATGAATAAAGCTGTGTGGTTTTGCCTGTTCCACCATCTTCTCCACTACGAGTCCATTTATCAGAGCCGGAAAAATCAAGGGTAGGAAATAGACCTGCCTTTGCGATACCTCTGCTGGTTCGCGATTGTCGGACCCGCGATTGTGCATCTTTCAAATCAAGGTTACCTGCAACTGCCCGCTCTATCAACTCAGATAGCTTGGCGTCGTCAAACGTTGTCCACCACGATGCCAATGTCTGCGGACTCATCTGTTCTGAAACCAACCCTCGTTTGAGTTGACTGTGCCATTTTGTAGAAACAGATGCCTGTGGAGAAGTGTAATTGGGACCTACAGGCGTACAACCCACAAGAGTGAAAACTATGGTCATTAAGGGCACTGATAAAACTCTGACAAAGACTTTTTTGCACAAAAGATACATGTTTTTATTCCTGCCTTACCCGCTTTATTTTCTTTTCGATCTCCCGACGAATACCATTTATTCCAATCAGACTGAACTGAGTAATATGTTCGGCCAATTCCTCAATATCAAAATCTAATGGCAAATCTTTTGGGCGGGGAATTGCCGACTCCGTCTGGCTATGACGTAAATGCAGCATTGGACCAAAACATTGGCCCATAATACTCATATGGCAGAAACGTATTTGCTGCTCGCCTGCACTACTACCCAACAGTTCCTTGAGAGTTGACTTAAAATCCTGTTCTATGGGTGTTATGGCTTTTTCAATGGTTTCAGAAAGAAGCCCGGTCGGACTAGCCATTTCTTTGTGTATGATGTCAAAATCATGTGCTTCAGGATCACCAATCCGCTGCATAAACGATAGAATTCTGCCCTGTAATCTTTCTTGGACGGTTGCTTTGGGCGAAATTCCCCCATCCGGAGGATGAACCTTAATCGACTTTTCAAATGAATATTTCCATGCTTCTATGTAAAGGTTTTCTTTGCTGCCGAAGTGATAATTTACAGAGGCGGTATTAACATTTGCTTTTTCACAAATAGCCGCATTTGTAGTTTCCCAGAATCCCTTTTTGGCGAAAATCTCACCGGCAGCAACAAGCAGTTTCTGGCGTGTTTCTTGTCCATCGGATCTCTGTCTTTTCATTTTATATGCCTTTCCTATACTTACTTCTATTATATAGTTTAACTGTATAATTGAATTAAGTCAACAAAAAAGTCCTGTGGAATAATCTTTTTTAATGGCATAATGAGGACAGTTTGGGGACAGTAGGCCAGTCAAAAATAAGCAATAATTCACAAGTGTTTGAATCACAGCAACTTAGGATTTTTACTTTTATGATTAGAGAAAACTGCGGAGAGGCCGCTCCTCTCTTCTTTAAAAACCATAACTATATTATTCAAAATGACTTATGGAGTGATATAAAAAAACGGAGAGGGCGGGATTCGAACCCGCGGTAGGGGTTTATACCCCTACGACGGTTTAGCAAACCGTTGCCTTCAGCCACTCGGCCACCTCTCCAAACGGCTGCCTGATAATTTATCTTCTACAACTGTCTATTGCAAGAAGATAAGTGATAAACGATATTTTTTGTAAACGCCTAACTGCTGCGGCAGAGTCTTTCAATATCTTTTGCTACAATCTCCACAATGATTTGCTGCTGTTCCGATGAGAGCGGTGTTTGCATTTCGCCGGTTCGGCTGGTGGTTTTGTTCCGCGGTTCTGCTGCCTGAACTGCGGATTTGCCGGCGGGCGCCTTTCTTCTTATAGCGGTGATTTTTCGCTGCTCAGCCATAATATCTTCAGCAAGGTCGAATTTCGGTATTTCGTTTTTTCTCGGCTCTGCGTTTTCGGCACATTCACCGCTGTTTTGTGAAATCGAACCCCTGTGAAGTTGTTTATTAAATGGCGGGATTATATCGCTTGAGCGAAGAACATCCTCTTTATGTTGCAGGTTCCCGGTATCAATCCTTTCGTTATTTTCAGCTTCACTTACCACTATAACCTCCTCAGTTCTCTAGCACTCCTAATTTAACAATATTAACACAGTTAGTCAAGAAAAATTGCGATTTGCAAATCGCCGTAAGCTCTTGGCCTTTTCCTGTACGTTTGGGGCGCGTGGGTGGTTTGAAATAGGTTCGACAAGCTCACTACAGGTTGGGTTTGATTGGGTTTGTTTTGCATAAGATAGTTCGTAGTTCGTTGTTCATAGTTCATTGTTTCCGGCTTCGCCAGAGGCTTCGCCAC
>CAZMCN010000061.1:0-12380 GCA_964564845.1 uncultured Pirellulales bacterium | reverse complement strand
GTTCTTTTTGCTGCGCCGACGTTTCTTTTGAACTATGTCAGGCGAGTTAAGCAGGAGGATTTTGCGAGTCTTCGGTCGGCAGTTGCCGGCGCGGAGAAGCTGAAAAAAAGCGTGGCTGACGGCTTTGAAGCTAAATTTGGTGTTCGGCCGCTGGAGGGCTACGGTGTGACAGAGCTTTCGCCGGTGGTATCATTGAATTTGGCCGATGTGGAAATTGGCGGCGTAGGGCAGATTGGGAATAAGGAAGGGACCGTTGGTCAGCCGATTCCGGGTGTTGCGGTCAGGATAGTTTCGCCTGAAAGCAGGAAAGAAATGGCTGTGGGTGAATCAGGGCTGTTAATGGTAAAAGGGCCGAACGTTATGCTCGGATATTTGAATAAAGAGAAGGAAACCGCCGAGGTTCTGGAAGACGGCTGGTACAATACAGGTGATATTGCAAGTATCGATAAGGATGGTTTTTTGATGATTACGGACAGATTATTGCGCTTCAGCAAAATCGGCGGGGAGATGGTGCCGCATGTCGGGGTTGAAGAGGTTTATCTCAGCGGCCTTGATACGGACGAGCGGGTTGTAGCTGTTACGGGAGTACCCGATGCCAGGAAGGGGGAGGAGCTTGTTGTGCTGCATTTGGAGAAGGCAGGGGAGGCCGACAAGCTGCACGAGATTATTTCCAGGAGTAATCTGCCGAATATGTGGAAGCCCAGGCGTGACAATTACATCAGGATAGAGTCGATGCCGGCGCTTGGGTCAGGGAAGCTGGATATTATGCGGCTGAGAAAAATTGCGATGGCAGCGAAGAAAGACTAATGGGAGGGATAAATATCTGGTTGTGCTATTAATTTTGCATTAGGTGGATATTTGTAAGCTTTTAGGCCGGTTAATGCTTGACAATGCGTGGGAAAGTCAGTAGCTTTTCGAGAGTTATTACAAATCAATGTAAAATGAAATCTTATATCTTATGAAAGGGAATTCAAGATGTTCACAATGATAGTTGATGTTATGGCACGGGAGATACTCGATTCACGCGGTAATCCGACTGTTGAAGTTGATGTTCTGCTGGATGACGGCTCTTTCGGGCGTGCGGCGATTCCGTCGGGGGCTAGTACGGGAGCTTACGAGGCGGTAGAGCTTAGAGACAAAAGAGCCAGGCGCTATATGGGTAAAGGGGTGTTGGGGGCGGTTAAAAATGTCAATGAAATAATCGGGCCTGAAGTTGTGGGTATGGATGCTGCTGCGCAGGAAGAGCTTGATGAGCTGATGATTGGGCTGGACGGCACGCCGAGCAAAGGCAAATTAGGCGCAAATGCGATACTTGGTGTCTCGCTTGCGGCGGCAAAGGCGGCGGCGGATTCGGCGGGGCTGCCCTTGTACAGGTATCTGGGTGGATGCAGTGCTAATATACTGCCGGTTCCGATGATGAATATTGTCAACGGCGGTAAACACTCCGACAACAACGTCGATTTTCAGGAATTTATGATTATGCCGGTCGGGGCGAAGGATTTTCCGCAGGCACTTCGGATGGGAGCGGAGACCTTTCATACATTAAAATCGGTATTGGCCAAGAAAGGTTATGCCACGAGTGTAGGGGATGAGGGTGGTTTTGCGCCGATGCTAAAAAGCAACGAAGAGGCGCTGGAAGTAATTATGGATGCCATCAAAAAGGCGGGATACAAGGCGGGCAGGGATATAGCGATTGCTCTGGACCCTGCGGCAAGCGAGATGTTCGACGACAAAACAAAGAAGTATAAATTTTTTAAATCCAATCCGAAAAAAAAGATATCTTCCGAGTCGCTGATTAATCACTGGGCGGACTGGGTGGATAAATATCCGATTATTACCATTGAAGACGGTTTGGCGGAAGATGACTGGAGCGGCTGGACGAAGCTGAACAAAAAACTGGGAAGTAAGATTCAATTGGTCGGGGATGATTTGTTTGTAACCAATACCAAACGCCTTGCCAAAGGCATCAAGCTTGAATGTGCCAATTCGATATTGATAAAACTCAACCAGATAGGGACGCTGACGGAGACATTTGAGGCGATTAATATGGCCAGGAGGGCGGGCTGGACGGCAGTTATAAGTCACCGAAGCGGCGAAACCGAAGACAGTACAATAGCAGATTTGGCGGTTGCAACGGGGGCCGGCCAGATAAAGACGGGTTCATTGTGCAGGACAGACAGGGTCTGCAAGTATAATCAGTTGCTTAGGATAAACGAGGACCTTGGTCCTGCGGCACAATATGCGGGTTTTATGTTCAAGAGGGCTTCGTAGTCTGTGAGCTGTTAGGCCGGACGGCGGAAGTATGCGAGGACAAAATATCCTGCGAACGTTTTTGTTTGTTTTATTTTTTTTAATTGGGGCATCTGCAGTGAGTCTTTCGATACTCTCTGGCGAGTTGCTGCAGTATTATGCGGGTATCGAGGCGGAGGAAACTTCCGAGGAATTGACGGAGCGTCTGGAATCCTTGAACACTGATTATGAAGTTCTGCTGGAGCAGTTTGAGAAGGACCCCGAACTTATTAAGCGAGTCGCTGCTGCAACGCTGGGCACACGGTCGGAAGAGACAAATACTGTTTATCCCAAAGTGGCCCCGGAGCAATTAGATGCCGCCAGAAAAGCTTTAACGGAGGCTTTGAACGAGCGGTCCGCCGGGCCGGCAATACCACGGTGGCTTGTTCGCTGCAGTGAACCAAACCGGCGGGTCGTTTTATTTTTTGCCGGGGGCTTTTTAATTCTTATTTCATTTATATGGTTCGTTTCGTTTCGACAGGTTGGTCAGGACAAGTAGTAGTTACTCGAATCTTAGCAGTTTTAAGCCTTTTTCTTTGTCTGGTATTCGGCCGGCGTTAAGGTCGGTGATTTCGATTATTGTAACTTCCATAATCAGGAAAGTTTTTGCACCTCCTCGTGGGCAGCCGACCATTGTCTGTTTGCCTTTGCCGATAGCAGTGTGGATGTGGAGTTTTGGTCTTTCTCTCGTCGCAGTATATTGTTCCGACGCCGAGCGTTTCTCCCGGTCCGGCGAATTCTTTGAAATTGCCGAGGATTTTTGGTTTTTCCTGTTTTGGGCCGACGACGACGGAGGCCTTTCTGAAGCCGCCGGTAATCAATACAGCAGCGGATTTGATATTTTCTTTTTTGGCGATTTCTTCAACGCATTCGTAGAGGTCTTCGCCTTCAAACAAACGGGCACCGATTATCCGTCCTGTTTTGCCAACGGCATATTCCATTTTGTGCTCCTGAGGGTAAAATGTTATTGATTTTGCAGTGATTTTATCAGAATAAAGAGTAATCGCAAATGCTTAACTGGGCCTCCAAAGGGATTTCGGCTGAAAAATAACGACAGGCAAATTGGGGGATTGACCTGTGGAGCGGATTTTATTATTATCGGTTTCGTTGCCAACGTAGCTCAACGGTAGAGCTCTGGTTTTGTAAACCAGTGGTTGTCGGTTCGAATCCGACCGTTGGCTTTTGAAATCCCTTTCCTAATATCCTCAATGTGGTTTTGTGTCCCTATCGACGAGCAAATTCTAAAAACTTATTTCAGTTCGACGGACCAGTAGGCGTGGTCGAGGAATTGTTTCCAGCTGCGGTAACGCGGATGGCCTAAGTGAATATGCACAAGCGAATTGCGTTTCGGCTTGAGAGGCCTTCTGATAAGACTCATACCGGCCAGTTTGGGAGTTCGTCCGCCCTTTTTTACATTACATTTTGTGCACGAACAAACTACATTTGTCCAGACTGATTTGCCCCCCATGCTTCTGGGAATAACGTGGTCAAGTGACAACTCGCTCGTCGGATGGCGCCTGCCGCAATACTGACAACTGTTTTTGTCGCGGGCAAAGATGTTTCGGCGATTAAACTTTACCTCGTTTCGCGGCAGACGGTCGAAAAATAGCAGGCGGATGATTCGAGGCACTGCAATATAAAAATTAACGGTGGATATCCAGTCTTGTCCGTCCGGCTCGAAATTGCGTTTGAACTGGCTCACATCACACCAGCTCTGAAAATCATAATTCGAATAAATACCCTGCTCGAAAGAAACGACCTCGGCAATCTCTCGAAACAGAAGGGAAAACGCACGTTTCACTCCCACTATACGGATAGCCATATAGTGCTTGTTCAACACAAGAACATTGCAGTTAAGCCCGGATTGACCTTCCTCTGCAATCATAATCACAAAACCTGCTGATGTTGTTCATATTTCGTCCCCTCGGGCAGCGTAGGGAGCAAGAAGAACAAATTACCTGTTTGCAACCACTCCTGTAGCCCGGAACAAAAAAGTAATGTTACGATTCTTCTTCGTTCTGCGAGACAGCTTCACTTTCAGCGGCAGCTTCGCTTTCCGAGGCGACCTCGCTTTTGGCGGCTGCCTGTTGAACTACATTTTCAGCCCTTAGGCCTTTTTCTCCCTCGACAATATCAAAGGTTACCGAGTCGCCCTCAACAAGCGTTTTATATCCCCCACCTGTGATACTTGCATAATGCACAAAAATATCTTTACCGTCCGGAGTGGCGATAAAACCATAACCTTTTTTCGGATTGAACCACTTAACTGTGCCCTCTGACATAAAAAACTCCTTTTTGAACAACTTCACAAAAGCGAACTCTTAATTACCGCAGGCCACAATCAGTTCATAGCTGAGACGCCGGTTTCTTTTTTTATGTGGATTGCGGTTTCTTATTCAATTTACTTATTTGGCCTCTGCCGACTCTGTTGCGGGTACACTGAGATTTTCTTTCATCAGCCGGCCCATCTTAAACTTAACTGTCCGTTTCGAAGGAACCTCGACACGTTCAAGAGTTTTGGGATTCTGCGCGATTCTCGCCGCTCTTGTTCGCGTCTCGAAAACACCAAAGTCCCGGAATTCCAGACGATTATTCCTGCGTAACTCTGCCGTTATCTCGTCAAGAAACGCCTGAATTATTCGCTTAACCGAAACTCTTTTCGTCTGCGTCTTTTCCGCGATTCGGTCAATGAGTTCTTTCTTTGTAATTGTTGACATTGTGTTACCTCATTTCAAGAAACAGCTAATGGAGAACTGGATTTTGCTTACAACAGGGGAGCTTCTGTCTAACAGGCCAATTCTGTTCGTTGTCGAACAATTCATTCCACACCTCAATAAAACTGCGATGGTGAGCTGCCGTTCTCAGTGTTGATGTTCCGATTTATCGCAAAACAAGGCCGCAACAAACCGAAAACTCCTAAACACCGCAAGTTACTATATAGCAAAGACTTCTATACATCAAGCAAATTTTACCGAAAAATTTTTCAGCTTTTAAAATTTTTTTAACCCCTCCTGTCTAAAAAACAAGAACAACGCACTTTTGCCTGCAGGCCTCCTTTAACCTCACCAAATACCCAAAATCGGCAATAAACCGAGAAAACCCGGGGCATCGATAAAACACTGCCAACCGGGGTTATTTGAGATAACCACTTTGCCCATAAGTGGTTACATCGGGGAAAAACCTTACTTTTTTCCCGTCTCCTAAACTCTGCGTATGTATCGTAATTAAGCCCCCAGCAGAGTATAAAAACTTGGAATATTTTTTATGAGTAGCCTATAAGTTGGTATATGGAAAAGGCTTTGGTGCGTCAAGACAGAAGCTTTAATTGGTTCACGGCGAGCGAAGCTTTTTGTTGCTGTGTATTTCAATAATTTCGGAAAATCTTGCGAAAATTGAATCCGTAAGATTAAGCAACATTTTTTCTGTAAAATCTTTTTTCCTTTGAATCAGCGGATTCGTTTTCGTTCTCCATTTCCACATTCATATCCAAATATTTTTTGCCGGCAATCCAATCCTCGCTGAGCTCCATCTCGACCGCACTGACCAATCTTAAAAGTGAAGCCTCATTAGGAAACAGCCTGGCGACACGTGTCCTGCGTTTGATTTCCTCATGTAATCGCTCCAGCATATTAGTCGTTCGCATCCTGCGTCGGGAACCTACTATGTGATTCTGCCCCCTCGTCCTCTCGGGACCCACAGCTTTAGTGTTTCTGCAACTGACGGCGACATAAGCCCTGAGACAACACAGCAATCTGATTCGTTTATGGTATCTTTTTACGGGGATATCGTTGAAAACGGCGAGGTTAATTTTGAGGATCTAAAGGCAATAGCTAACCAATGGCTGCAGTCGCCGGGTAGTCCTTCCGCCGACATCGCCCCATCCACCCTCAATGGGTTTGTGGACTCCCTTGACTTTGCAGTATTGGCTGAAGACTGGAAAGAAGCTATACCTTAAGTTTATTAGAATTCGATTTCATTAAAAGGCTGTGAGTCCCGATTTTTTAGGGATTTGCAGCTTTTTTTTTAAGGTTAGGCCTTTCAATAATCGGCTGGCGGCAGAGAAGTGGCGGAGCCAATATCAATTTCCATAAAAACTTAGAATCCTCTGTATTTGAATTAAGCGTTTCCAGCGGGTGTCAATCTGTGATTTTGCCAAATGGCCGGATTTGGCAATTATCTACAAAATACGTTTAATAACAAATAGTCTATTGACCAATCAATAATTTTTCGGCATAATCACCATTTCTATGCAGTTTCTATGAACGGCTGCAGGAGGTATTTGAAAAGGTGTCGTTTGTACGTATATGTCGAAAGCTAAATTTGACACAACCAATTCCAAAGCGACCGCTCGAAAGAAGCGAGCCGCTGAAATTGCAAATACTCTTGAATGGCTGATAACGGCTTTTATGCTGGCTTTTGTTTTCCGGGCGTTTGTAATGGAGGCGTTTCGTATTCCTACCGGCAGTATGGCCGATACCCTCAAAGGCGCACATTATCGCCTGCGATGCAGCCAGTGTGGATATAAATACGATTATGGATTCGAGCCGACAAGATTCAGATTTCCACGGGACACAATCCCCAGCGGCTATATCAAACCATTTCACACTCGCTGTCCAAGCTGCGGTCATTACCAGCCGACCGGCGGAAAAATGCCGATAGTAAACGGCGATAGAATACTCGTCCTGAAATGTATCTACCAGTTCCTTGAACCTAAGCAGTGGGACGTAGTAGTATTTAAGAATCCGATCGAGCCGTCAATAAATTATATCAAACGATTAATCGGGCGCCCGGGTGAAACTGTGGAAATAATCGATGGTGATATTTACATCAACGGACAAATCAGCCGAAAGCCTCCCAAAGTCCAAAACGAGTTGTGGATGCCCGTGTACGATAACGACTATCAGCCGGTTCGGCCTAACGAAGGTATGTTTAACGGTCACTTTTGGCGGCAGCCTTTCAATGTCGCAGACTCAAAATGGCAAATTGACAAGGCCGAGAAGAGAAGGTTTCGCCTGGACAGCGGCGCCGAGCAAATCAGTTACCTGGCCTATGACAGCACTGTCGGCAACGATTTCAGAGCCACCTATGCCTATGACGATGTTAAGGAATACGATTATATGCCGTACAGCAGTGACTTGATGATGCGTTTCTACGCTGAATCAGGCAATCAGAAGGGTGTTATTGGCATCGAACTGAGCAAGTACAAAAGCCGTTACAAAGGCTGGGTTGATTTGGCAGCAGGCGAAATGGTCATCGAACAACTTTCGCCCGGTGCAGGACGCAGTGAATTAAAGCGTGAACCGGTCAAAAAACCAATTGCAAAAAAACCTGCGCTGGTGAAGTTTGCCAATGTTGACCACCAGTTGATTTTTCAATTCGGCGATGAGAAGCTGACCTTTGATTTGGGGAGTTTGCCTGACGACGCCGGACCGAGAGAAACGAATATTGAGCCGGAGGTGAAGATCTTCGGTTCCGGCAAACTGATACTCTCACATATAGCGGTTTTTAGAGACATTTACTATACCGCAACGATTGTTAATAATCCAAGCTCAGGCAGAGCCACGGAAGGCAATCCTTTTACTCTCGGAAAAGACGAATTTTTTGTGCTGGGTGATAACAGTCCCAGCAGTGCCGACAGCCGGTGGTGGCAGAGAGAAGGGATTAAAAACAACCATAAAACGTATCGGCAGGGGATAGTTCCGCGTGATTATCTGGTTGGCAAAGCACTTTTTGTTTATTGGCCGGGCGGTTTTGAATTTCCCTGGCCGCAGGGGTTAAAGAGTTTTCTGCTTAGAAGCAGCCGACAGAACAGCTTATTTAGAATAGCTTATGCGATTGTTTCGCTGAACTGGATACCTGATGTCGGGGGGATACGTTTTATCTACGGCGGCTCGGATAGAAAAGCAAATCAAACATGAGGAACCGCTTTGCGGGACTGGTTTGAAATTGGGGGGATTTCGAATCAAATGCGCAGGTGTATAAATACGTAATTTTTGATTATTTTTTTTAATTTGTTTTTTTTGGGGGGAAATTTTTGCAGATTTGAGGGCAAATCCCGAAGGTGTCCCGTTCATAGTTGAAGGTTGAAAAAGGTGGCAGTTCCTGAGGGCCAAATTGGTTATAATTTGGCCCAAAAAGAAAAAGTTAACCTTTATTTGAAAGTAACCGCCATGAAAAGGGCAGATTACCAGATTATCAATCAAAAAGACAGCAAAGAATTGGCAAAATTTTTGAGCAGGGAAGGTCAGTTTTTGCTGCCGATGCTGGAACTTATCGAGCAGGCAGAGGCATCTGTAGATGAAGTCATTGATGTTGTCGGCAAAGCCGGTATTGAGGCAATCCTGCTGTTGTCTGCCCAGCAGGTTGCAGGGCCTCAGCACAAATGCAAAAATACCGGCGATATCCGCTGGCACGGCGACTCCCGGTATAATTCGCCTCTCGATATCCGAAAAACAACATACGCCTCGGTATCTTCTTGTCGCTCAGCTTCAGTTCGTATAAGGGCTTGAGATTCTCATTGAAAAAAGCTCATCGGTTGCTACAATTTTGTTGATTTTGTCAAAGTTACAGAAAAGGAGATATTTTATGAGCCGCAATTACACATCTTTTTTGAGCATTTTCGCTGTTTTGCTGTTGGCCTCGTGTGTTACAAGCCCTTATAAGGGAAGCGTTTGTGCCAAAGAGATTTATCCAGGCCGAACCTGGCTTATGTATGCTGCGCCTGAGGAAGCTGGTTTTTCCTGTGAGAAATTAACCCAGGCCCAGCAATACTCTAATCAGGTGGGTTCTGCTGCGGTTATGGTAATTTACAAAGGCGTCGTCGTCGCCGGATGGGGCGATATCGAAAGAAGATATATGTGTCACTCGGTCAGAAAGAGCTTTTTAAGCGCCCTGTACGGCATTGGCGTGGCCGAGGGTAATATTGACATGGACAAGACAATGGCAGATTTAGGCATCGACGACGAGCCGCCGCTTACCGAGTCTGAAAAGCAGGCATGCATCAGAGACTTGCTAAAAGCACGTTCAGGCGTTTATCATCCAGCCGCCTATGAAACCGAGGGTATGAAAAAGAGACGTCCGAAACAGGGAAGTCACGCACACGGGACCTTCTATTATTATAACAACTGGGACTTTAACGTGCTGGGGGCAATCTTTGACCGTCAGAGAGGCTCAACGATATTTAAGGAATTTAAGAGTCGCATTGCCGAGCCGATTGGAATGGAGGATTTCAGGCTTCAGGATTGCTATTACCATCTGGAAAAAGAACACTCTGTTTATCCTGCTTACCCATTTCGAATGTCGGCGAGAGATATGGCCCGATTCGGGCTGCTGTTTCTTCGTGAAGGTAAGTGGAAGGACAAACAAATCCTTACGAAAGAGTGGGTCAAAGAAAGCACCACACAGTATTCCACCAAGAACGATACATACGGCTATGGTTATCTATGGTGGACTATCAATTCCGAGCCGTTTAAGGAGCTTGGGACATACACAGCCAGCGGATATGGCGGTCATTGGATTACCGTTGTGCCCGGAGCGGATTTAGTATTTGTCCATCGCGTCGATACCTGGTGGGACCTGAGCTTTTCAAACTGCACCAAGAAAACAGGTCATAGCGTTGTTAGTAAAGAGCGTCTGAAGTTGCTGCGGATGGTTCTTGAGGCGAAAGTATCAAGGCCCAAGGCCGAGCCCAAACTGGTGGCTCTTGCGGCGGCGCCAAAACGTGCCGATATCATCAAGCTGGATTCAAGCATCCTGGATAAGTATGTGGGAGAATATCAATTTCCGGACAACTATATAGCGCAAGTCAGGAAAGTTAATGGCAATTTGTTAATTGACAGTCCCGGAGCAGGTAAATTTACTCTCCTGCCTCTTTCGGAAACAAAATTTATTATGGAAGACGTTGATGTGCCTGTATCGTTTGAAGTTAGTGATGGGGGGAAAGCTTTATATGTTACTATTGAGTTTAGGCCTGGCGAGAAATGCTGCGGCGAGCGGTTTCGGCTAAGGCCGCAGGGCACAGTGAGCTTGAATCGGTAACGCATAAACTCGATATCCCGGCGTCAAAGTTGACGGCGGATATGAACGTCCCGGGCGTATCGATTTCGGTGATTCAGGATGATGCTATGATAAAAATCCACTCCGGTTCTTAATAAAATCTTCTTAACTGTTTGCCAATACGAAACTTAGGAAATACTCAAACACCCTTTTGTTTTTCCAAAAAATTTTATGGCCGTACATTAGCATTTTATCTATAAAATTCAAGTTACTTCCGAAAAGTTGTTGCAGTTTTCGGGACTTGATATTAGTCTTATCGAGTACATTGGCATTATTGGATATGAAATTTTTCAGGAAAGGAGTTAATTATGTATCTGAAGGTTAAAAACGCTGTATTTATTGTTCTTTTTCATTGTCTTTTTCTGGCCACAATTGCTCAATCCGCTGTAACTGCTCGCGGTGAACCCCTCAGCCCGATAGAGCAATGTGGTTTCGTCAGGCTCACAAGCCATAGTGAAATGATGGCTTATCTGACAAAAATTGACGGCTTGTCGGACAAGGTCACGGTAGAGATTATCGGTGAGTCGGTCGAGGGTCGCCAGATTCCTGTAGTGATGATAACCGAAGATAAGGTCTTTGGGTCGCATCGTTCAACCAAGCCGATAGTTTTAATTCTTGCGGCCCAGCATGGCAATGAGCCGTCCGGCAAAGAAGCCGCTTTAATCCTGATAAGGGAGCTTGCGATAGGTTCTCTGCAGGATGTATTAAAAGAGCTTGATGTGCTTATAGTGCCGTTAGCGAACCCCGATGGGGCTGCAAAGGACAATCGCAGAAACGCTAATGATATGGATTTGAATCGAAATCATGTGGTTTTAAGTGAGCCTGAGGCATGCGCAGTTCACACTCTGTTTTTAAAATGGGTGCCGGAAGTTGCCGTGGATGTACACGAATCTAATTGTATGAGCAGAAGCTGGCTTCGTCTTGGCTACAGGAAAGATGCTGAAGAGATGTTTGATTGTGTATCGAATCTGAACATTTCGCCGGCAATCATAGAATTTTCGAGGGATGTTATTGTGCCGGAAGTGGGGAAATCAGTAAGGGCAGACGGCTTTACCTTCCACCGTTATACCGTAGGCGGCCCGCCTGAAGTAAGAAGGATACGCCACAGTACAACCAATATCAATGACGGCCGGCATAGCATGGGGATATACAACACATTTTCATTTATATTTGAGGGTCAGAAGTACAGGGGGTCAGTTAATAAAATCGAGCGGCGTACGGCCGGTCAGATTTCCGCCATTACGGCCTTTCTTAAGACGATAGCGAAGTACCGTGCGAAGATTTTAAGCATTGCTCATTCTGCCCGGCAGAAACTGCTGGAGGAACCGTCCAGCGGTGAAGATATGGTTCATATCCGAATGGATTACGGTCCGGACCCCGAACGAAAGACGACAACAATGTATCCTCTATATGATGTTAATTCCCAGAAAAAATTCGAGAAAGAACTGGGAAATTACACGCCGCTTGTAAAAATCAAGAAAAGCGTCAAGAAACCGGCCGCCTATATCTTTTCGAAAAATGAGCGCAGACTGACCGAATTGCTTTCCAGGCACCAGATAGAGATGCATTGTTTGAAAAAGGATACCAAACTCAAGGTCGAAGAATATACGATTTTATCCGTGAGTTCCATTACCGAGGAGGATAAGTCAGGCAGTGACGTTGAGGTAAAAGTGCAAACAAAGGACGTAACTATGGAAGAGGGCAGCGTGGTGATATTTCTGCGACAACGGGCCGGCAATCTTATTCCATTGCTTCTGGAGCCGCAGTCGAGCTGGGGTATTTGCACCGAAAGAAGCGGCCACAAGTACCGCTTTGCCGAATATCTGAATGAAGGCCGGCAATATCCCATCTTAAGATTAATGCAGCCGGTTGAGTTAGAACTTAAAAAGTGTGAAAAAAATTAGCGGTTCAAATCTGCAGGCGGTCGTGATTTTTTGTTCTACGATGAGTTGCGTCCTGTATAGTTTGTAGTCGAGAGATGACTGCCGAGGTGAGACTGATTATCAAAGGAATTTATAATTCAAGCTAAATGAAAG
>CAZMCN010000060.1:0-12543 GCA_964564845.1 uncultured Pirellulales bacterium | reverse complement strand
GAAATATAAAATTCATCCTAAAGATTTTATCGATGTTTTGGCCTTACAGGGTGATTCTTCTGACAATATCCCAGGCGTACCGCTAATCGGGGAAATGAACGCTGTTAAGATGATTCAACAATACGGTTCTCTCGATAAATTATATAAACACGCCGATGAAATTAAAGGCAAGCGAGGTGAAAATCTCCGTAAATTTAAAGAACAAGCCTATCTTAGCAAAAAGCTCATAATCATCGATTGTAACGTTCCCTTGAAAGTAGATTACAATGCTTTAGCTCTAAAGAAATTCGACGAAGCCAAACTTGCTCAAATATTTGCAGAGCTTGGCTTCAATCGTCTGCTAACACAGCTGGGCCTAACGGCAACCGCCAAGCCCCGGCGTCCTGCGGCGGCAAAACCGCCGGCTGGGCGGGATTTGGCAGGACCAGCTTCCGTAAAGAATAGCGACCACGATTATCAACTGCTCGATACGCAGAAAAAATTCAACGAATTTTTAACCAGGCTGAAAAAACAAAGCCTTTTCGCCATCGATACCGAAACCACCGCCATTAATCCGATGTGGGCCGACCTTGTCGGAATAAGTTTTTCCTGGCAGGGCTGTAAAGCATACTATCTGCCGGTAAAAGCGCCGTTGGGCCAAAAGCATCTCGATATAAACAAACTTCGGCCGAAACTTGCGCCCATACTTGCTGATAAAAAAATAAAGAAAATAGGCCAGAACATAAAATACGATTTACTTATTCTGCGGAACGCCGATATGCCCATAAAAGGCGTTTATTTTGACACAATGGTTGCTTCTTATTGCCTTGACCCGCAGCGCAGCAGCCATTCAATGGATAATATGGCGCTGGATTTTTTGAACTACCGGTGCATACCAATTTCAGCGCTCATAGGCAAAGGCAAAAATCAGCTTACGTTCGATATGGTCGATACCGCCGCCGCCTGTGAATACGCCGCTGAGGATGCCGATATAACTTTTCAGCTTTACGAATATCTAAAGGGCCGTCTCGATAAAGAGCCGTCTCTGAAGCAACTGTTTGAAAATGTCGAAATGCCTCTGGTCTCTGTTCTGGCGGCTATGGAATACAACGGTGTTTCGATTGACACCCGCCTGCTAAAGAAGATGTCCGGCGAACTGGCTGAGGCACTAACAGAAATTACCGAACGGATTTATTCTTATGCCGGCTCGGCTTTCAATATTGATTCGCCAAAGCAGCTTGCCGAAATTCTCTTTGACCGGCTAAATCTTCAATCGATTAGGGTTGGAAAGGCCGGGCGAAGCACTGACGCGGCAGTACTCGAACAGCTTTCCGAGCAGCACCCTATTATCGATTTTATTCTTGAATACCGCACGCTGAGCAAATTGAAAAACACCTACACCGACAAGCTCGGCTCATTAATTAATCCGCACAGCGGCCGGGTGCACGCATCGTTCAACCAGACGATAACCGCTACCGGCAGGCTTAGTTCCAGCGACCCGAATCTGCAAAATATCCCCATTCGTACCGAATTAGGCAGGAAAATCCGCTCGGCTTTTGTTCCCAAAAGTAAAACCGACTGCATCCTCAGCGCCGATTATTCACAAATCGAACTGCGGCTGTTGGCACATTTCTCAAAGGACAAGGCACTATTAGACGCCTTTGCCGCCAATCAGGATATACACAGCTTTGTTGCTTCGCAGATATACGATGTTCCTATCGAAGAGGTAACCGCACAGATGCGTTCAAGCTGCAAGGCGGTTAATTTCGGCATTATTTACGGCCAGGGCGCATTCGGGCTGGCACGCTCTATCGGTATAAGCCATTCGGAAGCGAAAAAGTTTATCGAAGATTATTTTGCTCGGTACGGCTCTATCCGTAAATTTATGGATAATGCGATAGCAGAGGCTAAAAAAGGCGGCTATGCTGAAACTATTATGCATCGGCGGCGAAAAATCACAAATCTCAGCAGCAAAAACTTCAATAAACGCTCACAGGCCCAGCGGCTGGCCATTAATACCGTTATTCAGGGCTCGGCGGCGGATTTGATAAAGGTGGCAATGATAAATATTCAGCAAAAAATAGAAGCTGAAGAACTGCCGGTAAAAATGATTCTTCAAATCCACGATGAGCTGGTTTTTGAGCTGCCGGCAGCACACGCCGCGGTGCATAAAAAATGGATTTCAGCAGAAATGACCGGTGCAATAGAGCTTGATGTGCCGTTAAAAGTCGATGTCGCTGTCGGGCCAAGCTGGCTCAGTGATAAATAAAATCCGAAAGAAGAGATTTAGAAAATTAACCACTGATTAACGATGTTAACACAGAGGATTTATAGTTTTCAGACAAAGATTAACACATATAAACACGGATTTTGTGTTGTGGTTATTTTTGGATAAACTCAAGGCAGCAGCAGTCAAGCATTGCAAAATCGATAAAGTCAACTGTCCCATCCTGGTTTATATCGGCACCTTCGCAGGACGAAATCAACTGGTTCTACAACAGCGGCAATGGCAGGGAGAGTTCCAAAGAGTCGGCACGACCGCTGGCCTGGGGTTCATTGGCGTCAGGATGTGCTCTTATAGGCAAGGAATTGGCAGGATGATGAATTTAGTGATATTAAAGAGGGGCAATGGCTTCTATCAGTGCGAAGTTTGAGGGAGAAAATCATGCAGGTTAGACGATATTGATTCCATTAAAGCAATACGTTTCAACATAATGCACCTCCTTGTGTAATAAGGGTTTATAGAAAATTAAAAAATACCCCTTATATCGTCATGCACAAGGAGTGCGCCTTGAGCGAATTGTCCCCCGAAGTTGGCTTTCAAAAAACCCCGAAGTTTGAGGGAGAAAAT
The DNA here is from genome assembly GCA_964564845.1 of uncultured Pirellulales bacterium. Classification (GTDB taxonomy): domain Bacteria; phylum Planctomycetota; class Phycisphaerae; order Sedimentisphaerales; family Anaerobacaceae; genus CAYXPG01. Next base: position 9,713 of record CAZMCN010000060.1, on the reverse strand, counting down.
CATTGAATATTTATAATTGACCCCTTCGACATTGGGCTACGACTGAGCTCAGCCGAATGTCATCCCTTCGACTGTGCTGCGCTTCGCTCAAGGCAGGCAGGGCAGGCAGGACAGGTATTTAATATTGGGCTTGAGATTGCCATGGCCTTTCAGGCCTCGTAATGACGATTTTTTTAATAGGTCCCTCAACTGCGATCACATTGACGGAGGGAATTAAGTTCGCTCGAGGACAGGTATCGAATCCCAAAGAAGAAATCGCAACAGGCAAGAAATCAAGAAATAACGAATTAGATTTGGCGTATAGACAATCGGCAGGGCAGGGGAAGGTGAAATAGGATATCGATTTCTCCTGCGTTTTCGGCCGATAAAAACAACCGCCGGAGCGTTTATTTCAAATTCGAGGATTCGGCGGGGGGGTTGTTACTAACTGGTCGGATGTTAAAAGAAAATTTTTTAAAAAAATCAAAAAAAGTTTGACAGCCGATAAAATGCACTTTACATTTTACAAAACGTAAAATATACTTTCCTATTAAGAGATACCGGGAAGTTCACTGCTGTAGTTTGAGAGAAGTTAATAAAGACAAATGATTTGGCTTTCGGCGGATGGAGAAAGACCGACGATATTTTTAATTTACTACAAAGGACGCAGAGAAAGGCAAGAGGAATGAAGGATTTTTTAGCGATGGAAACGAAAGTTCAAAGCCAAAGCTTTCAAATACCCGCCAAGCTGTATCGAATCGGCGAATTAGTTCGCCATACCCCCTTTTCACGACAAACTATCCATAATTACACAATAATGGGACTTATTCGTGAGTCACAATGGACCGAAGGCGGTCATCGATTGTACGACGAATCGGTGTTCCATAAACTATCTAAAATCATCGAGCTCAAGAAAACAAAAACCCTTTCAGAAATAAGAAAAATTCTCAGCAAAGACAAAACCATCAAAAAAACAATAAAGCAATATTCGAAGACTGAAAATAATTAGCGACATAATCGAGAACAGAAACTAAGGAAAAAGCGAAAGGCTCAAGGATGAGAGACACGACTTTGCTTTTACAATTCCCCTTTGTGGTTCTTCCAACAATAACCCAGCCAGTATCCATATATAATCAAAAGGATTTGTTATGAATATGCCGACACTAATAACGGACAATATCGCTGAAGTGCTCATTAAGATAATTGAATTCACACAGGTCCGTCAGAAAATCCTCGCCCGAAACATAAACAATATCCACACGGGCGGGTTTATGCCCGAAGATTTGGAGGTGGATGAGTTCTCAGAAGTGCTGCACGATGCAATCTGTGAGCATACCCGAAGCCGCCGTCTCCTGCTGCGTGATACTGAAAACATCAAGTTCGGTGCTTTTGGCAGTTTCGAAGTCAAACCGACAATCGATAAATATGCCGAGGAGATCCTTGAGAGAAGTTTGGATGAATATCTTGAGCTGCAAATAAACAAGCTTTTGGAAAACGCCATTAATCAGAGGGTTGCGGCAGAATTGCTCAGACAAAGAGAGAGAACGGTTTCGATTTTTGAGTAAAAATACGAGTATAGGCCATAAGAAGAGAAAATGGGAAACGAGGCATCTCAGTTACAGCAAAAGGTTTTTTTAAGAAAGTTGTTGACTGGTTTTTCTAAAGTTGTCGGCCAAAAGGCCGATAAGGTACTCTGACAGGGAAGACTCTTTTTCTCCCATATATCCGGACAATCAAAAGAGAAGGTGAGTGGTGCTTTCAACAGAAATTATAGCTCGGTTTGGAAGGATTCATTAACATTATAAAAATTCAGGGAGGATTACCGTGAAAACCAACCAGCGAATCGATATCAACCGGATATGGGAAAGTTTCTACAAAAACCACGATGGCCTCTCCCGCAATCTGCTTCTGGAACATTACAGATACCTTGTAAAATATTGCGCTGAGCGACTGCACAGCAAATTGCCGGACAAGGTTGAGCTGGATGACCTTATCAGCGCCGGCACTTTTGGATTGATGGATGCTATTGACGCTTTCGACCCGGAGAGGGGAGTGAAGTTTGAGACATATTGCTCGCCTCGTATCAGAGGTTCCATTCTCGATGAGTTGAGGCATATGGACTGGGTTCCACGATTAGTTCGGGCCCGAGCTCATCAGCTTGCGAGGGCCAGACAGGCGCTCGAGGCACAACTCGGCCGACCTCCAAGCGAAACAGAAATCGCTGAAGAACTGAATATTGATATGGAGACCTTTTACAGACTGCAGCAGGATGCTAATGCCGTCGGTGTAACGTCACTGAACACCAAATACAGCGAGGGAGACGGTGAAAAAGACGTTCGTGAAATAGATATAATCAAAGACACAAGAAGTGAAGACCCGCTCACGGAGACCCAAAAGCGAGACCTCAAAAACCTGCTTACCAAGGGTTTGACGCGTGCGGAACGGCTGATTGTCGTTCTGTATTATTATGAAGAGATGACGATGAAAGAAATCGGCGTAACGCTGGATTTGTCCGAGTCCCGAGTTTCGCAGATGCACTCATCGATTGTTGCACGTCTCAAGGCCCAGATGAACAGCCGAAAAAAGGAATTCTCAATTTAACTTATCAATTCACCAATAATCAGTAACTGCCGGACAAATCTTTCTTTCTTTTTTGATTTTGCTTTTTCTATCAGTAGATACATCTGTTTCAATTCTTGATTTTTTCTCCTTGTATGCATATACTATAGCGGTCTTTTCAAGGAGCATCATTATGAAATTTACTAAAATGCATGGTATTGGAAATGATTATATTTATGTCAATTGTTTCGAGGAGACAGTCGACGAGCCTGCTGCATTGTCCCAAATCGTCAGCGCCAGGCATACCGGCATCGGTGGTGATGGGTTAATACTTATATGCCCATCAGAAACGGCAGAGGCTCGAATGCGTATTTTCAATGCCGACGGTTCCGAGGCTGAGATGTGTGGAAATGGAATCCGATGCGTCGCCAAATATGCATACGAACATAAATTGGCTAAAGCCGGCGACCCGCTCACCGTTGCCGGTCAGCCGCAGTGCCCGGCATCTATGAATATAGAAACGGGTAGCGGCATTTTAACTGTCGGGCTGATAATCGATGGAAACGACAAAGTGGAAGAAGTGTGTGTCAATATGGGCCAGCCCATACTAACCGCCAGGGACATACCGGTCAACATACCTGCTGAAAGAATAATCGAACAGCCGATGCAGTTTGCAAACAGGGCGTTTGTAATGACCTGCGTGTCAATGGGCAATCCGCACGCGGTTTTTTTCCGCGATAATATTGCGCTGATTGAGCTTGAGAAAATCGGGCCTGTAATTGAAAACCACAGTATCTTTCCACAGCGTACAAACGTTCACTTCGTTCAGGTTGGAAGCCGGGAAGAATTTACGATGCGCACATGGGAACGAGGCAGCGGTCTTACCTTAGCCTGTGGCACAGGAGCATCAGCCTGTTGTGTCGCAGCGGTACTTACCAACAGATGTGAGCGTGTATGTACTGCGCATCTGCCGGGGGGAGATTTGTATTTGAACTGGTGCGAAGAAGATAATTGTGTTTATATGACCGGGCAGGCGGTTGAAGTCTTTGAGGGCACCTGGCCGGAAAAATAAGTCTTTGCAGTAATAAGTGCTTATACCAAATCAGATTAAAGTGGCATTCTGATGGCAGTTCCGGATTTATCGGCAGGAGTGTCTAATACGTTGATAAGCCGAAAAAATCAGATTAAACAGCGTTGTAAAAAATCACCTTCCTAAAACATTTATATCTGCAGGATTTGATATTTTTAAACTAAATAGACAGTCATTTCAGGACGAAAAAAATGATGTGTTGCTTTTTTTCAACATTTATGTTTGACAATGTGAACATTAGGTTTAAAATAGATAGAATAATGAATTGGCGCAATTAATATCCGATGAGCCTGTTGTAGCATTATAAGTCCGCCAAAGGCAGCAAAGCAGTATGAAAGAAGAAAAGAATATCCTTATTATAGATGATGATAAAATCATACAGGATTCGCTAACAGATTTTCTATCGCTCGAAGGGTTCCGGGCCAAAGGTGTCGGGACATTAAAAGAGGCGCAGGCCGAGCTGAAGAGGCAAAATCATTGCCTTGTTATAACCGAAATTAATCTGCCTGACGGTAACGGTTTTGAATTATTGGATATAGTCAGGAAGAGCTATCCTCAAACGGTGGTGATTGTGATAACTGGTTACGGCACTATTGAAAGTGCTGTCAAGGCCATAAAAAGAGGCGCCTACGACTATCTTACCAAACCTATTGTCGATGATGAATTACGGCTGGCGGTAGAAAGAGCCGTTAAACAGCAAACACTTATGAGTGAAAACGTGAGTCTGCGATTACAACTCGAACAGAAATACAGTCTTGAAAACATAATCAGTCATGATTACAAAATGGCGAAAATCTTCGAGCTTGTCGACGCCGTTGCAGACACCAAGACAACGATATTAATGACCGGGCCGTCAGGAACAGGCAAAAGCATGCTGGCCAGAGCGATACATCATCGTTCCAGCAGACGCAATATGCCATTTATCGAGGTAAGCTGCGGTGCACTGCCCGAAACACTGCTTGAGAGCGAGTTATTTGGCCATGCTAAAGGCTCTTTTACCGGTGCATTTAATGATAAAAAAGGCAAATTCCTCGCATCAGACGGTGGGACAATTTTCCTTGATGAAGTTGCCAATGCTTCTGCCGCCCTTCAGATTAAACTTCTTAGAGTTCTTCAGGACAGGCAGTTTGAGCCGGTCGGCAGCAATAAAACAGAAAACGTCAACACCCGAATTATACTTGCTTCGAACAAAAACCTGGAAAATGAAGTAAAGCAGGACAGGTTTCGGGAGGATTTATATTACCGCATAAACGTGGTAACGATAAATCTGCCTCCATTGTGTCAGCGGGTTGGGGATGTGCCCCTTTTAGCCAAACGCTTCTTGAAAATATACTGCGCTCTGCACAACAAAGAAAAAATCGGTATTACCAACCAGGCACTGGAATATTTACAGTGTTATTCCTGGCCCGGTAACGTCCGCGAACTGGAAAATGTAATCGAGAGGGCGGTTCTTCTAAGTAAAGATAAATTCATCGGCCAGGACGATTTGCCGAACTCAATCAAGCAGGACCTCACCAGAGAGCCAAAGGCGTATAAAACGGTAAGTCTGAAAAAGGCCATGGCTGAGCCGGAGAAAAATTTTATTCGCCAGGCACTTCAAGCACATCACTGGAACAGGCAGGAAACCGCTAAGGCACTTCAGATAAACCGCACTACTCTATTCAAAAAAATGAAGCAATATGGCCTCTATGCCGAAGCCGAGCGATTAGGCCTTACGTAGGATTCTTCAGTTTAGTTAATTTCAGATGGATTTGCTGACCATTTTAGTGATTGCTGTCGGGTTGTCTATGGATGCATTTGCGGTATCCATAGTCAGTGGCGCGGGGTACAAAAAGTTTGAGATAAAACATACCCTTGTGATGGCGGTCTCATTCGGGGCGTTTCAGGCCTTTATGCCCATTGCGGGCTGGTCGGCAGGGCTTTTTCCGACTTCATATTCTGCTATCTATAGTCCTTTCTTAAACTACCTTTATTGTCTAATCACCAAAGTTACTGTTAGTGTAAATATGTTTCTGTAAATTCGGGTTAACCAAGCAAGTGCCTGGGGGGAGGCGAGCGCAGCGACCAGCGTAAGGGCTATGCCAACGGCTATAAGCCCAGGAATATCGATACCCGCATGTCAAGGCTGAGCATCGTATTGAGGACGGTCTTAAGCGAGACAAGAGTGAAGCCGGTCTTTCGGATTATGAAGTTCGTACATGGGCTGGCTGGCATCATCATCAGATACTCTCACTTATTGCGCTATGGTTTCTGATACTGGAGATGCGTCGGGGGAAAAAAATATACCCCTGCACTGACGGTCCCACAGGTTCGGACTATATTGTACGTTCTGCTGCGTCAGGTATGCGACCGCAAATATCCAGGGTGGGCGGAACGTTATATAAGACGAAAAAGCAAACGCAGAGAGCTTGCCCGGTTTTATCATTACAAGAGACATAAGTTATTGGCTCCTCTAAGGATTAAAGAACGAAAATGAAAATGGACAGTACAACTAATAAGATATTACTGTTTTAATTTCATATTTACCCAGTTTTTCTCTGCCTTCCAATTCGCTAAGTTCGATAAGAAATGCAATTGCCGCAATCTGCCCCCCGATTTTTTCGATGACTTTGCAGGCCGCCGCCATTGTTCCGCCGGTCGCCAGCAAATCATCAACCATCAATACCTTCGCCCCACATCTTACAGCATCACTATGCACCTCAACGGTATCGCTGCCATACTCCAAATCGTACGTAACACTTTCGGTTTTATAAGGCAGTTTGCCCTTCTTTCGAATGGGTACAAACCCTGCACCGAGTTTCTCTGCAACTGCCGCACCGAATATAAATCCCCTGGCTTCAACCGCAGCAACATATTCGATGCCCGCATCCACAAAGTCGGAACATAATGCATCAACTGCTGTTGTAAATGCCTCTGGGGCAGCTAATAACGGAGTGATGTCACGAAATAAAACCCCTTTTTTGGGCCAGTCTGGTATATTGCGAATGTATTGTTTTAAATCCTTTTCGTCAGCCGACATCTTTCTGCCCTCCCTGATTTCTTAAGTCTGCGATACAACCTGCCGATGAACAACCTCGTTACTCTTCATTCATATAGTCGTAAAGCTTAGTAAGAGCATCACGCTGAATCTGTCGAATCCTCTCACGCGTCAGCCCTAATTTCCCCCCGATTTCTTTTAGTGTCAAAGACTTTCTACCATCAAGGCCATAATGTAGTCTGAGTATATTTGCTTCTCTCTGGTCGATTTCATTCAGAAGGCCCAAAACCTTCATTTTTTCCTCGTCTGCAAGCAGTTCATCTTCGGGGCTGTGGGCATTCTGGTCTTCCAGAGTTGCCTCAAGAAGCTGGTCTTCGTCCGAGCCGTCGGTGCCGGCAGTATCCAGCACCGAACTGAGAACCTTAACCACCTCATTTATAATTTTTGCCTTGCGCAGAGGCAGTTGCATTACCTCAGCCACTTCTTCAACATCTGGCGTCCTGCCGAGTTTACTCCTCAGCGCCGACGTAATATGTCGCCACTGATTTATCAATGAAACCATATAGGTAGGAATATGTACCGGCCGCATGTTAGTCAGCAGCGCACGTTTGATGCTTTGTTTTATCCACCATGCCGCATACGTACTAAAACGTGTCCCCCGTTCAGGGTCAAAGTAATCAACCGCCTTTATTAATCCGAGATTTCCCTCCTCAATCAAATCGGCAAGGCTCATCCCGCGGTTGACATACCTCTTGGCAATGTTAACGACCAGCCGAAGATTACTCCGAACAAGTTGTTCCCTCGCACGCACGTCGTTTTCTTCGACAATCAATTTACCTAAGTAATGCTCTTCTTCCAAAGTCAGCAGCGAGGCCTCATCAATCGCTTTTAGGTAATCTTTTATGGTAGCATCGAACGCTATGGCTCACTCCCGCCCGGCAAAAAGTCTTTCGACTTCAGCCATAAGGGCAACCTGATTTTTGACCTCTGCCTCTCTTTAGGACTATTCCTGCTTTACTTAGCAACAATCAGTATAAGTTATCGGTTAAATATAAGCTCAGGTTTAGCTTATCAGCTTTTTCCGGCAAATATCAGCAGCAAAGCTTTAATTATCGGTACCTGTTTCGGACTCCTTTTCCGCCACGCTTTCGTCGCCTGCCGGCTTCGGGGCATCCGGGCTTTCCAGGCCCCGGTCGCCTTCATCGGCAGCCTTTGACTGTTCTATCTCACCTGTTTTAACCTCGGCCGTCTCATCACCCTGCAGGGACGGCTCAACAGGTTCTTTGGGTACTTCAGTATCGCCGGCATCAGCTTCAACGGCTTTATCGCCTTGTTCAACCGCCTCGACCTTCTCATCTGTCTCTTTCGGTTTTTCTATGTCATCAACCTTGACCTCAGCCTCTTCGTCGGTCCGCTCGACCCGCTTTGCCGATTCGGTATCGGTCTGTTGAACTGCAGTACCCTGTTGCCGCTTGTTTGTAAGCTGCTCCGTATCAATACCAGAAAGAACTGTTTGAACAGCTATATGCTTTTTTTGCTCAACTGCTTTAGATGCCTGTTTTTTCTCTTGTTCTTCAGCCGCCCACTGTGCTCTTCGCAGACTCAGACCAATTTTGCGCGCATCAGTATCAACTTTCAGAATCTTAACTTCGATTTCTTCACCTTCTTTAACAATATCCCCGGGCTTGTTAATCTTATGGTCGGCAAGTTCGGAAATATGCAGAAGCCCCTCCAAATCGCGTTCCAGCTCTACAAACGCGCCAAAATTGGTGAGCTTTGTTACCTTGCCTTTGATTATGTGTCCGGGAATATATTTTTCAGGGATAGCTCGAATCCACGGGTCCTCGGTCATCTGTTTTATTCCCAGTGACACCCGTTGTTTCTCCTCATCGACTTCCAGAACAACACATTGTATTTCTTCTCCTCTCTGAATGGCTTCACTGGGATGGCTGTATTTTCTTGTCCAGCTCAAATCTGAAATGTGTATCATACCATCAATACCCTCTTCTATTTCTACGAACACACCAAAATTTGTTATACTTCGTACCTTCGCTGTAACAACCGTTCTGACAGGATATTTCTGAGAAGCTATCGTCCAGGGATTTATTTCAGTCTGCTTCAAGCCCAGCGAAATTTCCTGTTTTTCCTTATTAACACTGAGCACAATCACTTCTATTTCATCGCCGAGATTGAGCATCTCACTGGGATGACTTAAACGCCTTGTCCAGCTCATCTCGCTGATATGCACCAGCCCTTCAATTCCCTCCTCAAGTCTGATAAACACACCGTAGTTCATCACATTGACAACTTTGCCGCGTACCCTTGCTCCCACAGGATAACGTTCTTCCACGTCCTCCCAGGGACTGCTCGTCTTTTGCTTAATTCCCAGCGAAATCTTCTCGTGTTCCTTATCAACTCCGATAACAACACATTCTATTTCCTCATCAAGCTTAACAACCTCCGATGGATGTGATATCCTGCCCCAGCTCAAATCTGAAATATGCAGCAAGCCGTCCAGCCCCCCCAAATCCACAAACACACCAAAGTCTGCGATGTTTTTCACGACACCTTTTCGCCGTTGGCCCACCTCAATTTCAGCCAGAATTTTTTCCTTACTGCCGCGGCGTTCCTCTTCGATAAGTTTGCGCCTCGATATGACAATGTTCTTGCCTTCGACATCTATCTTTAGAATCTTGCATTCGACTTCCTTGCCGATGAATCTGCTTATGTCGCCCGGTTTTCTGATATCAACCTGCGAGGCCGGCAAAAATACCGGCACCCCAATATCAACAAGCAAACCACCCTTGATTCGTCTTATCACTTTACCCGTAACAACATCTCCTTCTTTCTTCGTATTGACAATCATCTCCCACCCCATGATGCGGTCAGCTTTGCGCTTGCTCAAAGGAATAAGACCACCTCCTGAATCAGTATCTTCAAGAAGAACTTCTATCTCTCTGCCCGGCTCAATTTCATCAGAACTGTCAAATTCGCTCGCATCGACAAAACCTTCGCTTTTGAGGCCGATTTCAACAATAACGTCATTGCCTATTTGCGATACGATTGTGCCTTTAAGAATAGTCCCCGGCAGATGTGAATCCACCTTGG
>CAZMCN010000059.1:0-12544 GCA_964564845.1 uncultured Pirellulales bacterium | reverse complement strand
TGCCGGAAAAAGTGGCAGCAAAATTTACACCCTTGGCTTCGGCAATATGCCGCAGGCCGGTAACATAGGCCTCTCTTAAAATGATAATCCCGGCCACCAACCAATGAATAACAGCCAGAGATGCCGCGCCGAGACCGAACAGTTTCGGCTCGCCGACTATGGCAAAACAGATAAACGCCCCGCAGACAAGAACCTTGTCTGCCAGCGGGTCAATCATTCTGCCGAACCTGCTGGTAACCTTTAACTTCCTTGCAATCGCACCGTCAACTATATCGGTCAGAGCGGCAACAACAAAAAGGATAAAAGCAGTATCAAGAAAATCAGGGAAGGCAAGTTCACCTTCCGCATAACGATGCGGTGCATAAAGAATCATAATCAAAAAGATAACGGTCAGGACAAATCGGCCTAAAGTCAGGATGTTTGGAATCTGCTTTAGCATAATTCAAAGTTTAATCTGTCTCAGACGTAATTCAACATTAAATTTGCCGTACCAGCAAATCGTAAGCTTTGCTGCCTGTAACCTTCACATCAATAAATTGGCCGGGCTTCGCCGAACATTCCTCTATTATACAGATGCTGTCGATATCGGGTGCCTGGCCGTAGAAACGCCCCCGCCCTGTGCCGTCATTATCAACCGAGTCAACCAGACAGATAAGGTTGGTGCCGATTCGGGCCTTGTTTTTGGAAAAAACAATCCCCTGCTGGGTGAGCATTAACTCTTCGGAGCGTTGTTCTTTAAGCTCATCGGGAACCTGGTCGGGCATCTCGGACGCCGCTGTGCCCAATTCACGGTAGTACCTGAAACAACCGAGTGCATCAAATTGCACCCTCTCGACAAATTCAACAAGCTCCTCAAATTGTGAGGCGGTTTCACCGGCAAAGCCGACCATTACGGTCGTTCGCAGAACAACATCCGCAATTGACATCCGCAGTTTCTCAATGAGAGAATAAATATGCGCTTTGGTATCACCGCGACGCATATCCTTTAAGATTTTATCGTTTATATGCTGGATTGGGATGTCGAAGTAATTCACAATTTTTTCACTGGATGCAACGGTCTCAATCAGCTCGTCGTCAATTCCCCTCGGGTACAGATACATCAGCCGAATCCATTTTAGCGGCTCGATTTTTTCAAGCTCTTTAAGTAGTTTGCTCAGGCCGTTTTTTATTTCCAAATCCCTGCCCCAGTAAGTCGTGTCCTGTGCGATGATGTTTAATTCAACTACTCCTGCCGAGGCCAGTTCAGCAGCTTCGGCCAGAATAAGCTGCTGAGGTTTACTTCTAAACTGGCCTCTTATTGCAGGTATAGTGCAAAAAGAGCAGTTGTGAGCGCAGCCCTCGCTAATTCGAAGATACGCCCAGTGGGAAGGTGTGATAAGTAATCTGCACCTGTCATCAACTATATCCGATGAGTGGTCGATATAAATTTCAGGCCCTTTTGAAGAAAGGGTTTTTCTGATTATCCGGGCAATGTTGTCTCGCTGCCCGAGGCCCACAACGGCATCTACGCCATCTGCCTGTTCAAGTAATCGGCTTCCTAATCTTTCTGACAAACAGCCGGTAACAATAACCTTTTTTACACTGCCGATGGTTTTGAATTTTACGGCATGTTTTATGGCCTCAAGGGCCTCAGCTTTTGCCGGAGCAATGAAACCGCAGGTGTTGATTACAACGACATCGGCGTCACTTGGCTCGGCTGTTATGAGAAAACCGGCCTGCGCAATTTCAGCCAGCATTCTTTCACTATCGACCACGTTTTTAGGACAACCCAACGCAACAAAACCTACCTTAACGGATTTTTTGCGATTTTTCCTCGTCATAGCCCCAAAATAACAAAAAAAAGATGCCCGGTCTAATGTTTTCGTATGAGCTATGCCGGGAGATAATTTGGGGAATATGGGCGATTTTGCGGAACTTTACAAAAATATGCTTGTAAAACAGAGAAACACACAATAAAATTACTTCCAGTGTTGTGTACACTTGCGCCAGAGACGCCCTATAGTATGGGAATATACCCCCTGCTGAACATAGCAGGCGATATAACCCACTGAAAGTGGCGAGTTTAGACGGTTTTGGAATATGAGCAAAAGCAGCAAAAAAATCACTCGCAGCCAAAAGATGATAACCGTCTTTACTGCGATAACTATCCTGTCTATTTGCGGCTGTGGAGGATTTTTTGACGAAAAAACCACCGAACTACAGTCAAAAAGCATCCTAAGCGACTTAAGCGCGATCAAAACAGTACCCGACTCTAATATTTCCATACCCTATATATACAAACAGCCCCCCGAGATTCTCGAAACAAAAGACGGCGTAAAACTGTTCTACTTTACCAGGTATCACACTGTTGACAAACTCTCATTACTTATTAAAGAACAGCTTGGTTATAAGGTCAGTCAAAGCCCCCCTACCAATCAGTTGATAATTATGTGTCCAAACCATCAAGAGTCTCAGACAGCCCTGCAGTTCCTAAAGCAGGTCGATGTACCGCCCATTCAGGTCAGAATAGACTGCCTCGTATCCGAACTTTATGCGGATGTAACTATGGACCACGAAACCACCATAAAAATAGAAAATCTCTTCGGAGAGAGAATCTATCTCGGTGGAAAAACAGTCTGGGAAGTCATCGGCGGCACACCCACTGAAGTATTAAAGCCTGCATTTCCCGGCGCCTCCTTGCGAGAGGAAGCACGAGAATTAATAGGACTTAAGGTCGGAATCTCCAGAAATCTGGGGTTAGCGGGACACGAATTCAGGGCATTGGTTGACCTGCTGATTTCCAGAGGATATTTAAAAATCCTGATGAATCCAACACTCGAAGTCGTAAATGGAGAAACCGCTAAAATTGAAGCCAGAGACTATGTGCCGCTGCCCAAAGAGGTACAGGTGGTAACCGGCGGACAGGTCTATCCGTATATGACAACCGAATATGAGTGGGTCGTAGATTCGCTCGAAATCACACCGCACGTCTTTGCGGACGGCTATATTGGCCTGGAAACCACCGCACAAATCGGCTCTAAATCTACACCCGAAGGCGTAAAACAGATTCCTATAATCACAGAACGAAAAATTCAAAATAAGGAAAACCGCATCCGCAGGGGCGAAAGCCTAATCATCGGAGGAATAAGAAAATCCGAAGAACGCTCCGTCGTTCGCGGCGTCCCGTTCCTGAAAGACATACCGCTGCTTGGCATTTTGTTCTCCAGCAAAGATTACGAGGACAGAGCAAAGGAAGTCATATTCATAATAACTCCAACTATCTCCGCCGGTGGTGTGCCGACAAAAGATATGCTCGAAACCATCAGAGCGAAACACCAATCACCCCCGGTAACCGAGGCCCTCCAGGAACTGCAAAAAACCATTATGGACCCGTTCGGGCTGGAAGCCCACCAGGCCGAATTCGAGCTTAAAACTCGTCAAATGGAAAAAACTCGTTTAGAGGCAGAAACAGAAAAAGCCAAAGCACGAGCCTCCGTCAGACAGGCCTACGAAAGGGCCAAAAGCGAAAGGGCTAAAAGCGAAAAGGCCGCCAGAGAAAAACTGGCAACCCAGGCAGAACAAATAATGGCCGAGGCCGAAAAGATAAAAACCGAGGCACAAAAGGCAAAAGCCCAAGCCGAAAAGGCGAAGGCTGAAGCAGAGAAGGCAAAGGCTGAAGCAGAAAAAGCAAAAGCTGAAGCAGAAAAAGCCGAAGCAGAAGCTCAAAAAACGGCAGCACAACAGAAAAAAAATACCAAAAAACCTGAACCTAATGGAAGTTAAAAATAGTCCGTAAAACGACTGAACTAAATCAGCTAAATTGAGTTGTTGTTATTGTTTGACGGTATTAAACTTTAATTTTCAGTAGAGGGAAAGTATATGGAAAATTTTGATATCAATAACACTCCTCAGCGTAAAGACAACCCTGAGCCGATTCCTTTTGACCAGACAGACTCAGGTAGTGCAGACGTTTCACATACCCCTCTGAATCTGAGCGGAGGTGCTCCGAAGGAAATGCCGAAGATTGAACCTACAAAGCCGGCTGCAGAAAAAAAAGCGGAAGCAATAGTCTCAAGTGACCGAATCACGGGTGTAAGAACATTCTTTACAAAATCCCACGCTGGCTCCATCGATTTTCTTAATGAGCAAATCACCGATTGGCTAAAAAATAATCCTGGCATCAGAATAAAAAGAACCAACATGGCAACAGGTGATATTGTGGGAAAAAAGACCGAGCCGAACATCTTGATTACTGTCTGGTATTAAAAGTTAAGCTGCCGGAGTTGATAAACGTAAAGTCGTCTAAAGAGATGAGCGTTGGCTTAAAGTAGCTCTATACTTCTCGGCCAACACAGCTTGTGCCAAATGATGATATTTTATTAGCAGGACTTTTAGCTCTAAGTTTTCAACTACCTATTCTTTCCCGGATAACTATAATGTGCTAAATTATCAGGCAATAACATCCGGTCTCTCAAGGGTACCTGCAAATATGAGCACAGATAATTCGACAGCCAAGCTTGACTTTGTCCGGCAGATTGTCGCCGATGACTTAAAGACAAACAAATGGAACGGCCGGGTCGTCACCCGCTTTCCACCCGAACCGAACGGCTTTTTGCACATCGGACACGCAAAAAGCATCTGCCTTAACTTCGGCATCGCTGCCGAATTCGGCGGCCTCTGCAATCTGCGATTCGACGATACAAATCCCATCAAGGAAGAGGCCGAATACATCGAAGCAATCAAGCAGGATGTTCGATGGCTCGGCTTTAACTGGGCCGACCGACCGCTGTTCGCCTCCGATTACTTCGAGCAAATGTATGAATACGCCGTCCAGCTCATCAAGGCATCAAAAGCATACGTCTGCGACCTGACCCCCGACCAGATAAGACAATATCGCGGCACGTTGACCGAGCCGGGAACCGACAGCCCTTATCGCAACCGCAGCATCGAAGAAAACCTCAACCTCTTCGACCGGATGAAGACCGGAGAATTCCCCGATGGCTCCCATACACTCCGCGCTAAAATTGATATGGCACATCCAAACCTCAATATGCGAGACCCCGTTATGTATCGCATCCTGCACGCAGCACATCCCAGAACTGCCGACAAATGGTGCATTTATCCGATGTATGACTGGGCGCACGGCCTGGAAGATTCTATCGAAGGCGTTACACATTCGATTTGCACACTCGAATTTGAAAACCACCGCCCCCTCTACGACTGGTTCCTTCAGCAGTTGGGAGTTTTCCATTCACAGCAAATCGAGTTCGCCCGCCTCAATCTTACCTACACCGTAATGAGCAAACGAAGATTGCTCCAATTAGTCCAGCAGGGCCTGGTGAACGGCTGGGACGACCCGCGTATGCCGACAATCTCAGGCTTACGAAGACGAGGCTACTCACCGGCCGCTATCAGAAACTTCTGCAAACGCATCGGCGTCAACAAGTTCAACAGCACCATCGATATCGCTCTTCTCGAACACTGTTTGAGGGAAGATTTGAACAGGACATCGCCTCGCGTAATGGCCGTCCTAAAACCGCTAAAAGTCATCATCGATAACTATCCTGAGGACAAAACCGAACAGCTCGAAGCCGTCAATAACCCGGAAGACCTCTCCGCTGGCATGCGAAAAGTCCCATTCTCACGCCAGTTGTATATCGAGCAGGAAGATTTTATGGAACGGCCGCCGAAAAAATTCTACCGCCTCACACCAGGACGAGAAGTAAGACTGCGATACGCATATTTCATTACCTGCACCGATGTAGTTAAAGATGAAAGCGGCCGGGTCGTCGAATTGCACTGCACTTATGACCCGGCCACTCGCGGCGGCGATGCCCCCGATGCACGTAAGGTAAAATCAACCCTCCACTGGGTATCGGCCACGCATTCGCTACAGGCCAGGGTGCGACTCTACGACCATTTGTTCACAAAAGAAAACCCGGATGATGCCCCAGAGGGCGAAGATTTCAAATCAAACCTTAATCCAAACTCACTTCAAGTCCTGACGAATTGCCGTGTAGAGCCGTCGCTGGCCAACGCAAAACCACTCAGCAGATACCAATTTGAACGAATCGGTTATTTTTGCGCTGACCCTGACAGCTCGGATGTTCTGCTTATCTTCAACCGCACGGTGCCGCTTCGTGACACCTGGGCCAAAATCCGGAAAGCACAAAAGAAGGTATAGGTAAATCACCGTCCCAATAGAATGACGTTTCTAAATCAATTGCAGTCGACTTAACGGAATCTCTTCACTTGAGAAAAATCATTCGCAAAGATGCCACAAGTAAAATCACCCCGAAAATCCTTCTCAAAATATCGTCCGGGATTTCGGTTGCGAACCTCGCACCCACCAACCCCCCCACAACAAATCCGAGACATATAAGGCCGGCTATTTTCAAATCCACTAAACCCTGTTCGTAATACGTCCACGCCGCCAGCAGACCGATAGGCGGAACCATCAAGGCCAGCGTAGTACCCTGTGCCGTATGCTGGGACAGGCCGAAAAAAAGCACCAGCGCAGGAATAATAATTATCGCTCCACCTATGCCTATTAAGCCGCTGAATATACCAGCCACCAATCCCAAGAGCAAAGAATAAAATATACTCATAGTAATTGAACCATCCTTTTTCTAACTGAACCGACTTAAATTATTAGCCAAACAGCTCCGCAAATTTATCTTCGATATTTTCCTCTTCGCACAGCGTCTGGCCGACCAAACACGCACTTACGCCGATGGCCTTGAGCTTCTGCACGTCCGCACGGGTCTTTATCCCGCTCTCGGCCACCAGTTCTTTTTTATCATTGACCATTTCCGCTAATCGTCCCGTCGTGTTCAAATCCACCTCCATCGTAGTCAGGTCCCGATTGTTGATGCCCAGTACGCTGTATCCTCCTTTCGGAAAGCCGATAAGACTGCGGACCTTCAAGAGCATATCGGCCTCGTGTACTTCCAACAGCACAGTCAAGGTCAACTCTGCCGCGGTTATCATTAAATCCATCAACTCACCAGCCGGTAGCGCCTCAGCTATCAGCAGGATAGCGTCGGCACCTGCGGCACGGGACTCAAAAACCTGCCAGCCGTCGATAATAAAGTCCTTCCGAAGTATCGGCAAAGCCACTGTCTCCTTTATCTGTTCTATGTATTCGAGTCGCCCCTGAAAATATTTTTCATCCGTAAGAACGCTGATTGCATCAGCCCCGCACCTCTCGTAACTCTGAGCAATTGCCACAGCGTCAAAATCTTTGCAAATAACGCCCGCCGAAGGCGAGGCCTTTTTCACCTCAGCAATAACGTTCAGCCCCCGATTGCTGCGCTTAGTAACCGCCTTATAGAAATTGCGGCACTTCGGCATCGAACGTATTTTCGCTTTAAGCTCATCAACACTAATTTGAGACTTGCGAAAACTAACCTCCGTTTTTTTGTCCGCTATGATTTTATCTAATATATTCGCCAATTTCCCTTGCCCTGCAATCTTTGCGTTATCGGCGCTGCAAAAAATTCAAATTATGCCAAATGATATTTGGCCTTTATTCTGCCGCCTTCACATAAGCCATACGAACCTGGCCGAGCGTATTCTCAAGAACTTTCTCCTCTTCCTTGCTCAGGTTGCCTTTGGTCTTTTCCTGGAGCGTCTCGAGCATATCGATATTGTATTTTGCCAGCGCCAAATCCGGCTCCTTCTTTTCATCCTGACCTTCCATCTGCACCATCCCAAGAGAAAATAATGCCTGCGTAACCAGCATACTTATAAGCGCAGCAAAATCACCTCTCGGTAAAGGGCCGCGAACCGCTTTTTCTTCTGTGGACTTCTCCCGCTTCGCCTCCTCCTGTTTGGCCAGAACCTCTTTTTCCCTTTGTGCCTCTTGTTTCCAGTCCTCGTCAACTATAATTTTTTTCTCTTCTTTTTTTTTCTCTTCAGCCATTCTAAAAACTCCCGCAAATCTTTTTATCTTCTTCTTTTTAATTCTCTGTCAATATCTCGTTTTTGTGCTCGCTCGGTGATTGTCTTTCGTTTATCGTATTGTCTTTTGCCTCTGGCCAATGCCAGCTCTATTTTGGCCAGCCCTTTATTATTAAAGTAAATCCGCAGCGGCACAAGCGTAAAACCTCGCTGTTCGAGTTTTGTTTTTATCTTGCGAAGCTCGGCTTTGTGCAGCAGCAGACTTCTCTTGCGGGTCGGCTCATGATTAGCCGCTCCCGCTTTTTCATACGCCGCAATGCTGGCGCCAATCAGCCGGCATCGGTCGTCCTCTATCCTTGCGTATGAGCCGCTAAGGTCGGCGTTGCCGGCACGAAGTGATTTTACCTCCGTACCTAAAAGCGAAAGACCTGCCTCGAACCTCTCAATCAGCTCGAAATTCCCGTAGGCCTTTTTATTGACCGCTACTGAACCTCGTTTTTCTTTGTCTTTGCCGGTTTTTGCTGCCATTTAAACAATAATATCTGCTGGAACACCCTTTTGCAAGAGCACAGCTAAATGCGGTTTGCCCTCCGCTTGTATCTGTCGCCGACAAACAATCAACTCTCCGCTAAACGCTGCTCACTATTTATTAAGCAGCCACTGATGAATAAATGCCCCGATGAGCCACACCGCAAAACTCACACAGACCACAATCCAGAGCGACAATTGCCGGCGAAAGCACATTAAGGCAACCAGGAAAAATAAAATGCTCGGCACAATCCCCCACAAAGCGCCTTTAGTATATTCAGTCATCAGATTGAAATTGCCGGGGGCCTCCGTATATAACCAGACTAACACAATCAGACCGGTCAGCGGCATTACGGCTATCAAACCAGCCAATGCGGGCAGCTTCCGGCCTATCTGCCCACAAAAGACAATGATAACGACACTCACCAGTAACTTAACAAGAAATCGCATAAGCTAACTTGTCATACGCCCTTATGATAGTGCAGCTACGGTATCGTTATCGACTGAAATCTTACCTGATGAACCGGATACTCACAGGGTATCGATAGGCCTGGCCGCTGTTAGCCTTGGCGGCGGCAACGATACAGAACACCAAATCGGCAATGCCCACTGCAATACCCAGAAACACCCCAACACAAACAAGGGCCAGCAATCCCGAAACAATAAAGGCAATTCCTACGGTAATCTGAAAGTTCAGTGCCTCTTTGCCCTGGTTATCAACGAATGGGTCCTCATCTTTCTTAATCAGCCAGATAATCAATGGCCCTATAAAGCAGGTGAAAAGTCCCAACAGATGGCACAGCATCCCCATCATTCGCGAATCACTGCTGACCTCTTCGAATTTCTGTTCCGGCTGAACATCTGCGGGCTGTTCGGCTTTTACATTCTCCTGGGCCTCTTTTTCATCGCCCGAATCTTCCGGTTTTTCCGCAGCTTCTTTTTTTCCCGCCATAATGCCACTCCTTTCCACAAGTTATTTTAACCTGACAAAACTGCCCCTTTTTAACAAACCCCCATTAAACCGGCAAGAACAAAATCCACCCTCAACTCGCAAAATATACTGTTCTCAATTGAATTTTCCCGTTTATCCGCGGGTAAGTAACTAAAAAAACCAGTTACGGTCTTATTCGCGGACATTTACTACCCTTAAGGGTATAAAACGGCTAACCCGCCGGCTCCCTGCACTCCCGGCAGAATTTGCCCATCAGAGCCATCGCCTCGTTCAATCTTTCAGCCGAACCATCCATCTTTGCATAAGCATCAACCAGCTCTAAAAGCTCCTGCGCCGGCTCAACTTCGCCGTAATGATGTGCAACGTTAACGATTGCAGCGTCAAGGCCGTACTCCATCGCCTTCGCCACGTACGCCCTGCAGACCCCAACCTTTCGGCCCGGCAGGTCACGACCGCAGTTACTAATCCCAAGCGAACAGTGTGCTTCCTTCATTTTAGCATCGCTCTTGATTTTCCTTATCGTCTCGAACGCCCGGTACGTATAGCCCGCCACATTCGGTTCCATCGGCATATCTATCGCTAATGGAAATACCGTCGAATCGAAAAATATCTCATCGGCGACGAAACCGTATTTCCCCACCGCCTCGTCAAAAATCCGCCCGGCCAAAGAATACAGCTCATCAACCGAGTGTGAGCCGCCCCCCCCTGTCGGTTTCTCCTCACTGACAAGCAGCCCAATGAATGAGTAGTCAAGCTCTTTCTTCAGCCCTAACATATTATCCATCGTATAGACCTTCACAGAATTTATCAGCGGCTGTTTGACTTCTTTCTTGCTGTTGTACCACTCCCGCAGTCCGGTTTTTAGAACATCGTCATTACTGCTGTCGATACATACGGCCGTCCCGCCGCCCCATTTGCGAACCATTTTAACGTATTCGACCATCATATCCACAGCGGCCTGCGGCTCGCTTTCACCGAAGGCATCGACATTAACCGCAATATAGTCGGCGCCGTCAGCCGTCTGCGATTCAATCAAACCCTTGATATAATTCAATGGCTCCGATGGCTTCGAGTAGGCATCCGGCCCAAGCTCGCTAAGCTCTTTCATTATCCCGCCGGTTTTAGGAATTGATGCGTGAACTGATTCACCTATCAAAATCAACGGTTTTTTTCCCATCATAAAGTCTTTCCAAAAACAGGAGTTTACAAATTTTATTGCTCTATCTCAACCCCAATATTAAATACCTGCCCTGCCTGCCTTGAGCGAAGCGCAGCGCAGTCGAGGAGTCTATTAAAAAACTGTCATTGCGAGGCCGCAGGCCGCGGCTATCTCAACCCCAATATTCAATGATTTTATCCTTGCAAAGCCGGGCATTTATGTTTATAATTGTTCTGATTATTAATAGCGGAGGCAATTGCGGCTTTATTTGCCTCTGTAGGGCTTTTGACGAGCTATTATCTCCCAAAAGCAGGAGGAAAAAATGTTCAAAAAAATACTCTTTTTAAGCTTAGTAATATTATTTGGTTTTTCAAACGCTATCTGCCTCGCCAAATACTCCGGCGGAGACGGCTCAGAATCAAATCCCTACCGAATCTCCAATCCATACGATATGAACGACATCGGCCTACACGATGAAGACTGGGCCAGTCACTTCGTCCTCACAGACGACATTGACCTCGCCCAATTCACAGGTACACAGTTCAACATTATCGGGGAATTTGTATTCCTTGGCCATCCAGACAATAAACCCTTTACCGGTGTATTTGATGGAAATGGTTTCACCATCTCCAATTTCAATTATCAAATTACCGACACCGACAACATCGGTCTTTTTAGTTATGTTGATGGCGCTGAGATCAAAGATCTAACTTTAATTGACACCAATGTCAATGCAGGAACAGGCAATATTGTAGGTTCTTTGGTTGGTTTCTTATATTATGGAAACGTAACCAATTGCTGTGTCGAAGGCGGTCACATTTCAGGAGTTAATGGGGTTGGTGGGTTGGTGGGAAGGAATCGAATGGTGTTCGTAGCCATCGAAGAAAATGACACACCCTATGAGTCAGTAGGAATAAACCAGATAACCGACTCATATACAACAAATAGTGTTTCAGGTTCATCTGCGGTTGGTGGATTGGTAGGTTGCAACGATGGCACAATTAAAAACTGCTATGCAGTCGGAAACGTTGTGGGGAGTTCTGGTGCTATCGGCGGGATGGTCGGAGTGAATTCCTTCGCCAGGGTTTCAAATTGCTATGCAGCAGGGGATGTCGTAGGGGATGTTAATATCGGCGGTTTGGTTGGCAAGAATTACGCCACCGAGATCTCAAATTGCTATGCGACAGGAAGCGTTACAGGAAGTGATAACATCGGAGGACTCGTAGGTTCAAGTGAGTATTATTGGTACCTGAACTGGTTGAGCGGGATAACACATTGTTATGCCATAGGCGATGTTTCTGGCACTACAAGCGTAGGTGGACTATTGGGATATAGTGATGGCACTTCTTATACCAAGTGTTTCTGGGACAGTGATGCTAATCCGGATATAAACGGCATCGGCAACGATACCGACCCTAATGTAATTGGCGAAACGACGGAGAATATGCAGAAAGAAACTACCTTTACTTCTGTTGGCTGGGATTTTGTTGGTGAAACAATCAACGGCCCCAACGATATCTGGACAATTAACGATGGTAACGATTATCCAATACACGTCTGGCCGTTAGTTAACTTTGTCGGCTGGTACGAAGTTGACTTGAAAGACTATTCATTTTTTGCTCGCTGCTGGATGGATAATATGCCGTGCTCGTCAGCAGATTTGGTAAATAATGGCTTCATTGACCTCGAGGATTTTGCACACTTTGCTGGTTACTGGCTTCTTACCAGCTGCGGAACGTGCGGCGGTGCAGACCTTACAGGCGATGGCGATGTAAATAATCCTGATTTATTGAAGTTCGCTGATTGCTGGTTAAAAACAAATTGCCGACAGGCTGACCTTGACTTCTCCGGCTCCATCGACAACAAAGACCTTGCCATCTTCACAAAATACTGGCTCATCGGCCTGCAATAACCACCAAACAAAATCTGTTCTTATCTTCTTATCTTGATAATTTCCCTTCGTGTCTTAGTGAAGATATGAAGAGAGGGCATCCTCAAGTATAATTCGGTAAATATTAACCCTT
>CAZMCN010000058.1:0-12829 GCA_964564845.1 uncultured Pirellulales bacterium | reverse complement strand
AGAAGCTACAGCACAAGTTCCGACCTATCAGTTGGAGACTATCTTGCCAGCACCAGCGTGCTACAGTATTGATCTTTCTCCAGATGGGGACAAGTTGTGTGCACGCATGATGTATGGAGATTGGGATGAAGGATATAGAGAATTTGATGCTCATACATACGAGGTAGTTGAAGATCATCATCCTTTGGGAAGTGCTCCTTGGCGGGGTCGTATCTCAGCCGATGGTCAATATCTATGGCATACTGTGTACTATGGCGGGAAAGTTGAAAAGCTTGACCTATCTACGAAAAACACAATTGTCAAAAGTATAGATGTTGGCAGTTGGACTTATCGTTTGGTTTTTGATAGCTCTCGGCGGTATCTTTATGTTGGAGAGAACTGCCCTGGCACAGGCATCCGCCGGTAGAGGCCGAGACCGGCAAAGAAGAAACCTTTCATACGAAGATATAAGCCACTACCAAAAAATAGTTGTAGCGTTGGGAGAGACTATTCGGCTAATGAATGAACGTTGCTTATCAGAAATGTTTTAAAAACAAATGCGGGGTAAAAGGCATTTCATTGACGATTTGCGATTTACGATTGATTATTGGGTGGTCTTAAGAGGTGGTTATAGCAGGTTGCCGTGGTACCATTTTATGGCTTTTTGCAGGCCTTTCCTGAAATGGACTGTTGGTTTATAGCCGATAGTTTTCTCGGCGAGGGTAATGTCGGCGAGTGAGTGCTTTACGTCGCCGGGGCGCGGGTCGGTGTAGAGAGGCTTAATATTTTTGCCGAGCAGCTCGTTGATTATTTCAATAATCCGATTAACAGTAACGGCCCGGCCGCAGGCGATATTAAGGACTTCGCCTGCGGTGTGTTCGGCGGTTGCGGCGAGTAGATTAGCGTTGACGACGTTATCAACATAGGTGAAATCACGGCTTTGCTCGCCATCGCCAAAAATAGTAGGTTTTTCATCCTTCAAGATAGCGGTTACAAAGGCCGGTATTGCCGCTGCATACTGGCTTGTGGGGTCCTGATGCGGGCCGAAAATATTAAAATAGCGGAGCGACACAGTTTCAAGGCCATAGACTTCGTAAAAAACTTTGGCATAATACTCGCCGACGACTTTTGCGGCTGCATAAGGTGAAAGCGGGCGTGGCGGCATTGATTCGACTTTGGGCAGCGTAGGGGTATCGCCATAAGCGGATGAGCTGGCGGCGTAAACAAAGCGTTTTACGCCGGCATTACGAGCAGCCAAAAGCAGAGTGAAAGTTGCATCGGCGCAATGCCGGTGAGTTGCGGCGGGGTCGTCAACGCTGCGCGGGACCGAGGACAAGGCGCCCTGGTGCAAAACAACATCGACTCCCTTCATTGCTTTGCGGGCGACATTTTCATCGCCCATATCGGCCTCTATAAAATCAATCCCGTCTAAAATGTTTTCGAGATTTCTTTTTTTGCCTGTTATTAAATTATCAACGACTCTTACAAAAGCGCCCTGCTTGATGAGTTTTTCGCAGATATTTGAACCGATGAAACCGGCCCCGCCGGTAACCAAAAATTTCTCCATCAAACGGCCTTTCAGAAAAACAAGCGATGATAAATATTATGCCTGCTTCAAATCGAGTTTGCAAGCTGCAACTTTTGATATTTTTGGAAGGACTTGAACTGCTCGTGGAAATAACCGCCCTTCATCGCCTTTGCGGCAAGAAGGACACAGCCGGCAATTTTTGCGTCCACATTTGTCAGTTCCCGAATAGTTCTCAAAGCGGCGCCTCGTGTTGTAGTATTGGCATTGACGACTAAGATTGTGTAGTCAACAAGGCCGGCCAGTATTTTAGCATCACTGACGAGTAAGAGAGGTGGGCCATCAATGATAACATAATCATAATTATTGCGCTGCCGGTTAATGAGCTCCTGCATCCGTACACTGTCTATTAACTCAGTGGGGTTAGAGGGCAGCGGACCGGCATCTATCAGGTCAAGGTCCTCGATGCCGGTAGGCCTTATGGCTTGCTGTTCGGTACATTTACCGGCCAGCAGGCTGCTTAATCCTGAAGGTGCCAGCTCAATCTCCTGCTGCTCCTGCGGAGCTACTGCCGGAAATACTTTATGCAAAATCGGCTGCCAAAAATTAGCGTCTATAAGTAAAACTCTTTTACTCTCAGCAACAAAAGTTGTTGCGAGATTAACGGCTACGGAAGTTTTTCCGTCACGTGGTGCCCCACTGCTGATAAGGAAAACTCCGGAAGGATTCAGAGGGTTGGACAGTTTTAAGTTGGTGCGCAGCTGCCTGTATGATTCGCTTAAGATAGAATAAGGCACCTCGTGCACAACGAGGCATGGGTCGATTCCTCTGGTTTGTCTGTCTTCGGCCATATCAGGAATAATTCCCAAAAGCCGAATGTATAAATACCTTGCTACGTCCCTTGGTGTTCGCACGAGGTCGTTTAAGGTTTCGATAAGAAAAGCAAGGCCTATACCCATCAAAAGGCCCAGCACTGTCCCGCCAGGGAGATAAATTTTTAATTTTGGCGAACTTATTTCCAGGGGCTCCAGGGCATCTCCAACATACTGTACCTTAGGGGTTTCGGGGTCCTTCTGCATTATTCTGAGCAGGTCAACTTGTTCTTTGATTGAATCAAGCATTCTCTTTCGTTCATCCTTCAAGCTTATTTGTTTTGCATACTGTATACGGGCGAGGTCAAGGTTCATCTTTTGATAAGCAGCGGCCTTTCTCATTTTTTCCAACTGCTCAAGCGAACCCGCCAACACGGCCAACTCGTTCTGAGCAGCCTGAAGATTTGCCTGGCGGGTCTGTTCGGCAATGTCAGCTTTTCTGAGGCGTCTTTCCTCCCTGATAGTATTTATTCGTTCCTGAGTTTCACGAATGACTCTGTGATTTTCCCCAAACTTTGTCAGCATTCCGGTCAGGAGGGACTCCTGGAAAGCAAGCTGCTGGAGGAGCACAACCATTGTGGGGTCGTTCTCAACCTGGTGTTTGACCAGTTCGGTAACAGGACCTGTTGCCTGCGCCTGAAGGTTGTTCATATCCGCTCTGGCCTGACTTATTTCCAAAGCGATTTTGTTTTCCTCGGACTCCAAATCGGCAAGTCTGAGCGTTATAGTATGCTGGAAATTGCGTTCTTCAATATCTGTTAAATTAAACTGTTCCCGAATGTTACTTAATGTATCTTCGATGAGAGTCAATTCTCCCTGAACCATATCCCGTCGGTCTCCAAGGGCTGCGAGTTTTTCAGCAACCTCGGTTTCTTTTTTACTTCCCTGTGATTTAATAAATAGACGCACCATTTCGTTTACAATCAAGGCTGCTTCCTTTCCATCGCCGCAGGTCATAGAGATAACAAGAAAGTCACTATCTCTTTGGGGATAAACGCCAAAACGCTTTTTTAAGTCCTTATACCCTCTGGCAATACATTTATATCTTTCGTATTCAATATTGCCAAAACGCTTAAACCACTTAGTGTTTTGTACGGCGGATTTTCCAAGTAACTCCTGCAGGGCGCTCTGCTGACTCATAAGTGCAGCCATTGTTTGCCGGTGGCTATATTGAATTTCCTTGGCCGGTATGCCCATCCCGATTTTCGTAGGGTCTTTATCTACGGGCGGCAGAACTTTAATAAGGGTCTGGGCGGTATATTTTGGGGCGTATTTAAGCAAGAGATACCAGGCAACGCCGCCCATAATCAAACCTACAACAGTAAGAGAAGTTATCAGCAGTATGTGCCTGCGTAATATTAGAAAAATATCTCTGGGAGTGAGGGTTGTGGCAGCAGGGACCGGCCTTGGTCCTGCCGTTTTTCTAATTATTTCCTTTTGCTCTGCCATTTGTAATCGTTATGCCGGTTACATCAATCAGCGTAAAAGACGCTCGATAGCTTTTCTAATTCGTTCCTTTGATACTTCTGACATCTGAGCTGCACCATCCTCCAATGCTTGTTTATACGCTGCGACAGCCTCGAAGTTCGCTCCCATTTTTTCCTTTATCATCCCTAAATGCTCGTACACTTCAGCGGGTGCGGAGACGGCATCCTCCTCATAGAGCTGCTTTGCGGACTGCAAATACTCGGCGGCCTGGTCGTATTTTCCGTTCTTATATAACACATAAGCATAAGTGTCCAATAAGCCCGGGTCATTCGGTTTTATACGATGAGCCCGTTCGGCGTACTCGAGAGCCTCTTCGAGGCGCATATCCCCGTCAGCCAGCATATAAGCCAGATTATTCAGAATCACTGTATTACTCGGCATTTTAATTACCAAACTTTCATACTGTTCGATAGCTCTTGCAAGATAGTCATTATCGGAAGTTTTTGTATAAGCCATTCCCAAAACGGCTGCTTTCCCCAGGATGTAATTAGTTCTGTTAGGGCTATCAGGCTGGGCTAACTCCAAGCATCTGTCAATATATTCAATTGCTTTATTGTATTGACCGTTAAGTCTCATCAAGCTAAACATAGTAAAATTAGCAGCAAGTGAATCTGGATTTTTCTGAAGTCTTTCTTTACAATAGGTCAAAACTTCTTTTTCCCCCAAAAGGGAGTACATTTTCTGCAGGACTCTCACCTCGAGCACTTCATTCTGTGTAGCTTTGTCCAGCGCTTTTTGGCAATATTGTACGGCGTTTTGTTTATCGTTCATCTTCAGTTTTGCCTCAGCCATTCCCAAGTAGGCTACAGACGCAAAATCACCATCAACATACTTTCCCGCCTCCTCAAAAACTTTATCGAGCTTTCCAGCCAACACAAGCACCCGCAAATATCTGCCGAAAGCCTCTTCTGCGGCCTGTTTATCGTTGGCCTCAACATTTTTTTGCCATCCAAGCTGATACAATTGCTCAGCCAGACTCAAGTTATTTTGTGCCACAGCGAAAGCCCCTGCCCGGTTGTACCAGAAACCACTGTCAGGGAATTTTGCAATGGAATCGTCATAAAGTTTTATTAGGTCGGCCTTTCTTCGCAGTTGCGTGTAAATAAGTTCAAGCAATAATCTGGCTTCCATAGGTGCCTGGGGATGGTCAATTGTACTTTTAAGTTCGGTTATAGCCTCGTCTTCGCGTGATGCTTGTCGGTATGCCTTGGCCAGGACGACCCTTGTTGAAGGTTCATCCGCCAATAACTTGCTCATTTTAAGGTCGCTGATTGCCTGCTCATACTTTGCCAGTAAATAATTGATTTCCCCTCTGAGTCTCCAGGGCATAGCATTGTCCTGGTCGGCTTCGAGATATCGATTTGTCAGGTTAAGGGCTTTGCTGAGTTGTCCCTTTTTCATAGCCAGCCATGCTTCAAACAACGGGGCTCGCTGTTCATCGGGATATTTTTCACTAAAGCTTTGCAATTTGTGTTCAGCTTCTTTAACAAGGCCGAGTCTGAGGAAGGCCTGCACCTGATACAGATGATTATCAATTGTGTTTTCGAGTGATAAAAGCTTTTCAGAATATTTCCTTGCGGCGTCTTTGTCGTCGGTTTTCTCTGCGACGAGTAAAAGTCCTTTGACGATGTTACTGTCTTTGACATCATCTGAATATAACTGTTCCAGAACCGCCTTTGCATTTTTGAATTTTCCTGCTTTGTAATAATAGTCCCAAAGCATTATTTTATCGTTCGCCTGCACTAATAGCTGCTCTGCCTTTTCATCCTCTCCCCGAGCCGTGTAGTACTGGGCATACTCGTAAAGCATTTTCTCGTTATTAGGCTCGGATTTTTGGGCCTGCTCGAACGATTCGGCAGCAATATCAAAATACGCCTGTTTTAGTTCCGGATTCATTTGTTCCTGAGCTACTTTTGTTGCTATCTTTCCGAGCAGTACGGCATTGTCCACACTGGGGGTGACTTTTTGCAAATTTTGCAGAATTGCGAGGGCATCCTGTGGTTTTTTTTCAGTTAAGTATTGAGCATAAAGGCTGCGCAGCTGCAAATCTGCCGGGTTCAGTGCCAGAGCTCTGTTCCAGGCTGCTTCTTCTTCGAGTATCTGGTCAGGCGATACATTATCTCCAAGCTTTTTATTACGCGCATACAGCACACCGACCAAAACTCTTGCAATACTTGCGTCGAGGGGGTTCATAGAATATGCCCTCTGGGCGTCTTCAATAGATGCACGTTCATTTCCAAGAGCGTTGTTGACGGAGCTTCTCAACATATAGGCCTGTGAGAAGACAGGTCTAAGCAGCAGGCATTCATCGATAAGTGAAATCGCATCATTATATTGTCCTTTGGTTGCGGCAATCCTGGCGGCAAAAAATTTACCGTCACACTCATCAAGATTTTTACGGCGAACTATTTCTGCTATCTGCTCGGCTAACTTCCAGTCCTTTGCTGCGAGCGACAAACGGAAAATATAGGCAGCAGCAAATCTCTGAGGATTTGTCATTTCCTCAGGCTCGTCAGTGACAGTTACGACCCGTCCGGCCCAGTCATATACGTCCAGGACTTTCCTAAACTGCTCAACTGCCTTGTTTGGTTCGTTATTTCTTTGATAAAATGCCCCCAGACTCATAGCCCTAACAGCCGGTTCAGAGATATTTGATAAAACATCTTTTTCAAGTTCCCTTCGCCTTTGTTGTGTAATTTTGTCCGGCTCGGGCTCAAGAAGCAACTGTTTGTAAAACCGGGCCGTTGCATTCTCAGGGAAATAATCCAAATATTTATCCACCAAATCTTTGGCTTTTTTAATCTCCTTCTCCGCTACATAATGTTCGCAAACGACAGCGATATGACCACCACCAACGGAGTTTGGCTCCATCAGCAGCAATTGCTCTGCCAATCCACCTACAGCTTCTCTGTAACTTTTGAGTTGATTTTTGATTAATTGTTCTTCAGCAGTGCTTAATCCGACCTTGTCTTTTTCTGCACCGGGCAATAAAGCTGCGCTTTCTCTTTGTGCCAAAGAGCGCCGCATTTGTCTGATTTTACCCTGCAAAAATGCCATATTGAGTCTAATTGTATTTGGGTCATTCTGTTTTCTTTTGGCTATTTCCGCCTCGGCCTGGTCGAACTGCGATGCGGCAATATATGCACTGATGCGAAGCATCCGGCTTCTTTCGCTGGGGCCAAAATTGTCCTCATAGGCTTTTAAGTTGGGCATAGCGGCGGAAAAAAGCCTGAACCTCAAGAGGATTTCAACATAATCCAAATAAACATCAGGTTTGACGGCAGCATAACCAGCATTTAGTGCGGTTGTCATAAATTCCATAACCGCACCGATTTCAGAAGTGTTCTGAAAAACCCTGGCAAGATTATAAGAAAGTTGTGCATCTCTCTGGGCAGGTGGTCTGGATGCTTTATCTTTCTCGTAAACGTCGTACAGATTCCTTACGGCGAGACTCGTATTTCCTCTGGCAAGCTCAAGCATTCCCCTCCACTTAATAACCTGCGGGTCCTCGCCACTTCCGACGAGCTGTTCGATTTCGTGCACCGCCAGTTCAGCATCTTTTAACAGAGCTATAGCAGCCGGTGACTGGCGGTCGCCGATTTGGAGCAACTGTTCGAGATAACAGTTCGCAAGAAAAATATACAATGAAAGTCTATTAGTTCTATTTACCCATTGTTCCGGGCCTTTGCTTTGCTGTGCACCCGGCAATGTAAGAGCGTTTCCGGCGACTTCTATCGCCTTGATAAGCTGGGGTTTTTGGTTATAAACAGAGAACTTGCGATAGTGTAAATTGGCTGCAGCTCTTGCATAAATTACATTTTCCGGGTCCAATTCGGTTGCATTAGCAAGTGCTTGTTCTGCATCATCGAGATTGTTGAGCCCAAGACTTAAATAGAAACTGGCTAACGCCCAATGAGCCTGTGGATTCGAGGGGAATTTATCCACCAGCGACAAATATTCAGGCTCAAGAGATTGGCGCTGTTCTATGCTGCTGAGCATAAGTCTGGTTGTTAGAAGATTAATATGAGCTTTAACATTGTCATCAGCGACCTCGATTGCCTGCTTTAAATACACCTGAGCTTCTTTTGCGGCTTTGTCTTTTTCTTCGGGGTCACTCTGTGCGGCGAGAATATCTCCTTTTGTGATAGTTGCCTGTGCTAAATACCAATATGCATCGATATTCTCCGGCTGGAGCTTCTGAACCTTTTTCAAGTCCTCGATTGCCTGAGTAAGATATTCGTTCGGGTCGGCAACGGCCTGCATTTTTGCGATTTCAAGAAATGCTCTGCCTCTGACTAAGTAGAGGAACGGACCTAATTGTCCCTCGCCTGCTTCGTCGGGTTTTTTATAGGGGTCCCATTCTGTCGTATCTTCCCTAAGAAGCTCTGTATCCTCGACGACATCGATAAATTCAGAGGCCTGCGTTAAAGTTTCCTGCCAAATTGGTACCGAGCCTGCGCCACCAGCGATTATGTAATAGTATTTCAATCGTCCAAATCGTGCTTTTAGGTTCTTTGGGTCTATCTGTATTATTGCACCCCAATGTCCGAGCACCTTAGGCCATTCGTCGGTTTCGATATAAACATCAGCAAGCTTAAAATGCAGCATCTTCCTAAGCGAATCTGTTTTTGCCAGTCTAATTGCTTTGTCATAACTGCGTACAGCCTCGTTATAATCTTTGACGAGCAATGCCGCATCGCCGTCTTTAATGAACTCGTCCGGTTTTTGAGTGAGTCGCAGAAAAACAGCGATAGCGGCCAGCACCAATAATACGAAAGCTGCTGAGCCAATAAGTGCAACTTTTTTATTCAATTGTTTCCTTGCCATGAATTTTCTCCTTTCATCAACCATCGGTTGTTTAATATTTCATTTTTTCCCGCTAAACTATATCATTTATCCGCTGCGTTTTTCCAGTCGGGCCAATGCTCCTGTTCCAAGACAGGCAGGATTACACTCAGGAGCTTTTGGCCTGCTGCTATAGCATCTTCTTTGTTTGGATAAATTCGCGAACCATATTTCTGATTAAAAAACTTCCACTCAATCTTACAGAAGTACGAATGCTTGTAAAAAAGGTTCTTATTCAGAGCTATTCGGACGGCTTCTCTGCTGTTGGCATATTGTTCGTTGACGTTAAAAACATACATAACCGGAAATTTTGTACTGCGCCAGTGGCTGGAATCAACGCTGCCAAAAACGAGGTATTTGCCTGGAATTTTTTGTTCTTCGCCACCTTTATTGACTTCGAATGTTATACTGTCAGAGCTCAACCTTTGGTTGCCGACACCGATATAACATTCTTCAGGAACATGCGGCACTACGTCAGGAAGTCCGTAATAAGTAATAAACAATGAGCAATACCGAACAGGACTTTCGGCTGACACACCGGCATCTTCCAGGTCCCACTGAATATAGTCCTCGGTGCGGAGTTCCTTGATAATCTGTTCGTTTTTGATTTCTTGTTTCCATATTACCTTATAAGGTGACAGTTTCATTTCATCCAAGAGCTGCAAGGGTTTTTTTAATGGAAGAGGCTCCTTCCTTAAATATACACCAAAACTTTTTATCGCTATTGACATACTGCCGCCGGCTGTTGCCAGCACAACGGCACAAATCAGAAAAGCCGGCTGCAAATAAATTTTTATCGTCTCTCGTATCATTTGTCTCGCTTCAACCTGGGGTTGCCCGAACGCATTACTTCGCATTTTGGGGTCCCCTCTGCAGGTCATCCGTTGTGATTTTTTTACGACGAACGACAATGTCCGGCGGTTTAGTCGGGATTTTTTCAACAAACAGACTCGACATAAACCAAGCAAGAGAACCATATAAACCAAAGGCCAACGGAAGCATTGCCAGGCCGAGGAAATCATGATAAATACCCTGAGTATACTTTGGGTTCCACAAAATATAAATAAAACCGGTAGCAGTAACCCTTACTATGTTGCAGAATATTGCTATCGGTATTGTGCTGCCAAGCAGGATAAAACGCTGCCACAGAGGTCGATAGTGCAGATATGCCATAGCAACGCCCAGGGCCAGAAATGCCATCAGCAGTCTCATTCCGCTGCAGGCCTCTGCGACATTAAGGGGAGGCTCCATCTGTCGGCCCTTGTAAATGACACCAATGACCACGCCACTTACTTCAGTTTGCAGTTTAGGGACCAAATCCAACAAGACACCTACCACCGTGGCGGCCCATTTTCGCATTGGCATAGTCAGCATAACGTAATATCTCTGCGGTAATGGAACGGCGAAAACCAGAAAAAGGACCGGAAGCCACGAATATTTAACCAGGCGCCAACCACCCAGAAGCAGCACAATTGCTCCAAGTGTAGCTATCATACACATCGGCTGTAGATACCCTAATCTGAAGTGGACTATGTTAAGCGGATAAAAAACAATTGCACAAATCATAAACAACAAACCGAGGTAATTGGGCGCCAATTGTTTGTTTTGAACCAAACGAAGAATCTCACATTTGTGCTGGTTGATGAAGTATAGACTGAAGAGAGGAATTAGAAAGCCGTGCGACCAACTGCTATCGGTAGCCCACCTACGAACAATACTTCCAATTTCATTCTGAAAAAGATAGTAGAACAGCGCTGCGATTATCAGTATCCTGATGTAATTATGCAAACCAAGTTCGTTCCATCCTATCCAGGTTGGTTTTGTGGTTTCCAACTTCTCCGAAGATGATTGCATCGCATTTGCTCGCTGTATTTGGTGCTCAGAAGAAACAATATTATCCACCATAACCCAATAATTCTACTTCAACGACCAGTTGGGGAAAGGCCTGCTGGTACCGTAATCTCTATCAGCAAAATTCCGGTCGTAAATAAATCCGAACCCGTAAGTAGCTCTGAACGAATTTCTCAAAACAGCCCGCCATCTTGCAGTATAATGTGTGCCGATATTTATCCAATCGTTCGGCTTAATAAAGAAATCCGGGTGCTCACCAGCAGCAATTTTGTCCAAATCCACCATCACGGTTAGTTCTTTATTCTTACCTATTCTCCTTACGACCTCACATCGTTTTGGCCAGGCCAGAGGTCCAAGACCTCCAGCAGTTGACATAGCCTGCTTGAGAGTCATCGGCCTTCCCGTCAAAGGTACAGCTCCCTGCAGGTTTGTATTACCATAAATATAGAATTCGCCGATAAGGTCAACAGGTACATGAATATTGTCACCGGCTCTTATCACGATATTATACCTTGGGTCTCCGCCGGCCAGTTTGTCTGCCGGTATTTTTATTACTCTGCTTTGTACTGCTGCGGCGCCGAGCTGGTCCCAGTCAAAATCCTCAGGCACTTTTTCCTTCAACGGTTCAACGGCTTTACGAGGTATAGTTTTGACCGGCGAGGGCGGTTTGGCCTTTCCGACCTGGACGGGGACCCATTTCCCATCCTGAAAAATCCATTCAATACTCCCCTGTTTTTCGCTATCTATGGGTTCATCAATAGTCTCTCGACCGACTGAACCGGTTAATTTTTCGAGTATTTTTTCAAGGTCACTTAACTGCTGCTGATTGTCCGGGGGTGTTTCAAAACCTGTGGGCAGTGCCATATCGGCAAGCTCCTTCTCTGTTATCATTTCTGCAGTGCTTATAACCAGTTTGTTTTCAGGACTGTGACCTTGTGACCTTGGAGCTATAATTTCGAGCATATCCTTTTCGGGTATTTCTTTTTGTGGTCTTATTTGGGGCTGGAAAATTTCGGGTTCGCCCGCCTCGGTTATTTCTTCCTTTCCGGTAACAGGCCTGGAAACATAAATGTAGCTTGTATTGAACTGACTTATCCCCCCTGCCAGTGCAAGTGCTTCATTTAATCTGAAATCATATCTTGGAATAGGATATCGGTTTGGGAAAGGCACGCCATCGCCGGATATTGAAAATCTGTTTTTCACGGAGCTGATAAGCGTAACGGTAACTAAAGGCTCTCTTAATTTCCCGGGCTTAAGGCTTTGCGCAATTTCTTCTTCGAGCTGAGATTCAGTCAGCCCGGCCGCTGCAACTATCCCAACCTCCGGTATTGATATGTTACCGGTTTCAGTAACAATAAATTGCTGGTCAAATGGAATACCTTCCTGAAGCAGTTCAAAAATAGACACCCTCACAATATCCCCGGAACCAAAAATATAATCGCTATCATAAGCAAAAACATCAATTGGTCGTGGTTCTTCTGCTGCTGCCCAGGTTGACGGTGTCTCATCGGCGACGCCCAATGAATCCAGTATTACATTTACCGTTGGAACAGGCCGAAATCTGCCTATCTGTGTCGGGTCGAAAAATTTATTTCCGCACCCTGCCACGTGAATGCCAACAACCAACACTAATACAATCGTTACAATCTGTTTAATTTTCATATGCCGAAAAAACTCAAATCAACACCCTCTTCTATCAGTTATCTTCGAAGGTTATAATGGCAACAAACCCTTTTACACGAAGCATTTATCGGCTTAACAACCTGCGCTCTTAACTTTTTTAACTGCTGCAAAATCAATTCGTTAACAACGCTTAACGTATGATGCGGCCAAGTTACAAAGCGCCTCGCAACAAGATATAATCAAAAACTCACAAAATACGCCCTATAAGAGCTGTAACTATAGCCAAACAATGCAGTTAATGACACAGCGAGCCAGAATGACACAGATGCAAGATTCGGGCGGTCTTCGAGTAAATCATCAATAATATTTTTATACTGTCTCAAATCGCTGTTTGTTCGCAGGGGCGCCCTCTATTTCAGTCCCATAATTGCAGTAGTCCCAGTATAGATAAAAGACCCTTACGGCAGAAAAATTTCAAAAAACTTTCATACGAAATAAAAAAGATATGATTGAGAAAATACTTTGTTTTTTCCCGCTGGAATGCTTATAATTTCGAAGCGTGAATACTGAAATATTTTTGTAAAATTGTATGGAGATGGTACGATAAAAACCGCCTCTGGCGGAAATAGCTCTTTGACAAGTGAAT